>CBDUBV010000045.1:0-21136 GCA_965365475.1 uncultured Chthoniobacteraceae bacterium | reverse complement strand
GCGCAGATCAAGGAGGCACGCGGTCGCTGGGAACGGGATCGGGCGATGGGGGTGGCGGGAGTATGGATGCCCGAGGGGCTGAGGCGAAAATTTCCGAGGGCACCTGTGAGCTGGGAGTGGTTCTGGGTCTTTCCCGCCAAGTCACGCAGCATCGATCCCCGAGAGGCGGGTTCGGTGCGGAGTCATCATGTGCATAAATCGGGCATGGGGCGGGTGATGCGGAAGGCGGCGTGAACGGCGGGAATAACGAAGTGGGTCAAGCCGCATGCGCTGCGGCATTTGTTTGCAACTCACATGCTGGAGGGTGGAGCGGACATGCGCCGGTGCAGGAATTGCCTGGGCATTCCAGTGTGGAGACCACGATGATCTACACGCATGTGATGAAGCGGCGCGGGGTGCCCGGGGCGGATACCCCGTGGGATAGCCTGTGACGCTGGGACAGGTTTTATGAAGGGAACTGGTCGGCAGGATACGGCCGAGAGAGAGGGCAGGATGCCCGCGCCGTGGGAATCACGCGGCCTGTTTGGAATGGCGGATGTGGAGCATGAGATTGTAGATCGAGACTCCAGCTGGGAATGCGTAGCCCATCACTCCCACGGAATCGTTTTTTCCCCAGATAAAATAGGCCAGGCACAGAAATGCTCCTGCAATGCTCAGGTACCAAAACATCACCGGCACGACCGGACGTCCAGCCCGGCGCGACGCCAGCATTTGAACAAACCACCGGGACGTAAACAAAAATACGCCCAGAAATCCGATCGCTTTCCAGGGCGTCATTTCAATTCCGAATATCGGTATTTCGAAGAATACTGTATTCATATTACCTCCCGGGGCTCCCCCCGTTCCAGGCGCCGCGTTCGGGATTCATAAACGGCGACTCGGGCTCGATCATGCTTTTCTGATCGAACTCCGGGTCGGATGGCGGCAGGGCAAATTCCGTGCGCCGGATACTTTGACCCACTTTGCTCATGCTTTGTTCTTCATAGCTTTCCTCCACGATCTCCGAAGGCAGCTCCACGACGGTCGGTTGCAAAAGCACGATGAGTTCGGAGCGTTCCTTCCTGTCCTGGGTCTGCCGGAATAAATACCCGAGCAGCGGAATGTTCTGCAAAAACGGGATTCCGGACAGGCTGCGATTTTTGGAATCGGTCACCAGACCGCCCAGCACGATGGTGGAACGGTTCGGGACCGTGACGGTGGTGTTGATCTGTTGGGTGCCGATCGTGGGGATGGCGTTACCCGCGATGACTTGCTCACCCACGACTGAGTCGTTCTGCTGCGCGATCTCGAGCGTGATCTCGCGCTCGCTATTTATCAGCGGGACGACTTCCAGTTTCAATACCACGTCCTGGTATTGGATGTTGGAGGTCACGGCCACGTTGTCATTGCCGGTATTGTTCAGGCTGCTGAGCGTGGATGTGGGCACCGCGACTTTCTGGCCCGAGAGGATCACGGCTTTTTTATTATTCGCGGTGTAAATGGTGGGCCGCGAGAGCACGCGGAATCTGTTGCTGGTCTGCAAGGCTTTTACATACACATCGAGCACGTCATCGAACGCGCCATACAAAGTGAGACCCGCGGGCAGAGGGAACGCCGCCGCTTCGATGAGCGTGGTGGGGTCCACGATGGTATCCAGCGCACCGCTGCGTGTGCGCAAGCTTCCTGCAATGCCGGAGCTGGTGCTGCTGTTGGTGGAAAATTTTTGCAACACATCGACTCCGAACTCCTGTCCGCGGCCCACGGTAAGCTGGCCGATCACCGTGGAGAGGTACACCTGCAGAGGCCGGGTATCGAGCCGGTCCAGGATGGTGGCTACTTTCTGTCGGCTTTCGGGCGGACCCAACACCAGAATGGAATTGGCACGCCGGTCCGCGATGAGCGTGGTGGAACCGACATTGATGGATTCCGGCGCGGTGCTGCCAGTGGGCGCGGCCAGCCGATCCTCGATGTTGCCGCCCACGCCACTACCGGACCCGCCTCCCAGGCCGCCGCCCCGCCCGCCCCCGCCGGTGTTGGCCTGGCGCGAGTCTCCGCCATCCTGAGGTGAGGTGGGCACGCGCGAGCGGTCTTCTTCCGTCTCGGCCAGCAAGGCGCCGAGCACGGGCAGCACGTCGCTCGCTGCCACGTAGCGCAACGACCGCTCAAATGGGTCCATGAGGTCCACTGCTTCATCGAACCGCAACACGAGGCTCCGCAGGTACACCAGATTCAATGGCCGCGTCATGATGATGATCCGGTTGGTGCGCGGATCGGCCAGCACTTGGGCATCGCTCAGAGCCAGGCCGGACGGGGTGAGATTCGTCCCGCCGGAAGGCACTGCGACGGGCACATTGCCCGAACCGTCGGGCGGGGGCGGCACCGCGCCGCCGCCACCTCCGCCGGGACGCCCGGTCGTGGCAAGCCCCGCTTTGCGAGCTTCAAGGAGCTGATTGATGGATTCCGCCACGCGCTCGGCGTTGGCGCGATTGAGCTGCACGAACTCGGTGACCACTTCCGCAGGGGGCACATCGATCAACTCGCGCAGGGCCACCAGTTGGCGGATGATCGTGCTGTTTTCCGTGATGAGCAATGCCTGCGCAGTCGGCACCGGCACGATGCTGCCGTAGGAATGCAGCGGAACATGGTTTTGAAAAATGGGAAATGCTTCATCCGGCGTGATGTAGCGCAGTTGCATGAAATAGCTCACCACTTCTTCGCCCGCCGGCAGGCTGGAAGCATTTGCATACAGCGTGACGCCTTCACTGCGCGGTTGTTTGCCAGCTTGCGTGTTGAGGATTTTCACCATGTTCTCCCCGGCTGGCACGAAGGCGTATCCGTTAAGCAGGAGTGAGGCTTCGATCAACTGGATCGCGCGTTGCCGGGTCACTTGTTCGGGCACGGAGATGCTGATATTGGCGCCCGCGAGGTTGGCGTCGCGGATGAGCTGCACGCCGGTGAGCGTCTCGTATAACGCCAGGATGTCGTCGATGGGATTATTCGGGAATTGGAGTTGCACCATCTCCGCGCCTGCGCCGGAGGTGGCGGGCACAGCCGGTGGCGTGGGAATGGCAGAGCTGTCCACGGGTGCAGGCGGTCGCGTGGGAGGCACGGACGGAGGGGGAGCAATCTGTGCGATGAGCGACGAGGTCAACGCCATGGCACTGAGAAGAAAAAGTAGTCGAGTAAGTAGCATCGCGGGTTAATTGGGTGGCTGATTGGGAATGATCACACGCCGACGGCCGCCGGTTCTAGCTGGCGGAGGCGGAACGATCGTGCCGGATGCGGGGTTCGCCCGCTGGGGAGTGTTGGGAATTTGTATGGCTGGGACGGGTTGCCCAGGGCGAGGTGGCTGGCCGGGCACGACGGGCACTTGCGGCACACCGGGCGCGGGACCGCTTTGCACGAGCATGGGATCGAAGCGAATCTCTGCGGTCTCGCTGCCAAGCTGCACGCGGACGCTTGCTTTGAGCGGACTACTCATGTCTCCCACGCTGATCAAGCGCAAGCCTTGCGCGTTGGGATTCATCGTCACGGTCTGGCGTTGTGAAGTGCTGCGGTCCATGACGGTGGCGATCGCTTGATCGCCGATGCGCGCCACGCCCATGAGGATTAGATTGTCTGCAAACCCAGCGGTGACGATCTCTTCCGTGCTGGCCAGGGTGAACGGAGATTTTTTCCACAGCATCTCGTAGCGCGCGGTCTCATACGGCACGGGCGGAGTAAATGTCTCCTGAGCCCAGGAGGGCGTCACCGCGCCGAAGCCAAGGAATAAGAGAAGGAATTTCATGGCGTTGAGGGTGCGTGCCAGCGGGCCACGACCAGATCGCAGATGACATTCGGGGGTTCCTTGTCGCTTTTCAAATTAAAAGACGGGATCGCATAGAACGCTGTCGGCTTCTGCAATTGCGCAAGCCATTTCACCAGACTCTCCAACGAACCACTGAGCTGCAATCGGATCGCGACCTCGTAATAACCAGGCTGCGGATTGGGGTCTTGCAGTGATTGGGTTAAAATGGTGAGCCCCGCCGCGTTGGTCGAGCGTTGAATCTCCTGGAGCAATTCGCTCGATGCATCGCTGCCGCTGGGCCGGGGCGGTTGATGTTCCTTGAGCCACGCAGCCCGTGCCTCCCAGAACTCGCGGTCTGCCATCCACACCTCCGCTTCCGTGCGCTGGTTGCGCAATGCGGCGATCTCCGCCTGCATCGCCCGTGCGCGGCCCATGTAGAACGAGATACCCACCAGGTTCACGATGATGAACACGCTGGCGGCGAGCACCCAGCTCAGGCGTTTTTCATTGGGTGTCAGTTGGCGCATAGCCACGGGAGCCCTCCAGTACGAATTGAGCGGAATTGTTTGGTAATAAACGCGGTTGCGGCATCAGCCACGTATAGCCAGCCCAGTCCGGGTCCTTCTCCAGACTGTCGCGGTATTGGAACGCGGCTGGAGCGTTCTTCGCCTCGCCACGGATGAGAAATGCACTTACGCGTTGATCATACAACGTGAACCGAACACCGTCCTCAGGCAGCAAACGCGCAGCCCGGTGCAGCCGCTCCACAGGGTACAAGTCCGGCTCGATCGCGGGCTCCAAAGCGCGCCATGTCTCGGCAGCCAGTCGTAATCTTTCCACCGTGGGAGCCGTGGCTTGCACATTGCTGCGCAGCTCGCGTGCTTGCAGATAGAGCCAGAAAAAATGCGCCGCCACAGCGATTGCCAGGAGCAGCCAGGCTCCGCCTGCAATCGCGATCCAACGGCGTTGAGACTCGCGTTTGCGACGGGTCTCACGCGCTTCGAGCACGGCTGGCGGTGTCAGTTCCCAACTCTCCTCAGGCAGCTCCGGTGCTGGCGCAGCAGACTGGCCGACTTCCAGCCCGGTCTTCTGCGTTAGCATCTGCCGCTCCTGCGGCGAGAGTTCGCACCAGGCCACGATGCTGCCACAGCGCGGCAATACCTGTTCTTCACCGAGTTGCAGGAGCATGCCTTGAATCTCGGCGGCGGTGTCCGGGGTCACCTGGCCATCGCCGAGGCATTGGAATGCCGCGAGCTGTTCCTGGATCGAGCACATCGCCACGAGACGCCCCGACTCTCGCATGAGCACCAGGCGTTCACCCGGCACACGACGCAAGCTCGGTGACGGCTCGAACCGCTGGGCATCTTCCACATGAATTTCCGCCGGGGTCCGATTGCTTAGAAGACAAGCCAGGAACAACACGCGGTCGTCGGTCTGAGTGACCTGTTTCCAACGAAAACGTGCGCCCCCGCTGAGCAGTCCACGCCGTTCCAATTGCAACCGGATCATGTCGGGGTACAAAGCCGGATCGGCCTTGACCAGCCACAGCGGCACTGCGGTGAGATAGCGCGTGGGGATGCCAAGTGCCAATACCTTCCCGCCTTCCTGCGATGGATCCGACAGCACGGTGGCAATCGATGGCGCGCCATTGGCACTCGCCGGCCACGATTCCCACGAGTCCGCGCCCGGGAGGATGAGTTGATCGGCAGGAGTTCCCATTATTGCTCCAGCCAGGTTAGGATGCTGCTGCGGGCATCTTCTTTACGCACCACGACAGAGACCCGTTTGCGGAAATCGCCCAGCCAGCCCACGCTCTCGATGCGCTGCAACGCATCGCTCACCGACAGCCGGTCCGCGATCAGATCGAACTCCGCCTCGCTCATTCCCAACGCCGTGCGCACCTCGCCCAGGTCTTGAAAAGTGTAATCGTCCTCCGTGTCCGGCACGCCATCGATGCCCATGCGCGTGCGCAGCAGCGATTCCACAGCCTCGGGGCGGGAGCCGGTCGCTATTTCCAATATTTCTGCGTTGGCTGAGTTCACATCGATTTTGCCCTGACTCCACACGGTAAAATATTCCCGCCAATCGGGCTTTACTTTCGCCAGCATGTCCATCCCGGCAATCTCTGCCATTTCATCGATGGACTCCAGAGGCCGGTCGCGCGGATACTGAGGTTTATCCCATTTGGTGTAATCTGCCTTCTCCGCTCCCTGCAATCTTTTAAGATCATCCCCGTCGATCCAGTCCAGGATCGAGTCCGTGAGTTGCTGCGCTTCTTCCAGCGACAGACCCCATCGCGCGAAGAGATCGAGAAATAAATCATCGTCCTCACGCGCCGCGATTCCATTGGGGTTGAGCCTCGCACCCTCCGAGCGCACCGTGACTTCATAGCCCTGCCCGGAAGAAAGTTCCCGTCGCAACAGCGGATCGAACCGTTTCACCACGGGATGCATCGCCACCGCCACCCCGGATTCCGCAAGTTGTCGCGCACGGAAAAGCTTGGAGTTCGCGACATCCTCATCCAGGCCGCTTTGCAGATAGACAGCCAGCGCGATCACCGCAGCCGAAAGCAGCCCGATCGCCCAGAGCATGATCAATAACGCGGCACCAGTCTGGCGACTTCTCATTGCCGCTCCCCCCGTGAATTACGCCCCGGCACCAACAGCTTCGACCCGTCCCCGCTCCAGCCACCCCGGCGTTCTCCCTGTTCATCGGGCAAGCGCGGCACGCGCGGCGCATCGGCATCCAGCGGCTCATCATCCGAATCTCGCGGACGCCGTCCGCTGCCGCGACCCGTGCCCGGCGGACGCGCCTGGCTCGATACCGGTGGTACTTCGAACACAGCGACCACCGGCAGGGGACGCCCCGCCACGCCCATGGTGAATTGGATGAGACGCGGACGCACCGAGGGTTCGTTCCATTGTTCCACCCAGCGAGCGGTGCGTTCATCGTAGAAACGCCATTCCACACCGCGCAAGTCAGAGATCAACGGCAACGGAGGTGGCAGCGGGTCCTTCGTTACCACCGGCTCGCCGAGCGCACCCAATTCCGGCTCGAACAGCAATGTCAGATTCAAGAGCCCGCCCACTTGCTGGCGCACCGAGAGCACTTGCGAGCCGAAATGAAATGACTGCGGACCCAGCGCAAATGCGGACGGGCTTTTATCAACCACCAGCTCCAGCGTCACAGCCTCCTGCGAAGCCCGCGTGGTGACGGACGCATCGCCCGGCAGAGAGCGCAGCGTTTTGCGCAGGAGATTGACCACGCCATTCACTTCCTGATCGCGCAGATGCGCACGCCGCACTTCCGAAGTCGTTTCCAATGCCGCTTGCATGATTTTGTAAACACCCACCACCGCCAGCACCAGGATGCTCATCGCCAGCACCACCTCGATCAGGAGAAACCCGCCTCCGCGCGCGGACTCAGCCCTCATAGACAAATACCTCCAGGAAGTTGATCAACGCACCATCCGCCGGATCGATCGCATTCACCCGCACCCGCAGGAGCCCTTGCAGCGGCACGCCCTCCTCCGTTTCGAGACCAGCCTCTTCCACGATCCGCGTATATTCCACGCCAGACGCGTCCCGGCCCAGGCTCCGTGTTTCCACCACCATCGGCAGGAGCCGACTCTCCGCATAGCGCGATTCCAGTTCGATGCGCACCTGCTGATCACGCCGCGAGAGCAGCTCCACCTCCATCATCCGATTCAATGCCGAAGCCAGTCCGATAATGCCGAAAGCAAACATGCCCACCGCGATCATCACTTCCATGAGAAGAAATCCCCCGCGTCGCGATGCGATTCTCATGGCAGATAAAACCGTTCCTCACGCACCTCCGCCGTAAGCGGGCTAAAATCCGATTCGATCCAATATTTTCCACTCTCCAACCGCACCTGCAGCGGCTGCACGAGCCCGCCTGGTTGGAACACCCATGCCCATTCCTCCGGCTCCATCCATTCCGTCGAGGGCCATGGACGGATGGTTGCTTTCACCCCTTCGGGCCAGAGATGCGTAGGTGCCCCAAGCTCCGGTGCCTCGAGGTCATCCGAAGCGACCGCTGACCGAATTTCAAGTCCGCGCGGGTAGAAAACCAACTGCGTCGCACGTCCGCTCTGCACCGTCTCCGTGCGGGCCGTGCGCGCCATGCGCTCAAGCATGGAAGCCGCACGCCGGATGTCCTCGCCCCCGAGCGAGCCGGCAATCGCAGGCACCAGAAACCCCACGATCATTACGAAGATGAGGATGAAAAGAATCACCTCCAGCAGCGTGAAAGCTCTCCGCTTGCACCCGCGCCATTTACCAGTTCCCAATATCATCGTCGCTTTCCACCCGGTCTGGCCCGAAAGAAAACAAATCAAACGACTCAGGGTTGCGCCGACCAGGATTGCGGTAGTTATATTTCATACCCCATGGGTCGAGCGGGACTTCTTTTAATAATTGCCGCCAACGCTGCGGCACCGGCTCGGTGGAAGGTTTGCTCACCAGTGCCTGCAAACCCTGTTCCGTGGTGGGCGGGAAATAATTCATCGTCTCGTAGAGTTTGAGTTGCGTGGTGATCGCCTGGATGTCGCCTTCCACGCGTTGATCCTTGGCAAACTCCAGGTTGCCTCGTAGCAGCACGATTGCCGCGCCCATGAGCACAACGATGATCGTGACCACGAGCATGATTTCTATGAGCGTAAATGCAGAACGGGATGAATATTTTTTCATACAAAAAATCTAGCGAAAAGAAGGGCGCGCAGCAGTGGACTCCAGCGACATAAAGTCCGGCGCAGGTCCAAGCGCGAGGGAACCATCTTCGAGTCTCGCGGCACCAGTTCCCTCCGGGTAGCGCAGTTGCATCATCATATCCTTGGCGGAAAGTTTGATTGGCAATTCCTGAGCGTAGCCGAACTGCACGGAATTATCGCCCTCGACGAAGCGGTCGCCAGCCACATGCACCGAAGCCCGACGCCAGCCTGCGTAACGGTTTGTCCCCTGTTCATCCTCGTAATAACCATGATCCGCAAGCACCGGAACATCGATGCTCATAAACCCCGCATATTTTCCATTCACCCACACCAGCAGTGGCTGCGAGAGGTCTGCGCCCGCAAGCTGCATGGACACACGCACTTGGGACGGCTGAGCAGATACCGCCACGACATATTCCGTGCCGGACGCGAGTGTCTCGATGCGTTCTGAGAGAGCGACCGTCACCACATCCTCCGACCAACCCTCGGCCAGCGGCAGATACGCCACGCCGCCCAGGTCGCGGTGCGCCAGGCTCTGCCCGGTCGCAAGCTCCAGCGCCAGCGTGGAACCGGCGGATGCGGAGACCGTCGTCGGCAGCAGCCATTCCAACTGCACGGCATAGACCGGCGTGGCATCGGAGGAAGATTGAAGCGTGAGCACGCCTTGTTGGGAAAGATATGCCGCCGGGATCAGCAAAGTCCGCTGGTGCGCGCTCGCCACGCCTTCAAATAGGTTGGGCGAGAGCATGATTTCATCCTCCGAAGTGACCCAGTAAGCTCGGAGAAAACCATCCGGCGGTTCGACAAAAAAAACTGTGACAGCCAAATCCGCGTGCTCCACATCAGGCCCGGCCGCGAAGCGCGACACCGGCACATGCATCGTGGCATAGGTCGCGTCGGCATCCAGTGTGGGAGCGCCTATCCAGGTGGGCAAAGGCGTGGTGAGGTCATGCGGCCAATACAGCGTGCATTGTTCCGCCGAAGCAGAAAGAAATGCCAAAGAGCAAAGCGCAACGAGAGGGAGACGAAACATGAACGAGCGGAAACTGCCACGAATTTGGGGCATGAGCAACTCTGGAGTTACCTGTCCGTGCCATCTGGGTGCAGGCAATTTAGATACAACTCGGCATAGTGCCCAGCCATGGTCGCGGTATCCGATTGCCGGATTTGAGATACAGCGTCCGCCGCGCGTTGCCAGTCTGCGGGGTTCTGTGCGATGCGCATCAACTGCGGCAGCCATTGTCCGGGCTGGGTTGGATCAAGCAACCATCCCGCTCCTGCGGCCGCGACCCGCTCGCCGATCGCGCCCATCGCCGACGCCACAACCGGCAGGCCGAGTCCCCACATTTCAGTAAGAGTATGGGAGAATGTCTCCGGCCAGATCGGACACAGTAATCCGAAGGAAAATCGCTCGCTGACCAGGATGTCGGCGAGCTTTTCCCGATCATATCGGCCATGCACCCGCACTCCGCAGGATTCGAGTTCTGCCGCGTTATTCGCATCGCCCAGGTGATGAAAAGTGAAAGGCGACCCTGCGGCGACATTCTCACGAGCAATTTGTAAAAGCAGATCACTCCCTTTGCTAGGTGTGAGATGCCCCAGACTCAACACACCACAATCAGTTGCCGGAGGAACACTCACACACGACACGATTCTCACGACATCGCGACCGTGTGGAATAATGTGGAAATTGGAAATCCCTGGAAACGTGCTCAGTAGAATATCCCGAGCCGCAGCACTGGTGGTCACGTGCACGCATTTACTGGCAACAAAAGCTGCGGATAGCTGCCCGATCCAGCTCGTGCGCCAATCTGGTCGCAGTCGGAGCATCGGGCGAGGCGACTCCCATATGCCCGTGGGCTCGCAATCGGGTCCATGGGATGGCGTGGCGAAATGCAGTTGGCAATTGCCAAAACAACATGCCCCGGTGGCGTCGAGCAGTTCCACATTGGGACACGCTGCATAGTAGTCGTGATGCGAGAAAACAATGGGAACGCCCGCTGCACTCGTGCGTTGAAGCAGCCAGTTGCCCGTGCCGAGGAGATGCCGGACGTGAACGACGTGTGGCGCCAGATCTGCCAGCAAGTGGGCGTAACTTTCCTCCCGCTCCGCATCCCCCATATCCATCCTCCAGTGGCGCGAGAAATTCAAGCGCCTGGCAGATTGCGCCACACCATCAGGAGAGAACCATTCCAATCTCCACGATAGTAATCCGCACCGCAGCAACCAAGGCTGCCAGGGTCCAGCCTTGGCCAGAGCCGAGCACAAGTCCTCGGAAGTGCGCACTGCGCCGCCGCCTGCATCGTGGATAATCGTCAATACTCGACGCTGCGAGCACGGCACCCCGGCCAATTGCAGCTGATCCTCCTCAGCAAAACGGACGATTTCAAAACGCGCTTTTTTTATTGCTTCTACCACTTGGGCCGCTCGAGTCAGTAGTCGATCTCGCGTGAGATGTGAGCGCGCATTATTAAGCCATACTATCTTGAAGTCGCCATCGCGTGCACCGTGAGGTTCCCGACCGGCAGCCCGGTTCAGCAGTGCCATCCATCCCACCGGAACCTTCGCGTCTGATTCGACGATCACAATTGGCCCAGTGTCGGCCAGCTCCAGCAGTACATTCGTGGTCAAAGCATTCAAAAACGGCACAGCGTGTGCATGCGCCCATCGACGCAGCGTAGGCATGGAGTTGGCATTGGCGATGTGCAACCGGTGCCGTCGGGCTGTGCGATGCCACAAACGCAGCATGGCGGTGAGTGCATGCTCTTCATCCTCGCCCGCAAGCAACACGATTGGCACGGAGCCGGGTTTCATCAATTGGAGTGATCGTATTCCGGGATGATGATCGGGATGCCCGGCTCCTCGTATTCCGGTTCGGGTTCCTGCTCGGGCTCGGGTTCTACAGTGCCATCAGACTTTTCGGCTCTGCGTTTGGCAAAATAATCTTTAAGCAGTTCTCCGATGAGTGGCGCAGCATGGGTGCCGCCGCCCACGCTGCGGACACCAGGTTCTCCCTCATACACTGCGGCAAATGCCAACTCAGCATTTTCAGCCGGCGCAAATCCCGCGAACCACGCCGCGATGCGTTGTCGATTTTTCGGTCCCCATTGCGCGGTGCCTGTCTTGCCCGCGACGCGCACGCCGGGCACCCGCGCCCGCGAAGCGGTGCCGCTGCCGCTGGACACCACATCGACCAGTCCGCGATGAATCTCGGCTATCGTGCTCGGGCTGATCGCCAGGTTCGCTTTGGCCCGCACGTTGTAAGCGGAAATAATTTCATCTCCATGTCGTTGCACATGGCTGACCAGGCGCGACTGAAAAAGCGTGCCTCCATTTGCAATGACTCCCATGGCCTGCGCCATTTGCAAAGGCGTGACAAGAATGTCTCCCTGACCAATCGACATATTTACCACATCGCCATCGAGGATACGCCGATTGTGAACCCGCTGCATATATTCATCCGTCGGAATGCGTCCTTCAGCTTCGGATGGAAGCGGTATGTCAGTCTTCTTCCCGAGCCCCAATGATGTCGCCCACTCGATAATTGCTTTCGCGCCGGTCCTGAGCCCAGCTTGATAGAACCAGGTGTTGCAGCTCTGCGTCAGTGCGCCTGCGAAAGTCAAATCTCCCGCATGCTCTTTCTTCCAGTTCCGAAAAGTAAATCTTCCGAGCGTAAACGAAGGCGGGCAGGGCAGCAGAGTTCCGGGTGAAACCGCTTTGCTCTCCAGCGCAGCAAGCCCGGAGAACGTCTTGAAAGTCGATCCCGGCGGATAAGCCGAGCGGAAAGCGCGGGGAAGCAGCGGCACATCCTCGTCGTCCTGCAGCCTTTTGTATTGCTCCGAAGAGATAAACGGCACGAAATCGTTCGGGTTAAACACGGGCCACGAAGCCAGCGCGAGGATGTCGCCATTGCGCGGGTCCAGCACCACGATGGCACCACGCTGCGCTTTCTTCGCCAATATCTCTTCGCACTTGCGCTGGAGTGCTTCGTCGAGCGTGGTGATCACATTATTTCCCGGCTCAGGCGGAATCGCGATGACCTCGGAGATTTGATTGCCTGCCTGATCAAATGTGAGATTCATCTGGCCGACTTTGCCGGAGAGTTGCTCGTCGAATACCTGCTCCAAGCCATCGCGCCCTTGCGTGTCGGCCCAGAGCAGATCGTTGTTCTGCAAAGGCCGATCAGGCAACCCACTGCGCCGCCCCACATAGCCGAGCACATGTCCCGCGAGGTGGCCATTGGGGTAGAATCGCACATACACTGGGCGAAGGAAAAGTCCGGCCGGCAACTCCCGGAGCGCGGTCATCTCCGCCGGACGCAGGTCCTGCAGTATCTCCATCGGCAGCAATGCCCGGCTGCGATAGTGTCGCACGATTTCCTCATCGCTGACCGCAATTTTTTTTGAAAGAATCCGCTCGGCGTTGTCGATCTGTCGCCGCGCATAGCTGATCGCTTCACCATCTTTCATTGTAGGCGGCGATGGAAACACCACGCACAAGCTGTGTGCCACGCGGTTCTGCGCCAGGGGCTGACCGTGCCGGTCAGTGATCTGTCCGCGCGGACCCGGTATGCCCAGGAGATATTTCCTCGCATGCGTCTGCGTCTCCCAGGTCGGAGTGATCACGGGAGCATCCTGCGACCATGCGAACACGGGAAGCAGCGAGAGGAGAAATAGTCTTCGAATCATGTGGATGAGCGGGCTCTAAGAAACTCCAATATTTTTCCTGCAAGTTTACTACTGATGCCCTCGACCTTGCTGAGAGCTTCTTCGTCAGCCATGCGGATGCGCTGGATGGACCCGAACTCCCGCAGCAAAGCCTGTTTTCTTTTCTGACTTACACCGGGGCAATCATCAAGCACACTCTCGGAAATACGACGTTTCATGAGCAATGTGTGGTAACCATTTGCCACGCGATGTGCTTCGTCGCGGATGCGTTGCAGGAGCCGCAATGCACCGGAATTCTCCGGCAGACGGATGGGCAGCGGATGCCCCGGACGATAGATTTCCTCGAACTCTTTGGCGAGGCCGATGAGTGGCAACTCGTGCAGCCCGAGTCGATGCAACTCGCGTTCTGCCATGCCGAGTTGGCCTTTGCCACCATCCACAATCACCAGATCGGGCAATCGCACAGGCTGCGGTTTCTTTGCATCCTCAGGCGTGAGCAACACCCGGCTGTAACGCCGCTGCACGACTTCCGCCATGCTTGCGAAATCATCCTGCCCGGCGACACTTTTGATACGATATCGCCGGTAATTTGCACGGTCGGGCACGCCATCCTTGAACGCAACCATGCTGGCCACAACATGCGTGGTGGAGATATTTGAAATGTCGAAACACTCCATCACTTGAGGCGGGCGAGGCAACTCCAGCACGGTCTGCAGTTCCGCAAGGTCTCGCTCAGGATCGATCGTTGTCGGCAGACTCATCCGGGTGAACCGCCGCATGGGTTTCGTGGTGCGCTTGAGGTCCTGCATCATGTTGCGCAATTCTGCGGCTTTTTCAAAATCCAGTGCCCCCGCAGCCTCGTGCATGTCTTTGCGCAGGCTTTGAATTAACTCCTGCGAGCCTTCCCCACCCTCTAGCAGAGCACACGCCTGGGCCACACGCTCGCGATATTGCTCTGCCGTGAGATCGCTCAATCGCGAGGGCACCTGGTAGCAGGAGTATTTCAACTCGCGCGGAGTCGGTTCGCCGCGCCCGAAAGTCAGTACGCCGAATTTTCGCCGCATCATATTCAAGGTCTGCCGCAGGGCGCCCGCATGCGCATAGGGACCGAAATACCGGGCACCATCATCTTTGCGAAAACGAGCCAGCCGGAATCGTGGCCAGGATTCATTTTCGTCCACCTTGACCAGAAGGAAACGTTTATCATCGCGGAAGCTGATGTTGTATTTAGGCCGGTAATCTTTGATCAATTTGCCTTCGAGCAGCAGAGCCTCAGACTCGCTGCGCACTGTGTGCACCTCGAAACTCCAGATGCTCTCGATCAACGCCCGCGTCTTGGCATCGGCAGTCAGCCTGCGCGAAGGCATGAAGTAATTGCCCACCCGCTTGCGCAAGTCCCGGGCTTTGCCTACGTAGATGACGCGATTAAACCGGTCGCGCATGAGGTACACGCCCGGTTTGTGCGGCACATCCTGCACCATGCTTTGAAGATCAGGAGGAGTCGAGGCCATGGGTCACTGCATGAGCTGCGGCGGAAGGGAGTCAGGGTCGGGCAGGTTCCAACTTTTCCACACACGTAAGTATTCCTGACGCGGCAGCAACACGTAGAGCGGGTGCGCATCGGCTCGCAACCACTGGATCAGATTCACCAGCGTCTGCTCCTCCATCGTGGTGCAGCCCGAGGTCGCCCGGTTCTCACCGCGCCGGACATGGAAAAAGATCGCGCTGCCCGCGCCTGCGATGATCGGATCGGAATTATGCCTGATTTCCAGCTTCCATTTGTAGGCATCGTCGCCCAGACGCATGCGTTGACTGGCAAACCATGTCGGAGGTTTCGTCGGGTCTATTCGCACGTGTTTGTTGTAGTCGGGGTGCCGCACATCGTCGATCCATGCATCGGCCGCTGTGACCTGGTGGTACCTGAGCGTGGTGCCTTCGGGCGGCTCTTCCGCGTAGCCATATAGAGTCCCGATGGTAAAAAGACCTGCGGGTGCGCGGCCGTCACCCTCCACTTTGCGAGGACCCACCTGGCGTTGCCCGCGCAGACCACGCCCCCAAGCCAGTCCCGAGCGGCCGACCAGCACGGGGACTACTGGCCCGGCAGCTTTCCAGGTGTCCCCTGAGCGTTCCATGCCCACGAGCTGTGCCCGGTGGTGATTCCACCCCGAAGCGATGGCCACGACAAGCTGACCACATTCCGCAGGCACATTTGCACGCGCCTGCACTACGCAAAACGCAATAACGCATAGGATAGGAAGACGAAAAATCATGCGGGAAACTAGCCGAAGTTTGCATATGCGGCCAATTATTTCCCAGCACCTGATCACCCGAAGCTCGCAGTGCAGAGCTGCTCCATATGAGCTGCATTAGCCTTGGCTTCGGGTTATTGGCGGAAATGATCTTGTACCCAGCCACGATAGGTCATGGAGACTCTATCGCGGGCAGCAGCTTGTGTTAGCTGCCGAATCTGATTCCAGATCGCTTCATGGCGGAAATCCACGGGGTGTATTCCCATACGCAGAAGGGGATTATTTTTTTCCCTGCGGAAAAGAGAAGCATTCCACGCGAGGCTTACCTGCCGACGCCATGCGTTGCGCACGCTGTACACCAGCGATTGCGAGACTGCTTTGCTTTGGGTGGGAAGGTGGACGACGGTGCGCAACGTAGTGGTGTATAGCATTCCCACTGAGCGAAGAGCTTCT
Source organism: uncultured Chthoniobacteraceae bacterium (assembly GCA_965365475.1). Classification (GTDB taxonomy): domain Bacteria; phylum Verrucomicrobiota; class Verrucomicrobiia; order Chthoniobacterales; family CAKUMP01; genus CBDUBV01. Next base: position 5,272 of record CBDUBV010000045.1, on the reverse strand, counting down.
TGCGCGGCAGTACTCAGCAGCCATGCGGGCGCGATGAACCCCGATGGCGATACTCCCGCATCGCGAAGCATGCCCAGGCCGTGGGTGATCTTCCGGATAGCCGATTCAAAACTGATGTCGTAAAACTCGCCCTCCCCAGTGGTGTATGTCTGCGTGATCCAACGCGTAAGGGGAGATTCGCGTTTGCGTCGGCTTCGCAGATGGGCATAGCCGTGCAATACGATCTCATGGCCGCTTGCGGCCTGCCTCTGCAACCAGTCGATAAATTGCGGATGCTGGTGCATGGGTGCGGTCTTGTGAAAATCCGGCACTACGAGCAATGAGCAACTTCTCACTCCATCTGCTAGCAGTTGAGCAAGAATCTGCTCAATCGTCTCCTGCGTGCCGGGATGGACGTCGTGAATGGAGACGACAAACGCACGCCCTGGCTGGCTGCTGTGAAGTGCCATGGGGCTCACAATCCCACCGCTTGGCGAACACGCTGCAAGACCGGCCGGGCGACGCTGCAGGCTCTCTCCGCGCCCTCTGCCAGCACGGTGCTGACGGTATCCGGGTTGGCGATCAGCTCGGCACGGCGACTGCGCTGCTGAGAAAAAGAAGCGAGGATTTTTTCGAAAAGTTGTTGTTTAAACGCGCCGTAGCCGGTGCCGCCCGCGCGGAAATCCTGTTCCATGGCGGCGACTTCGTCGGCTGTCGCGAATAGACGATACATCTCCAAAATGGTGGACCCTTCCGGATTCTTAGGCGCTTCGACTGCGGTGGAGTCTGTGGTGATGCTCATGATTTTTTTTCGCAGCACTTTTTCTTCAAGAAAAATATCGATGGTGTTGCCGTAGCTTTTGCTCATCTTCTGCCCATCGAGTCCGCGCACGGTGGCGACTTCCTCGCGGATGCTAGCTTCTGGCAGTTTGAAGAGCGGGCCGTAATGCTCATTCATCTTCACGGCGATGTCGCGCGCGACTTCCAGATGCTGTTTCTGGTCTTTGCCGACGGGCACCAGATCGCTTTCGTAAAGCAGAATGTCCGCTGCCATGAGCACGGGATATGCAAATAGGCCGTGCGAAGAGACGATGCCGCGCGAGACTTTATCCTTGTAAGAATGGCATCGCTCCAGGAGGCCCATGGGTGTCACTGTGCTTAGTATCCACGAGAGTTCGGTGACTTCAGGCACGTCGCTCTGGCGGAAGAGGCAGGCTTTCTGCGGGTCCAGGCCGCAGGCGAGGAAATCCACGGCGACTTCGCGTGAATATTTTTGAAGCAACGCGGGGTCGCGGACTGTGGTCAGCGCGTGGTAATCTGCGATGAAATAAAACGCGTCGCCCTGCTCTTGCAACTGGATCGCGGGAAGCATCATCCCGAAATAATTTCCGAAATGCAGTGCGCCCGAGGGCTGGATGCCGGAGAGGATGCGTTTCATCTCGAGCCCTTAGAGGACGATGGTGCGGGTGGACACGATGTCCGGATCGGAAGTCATGCTTGCCATAACTTCTGCGGGCGGTTCGGAATCGAGGTTGAGCACGGTGAGCGCGGTGCCACCGGGCTCCGACCGGCTCAGTGACATACTGGCGATGTTCACTCGATGATCGCCCATGAGTTTACCGATGTGGCCGACGATGCCGGGCCGGTCGTTATTTTCCAGAACCAGCAGGACTCCAGCGGGATGGGCTTCCACGTGGCGGGAGTTGATTTTTACGATGCGCGGTTTGGCACCGAAAAATGTGCCTGCGACGGAGACCTTCGATTCGTCGTTGCATGTGGTGATCTCGACGACTTCGGTAAATTCTTCCGTGAAACTATGGCGGGTCTCATTGACGATGAGGCCGAGGTTTTTGGCCATGGCAGGGGCGTTGACCATGTTCACATCGCCGCCGCCTGCGCTTTCCAGGAAGCCTTTGAGGATAGAGCGGGAGACCGCTGTGGTGTCGGACTCGTTGACTTTGCCGCTGTAGTTGATGTTCAGTTCCGTGCAGCGCTTGGGGGCGAGCTGGGAAAGGAACCGGCCCAACTTTTCACCGAAGGAAATATACGGCCCGATGAGCTGGAGCGTTCTGGCATCGATGTTCGGCATGTTCACGGCATTGGTGATCGTGCCGTGAAGCAGGCAGGCGCGGATGGCTTCGGCGATTTCGATGCCGACACTCTCTTGGGCTTCTGCGGTAGATGCGCCGAGATGCGGAGTGAAGACGATATTCGGCAGATCGCGCAGCGGGAAGTCGGCGGGAGGCGGTTCCACTTCATAGACATCGAGTGCTGCTGCGGCGACATGCCCCGACCGGAGTGCATCGCCCAATGCCTGCTCGGAGACGAGGCCGCCCCGTGCGCAGTTGATAATGCGGACACCGGGTTTGCATTTCGCAATCATCTTCGCATCGAGCATGTGCCTGGTCTCTTGCGTCAGCGGCATATGCAGGGAAATAAAATCCGCCTGAGCCACAGCGGTTTCGAGTTCCTCCATGAGTTCCACTTGCAATGCGCGCGCTCGGGAAGCGGAGAGATACGGATCGTAGGCGAGCACTCGCATCCCGAAGGCCAGTGCGCGACGGGAGAGTTCTGAACCGATGCGACCCATGCCGAGCACGGCGAGTGACTTGCCGTACAACTCGACGCCCTCGAAGCTCTTGCGGTCCCATTTTCCTGCCTTCACGCTGGCATGCGCTTGAGGAATGCTGCGGGCGGTGGAGACCATTAAAGAAAACGCATGTTCCGCAGTGGAGATGGTGTTGCCGCCCGGGGTATTCATGACGATGATCCCGCGAGCGGTTGCTGCGGGCACGTCCACATTATCCACGCCCACGCCCGCGCGCCCGATCACGCGCAGATTCGTCGCAGCTGCGAGCACTTTGGCGGTCACCTTGGTCTGGCTGCGCACGACCAGGCCGGAGAACTCCGGTATGATCGCGATGAGCTGGTCTTCCTTCAGGCCCGTATTGACCACCACCTCGACTCCGCCGCCCGTGGACAATGCTTCCACGCCTGAGGGTGAAACGGGGTCCGCAACGAGGATTTTATGAATGGGTGTTTCCATGGAGTTGGCAACCTAGAGTTGCGCGGTTGCCAGTGTCAAAGAAGAAGTGCGACTCTTGACCTCTTCGAGCGTGCGAGCTAATTACCGACACCCCGTATGCCATTTCCATCGATCGATTTTGCAACTCTGCGAGCGGCACTTCCACCTGAAGGTTTATTTGCAGAAAAAGAGTGGCTCGGCTCGCCCAAGCCATACCCGCTCACGGCAGGCCAGATCAGCGAGCTCGAGAAGATCGGGTACCGCCTGTGGAAATTTCAACGTGCGTGCAATCTGCTGTATCAACTTAGTGTCAAAGGCAAACAGCCAGCATGGATCGCGCGGCTGCTGGATATGGGCAAGCCGCCCGAGCTGATCGAGCTATCGCGGGCAGGACGATTTCGGGAGGATTTGCCCAAGGTCATTCGGCCCGATCTCATCGTCACCGAGACTGGTTACGCGCTCACCGAGCTGGACAGCGTGCCTGGCGGGATCGGGCTCACTGCGTGGCTCAATGAAACTTACGCTCACCAAGGTTTCGATGTCGTGGGCTCCTCGCGGGGCATGCTCGAGGGGTTCGCATCCATTTTTCCTAAGGGATCGATCATGATCTCGCCAGAGTCGGCGACTTACGAGCCCGAGATGCGGTGGTTGGTGCGGAAGTTGGAGGAGCTGCATGAGGACGCGGGGAGATGGAGTGTGGCGTCCACAGAGACCTTGGATGTGCCAGAGAATATCTATCGGTTTTTCGAGCTGTTTGACCTGCCGAATTTACCGGTGGCGAAGCCTTTGCTGGCGGCACTTAGCCGGGGCCACACCCAGATGACTCCGCCGGTGAAGCCATTGTTTGAAGAAAAGATGTGGCTCGCCTTGTTTTGGATGCGACCGCTGCAAGAATTCTGGCGCAGAGAGCTGGGAGAAAAGCACTGGCTTAAGCTGCGCGAGATCATTCCGTATGGCTGGGTGGTGAATCCGGAGCCAGTGCCGCCGCATGCGGTTCTTCCCGGGTTGGAGATTCAAAGCTGGGATGAACTCGGTGACTTCTCTCAGAAAGAGCGCGAGCTGGTGCTGAAGATCAGCGGCTTCTCTGAGTTGGCATGGGGAAGCAGGGGCGTGGTGATCGGACAGGATGAATCGCAGATTTCGTGGCGCGATGCGGTGAGTCATGCGGTGCGGAGTTTCGACTCGCATCCGTATGTCCTTCAGCGCTTTCACAAAGGGCACCTGGTGCAGCATCCTTATTTTGCTGGAGGCGATGTGTTGCAGATGCGCGGCCGTGTGCGGCTGTGTCCGTATTATTTTGCCACGGGCAAAGAGGTTCGTCTAGGGGGTGTGCTGGCGACTATCTGCCCGGCTGATAAAAAACTGCTGCACGGGATGCGCGATGCCATCATTGTGCCATCCGCTTTTGCGTGAAGCATGCGAGGAAAAGTGAACGGTATAAAAAAATAGAACCCCGCAGGGGTTACCCTGCGGGGCTCATATTACTGGCGACGACCTACTCTCGCACAACCTATAGATGCACTACCATCGGCGCTGCAGTGTTTCACTTCCGTGTTCGGAATGGGAACGGGTGGGACCACTGCGCTGAGATCACCAGACCTGAAAAATTTAATAATTAAATTTCTCTGCGTCTGAAGACCATCACCGTCGCGGGACTGACAAAGAACAAAAAATATTCTCTGACAACTACACATAGGGATAAACAAACTTAAAAGCAGGCATCGTTTTATAAAAATCATTTTTAGATTCCTGTTTCCCTGCGGCGACATGCGCCGCAGGGAGTGACAGAAAAGGAAAAATGATCAAGCCGAACGGGATATTAGTATCACTGAGCTGAACATGTTACCATGCTTACACCCGTGACCTATCAACGTGGTGGTCTACCACGACCCTTCAGGGAGATCTCATCTTGGGAGGAGCTTGGCGCTTAGATGCTTTCAGCGCTTATCTCTTCCGGACATAGCTACCCGGCACTGCCGTTGACACGACAACCGGAACACCAGTGGTCCGACGATCCCGGTCCTCTCGTACTAAGGATCGAACCCCTCAAATCTCCTGCGCCCACAGCGGATAAGGACCGAACTGTCTCGCGACGTTCTGAACCCAGCTCGCGTACCACTTTAACCGGCGAACAGCCGGACCCTTGGGACCTTCTCCAGCCCCAGGATGTGATGAGCCGACATCGAGGTGCCAAACCGAGTCGTCGATATGAGCTCTTGGACTCGATCAGCCTGTTATCCCTAGCGTACCTTTTGTCCGTTGAGCGAT
>CBDUBV010000044.1:0-21362 GCA_965365475.1 uncultured Chthoniobacteraceae bacterium | reverse complement strand
GGTCGATCGCGTTATGGGCGCAATCGCGCCGAGGCAATCGGACGCGGACGACTAGAGGCAGGCTCAGTCGGTAAAGTGCGTTTCTGTCGGCTCAACCTGAAAGAAGTCGCGAAGCACATTCTGATAAACAGCGCGTTTGGTGGGTAGAACCCATGCAAGATCAAACTCCCGGGGGTGTATCCATCGCACACGGACAAACTCAGGAGCGTCGGTGTCCACAGAAATACTGGTGTCCGGACCTAGAAGATGAACCAAAAAATATATTTGTTCCTGCCCGTGGTATCCTTCCTTGGTTTTATCGCCCGGAAACCGGTATTGGTACCCTCCGCGCGATTGTCCGACGCGGTAGTGTTCGGGCTGCAATCCGATTTCTTCGATGAGTTCGCGCCGCAATGCCTGCTCGGGAGTTTCCCCCGGGTGGATGCCGCCTTGTGGAAATTGCCACGCGTTGGCGATGTCGTTGCGTTCACCGATGAGGATGCGTGCATCGCTTCGCTGTATGATCGCTCCGACATTTGGACGGAAACTAATAGCCATGATTAAGATTGGCTCTTTTAATAAAGAACGCGCTATTTCTTGTCATGCATATCCCGCAGATTCGCATTCGTTTTTATCAGATGCTACTCGTTGCTCTGGCATGGGGGGCGGCTATGTATGTGCTCTGGCAGCCGGAAAGGCAGGTGGCTCTGCACATGCAGCATCTGCTCGAGCGTGCTTCCAATCGCAACTGGAATGCCGTGGAGCAGATGATAGATGATCGCTATGGCGATGCATGGGGCATCACCAAAGAGCAGGCTGTGCGCGAGATGCGGCAGGTGTTTCAGCATTATTTTGCGCTTACCATTTATCCGCAACAACAGCCCGTGGTGGGAGTGAGCAATGGCACAGGCACAGCGCAGTGTGTGGTGCGAGTCAAGGGCACGGGCAGTGCAGTGGCGGAATATGTGACTCACGAGATAAACAGCTTGCGCGAACCATTTGTGTTCCACTGGCAGCGAACCAGCTCTCTGCCGTGGCGGTGGCGACTTGTGCGGGTCGAACATGCGAGCTTTGATCCGACACGGAGGTTCGGATTCGAGTGAATTGGAAGAGTTTGCCTGTTATACGGGGAGGAGATAGACAAGTCGCAATGAAAATACGATGTGCGCTGTTGTGTGCATGGCTCCTCGGGCTGGGGCCATGCATTGCCCAGGAAAATAGTCAGGAGATGTGGTCGGCAACGCTCCCGGGAGGGACATTTGTTGTGCGGCTTTCGGCGGTGACTTCAGTAAGCCGCCACGAATACGTGGTCGATGGCGCTGCGCGGGTCAATGAAGTGGTGATCGCTACCACGGGTTCTTTAATTGGGCGATTTTATTTTCTTGAACCGGTGCGCCCGACTACCCCGACGGGGCTGGGTCAATCCAGCGTGAACGCAGTGATCGACAAACTGGAGCAAGCGGCGGATCGCGTCGATGTGGAACCGCTGTGGAAAAAAGTGGTGAAAAGCTATCCTGTCGCCACGCATGCACATACCGTGGAATACCGGTTGGAATCGATGGACCAGGTGCAGGCGCTCTTCGACCATGCAAGCGAGGCTTGGCGTGCGGGGCGCGGCGCAGAATTTTCTCCCGAGTAATCGCGTCCGCTTAAAGGAGGCCGCGGTTGCGGAAATCGGTCATGTTGCCGCCGCTCGAGCGTTGGATCATGTCCATGGTGAATTTGACAAGACAGATTTCCCAGCCTTCATCCACGCCATGGATGATTGCGCTCATGGGTTCGCGATCAAGGGTGACCTGCGCCTTTACGCGGTCGATCACGGCTTCCACCGGGTCGTGGACGATGTCCTCTACCACGTCGGTTTTCCGCACACGGAATCCGTATTTTAATATGGCTATCTGGCCGAGATGCTCCTGAATCTCATCGGCGAATGTTTCTGCGCGTTCACCGAAACCTTCCAGAAGCAGTTTGGAAAATGTCTGCGGGCTGACAATCTCGGGGCGTTCCGCATGGATTTTGCCATCGCGCACCCGGATTTGGTTTACGCTATCCATCATTTCACTGATGAGATGGAAATGAAACACCGTGTGACCAAAGGTTTGGATCGCATTGCGCGGTGCCAGGATGACCCTGGTGTTTTCCATCGCGTAATCGAAATCGTGGGGCTGCATCATGGCGGTGAAAGCAGCAAAGGACACGGCGCATTGCCGTGCCCTTTGTTGAAAACAGATTGAGGTAAAATAAGGCGGGTTACTTTTCGCCTTTTTCCTCGATGTATTTGACGACGTCGCCCACTGTCTGGAGCTTTTCGGCGTCTTCATCGGGCACTTCGACAGAGAATTCTTCTTCGAAAGCCATGACGAGTTCCACGGTATCGAGCGAATCTGCACCGAGATCGTCGATGAATGAAGCCGACGGGGTCACTTGCTCCGCGTTGACGCCAAGTTGCTCGACGATGATTTCTTTGACTCTCTCTTCAATGGGTTTGTCTGACATAATATTTGTATGGTTGGGTTTAAGGACGGTTACGCTTAATGAGAGGGCTGTTTTTTGGCAACACCTATTTCAATGCATTTATTCGAGCGGTCTCAGGCGGTATCGTCCGAAACCGGTCTGGCATTAACGAAGCATTTGTGGCAGTGCAACAAAAAATCTTTAAATTTGTTTCGCGGCAGGTCTCAGGCTGCAAAGATCGCAGCTCATGAACGCTGAGAAACTTGCCTGGTCGCGCATTCGCCAGAGGTGCTTCGACTCTCAAGACGTCGAGCTGATGCTGCGCTTGGTGTGCGCTGGGGCGCGCAGTTTCAGTGGCCGATTTGGAGAGTACCTTCGCGCGGATCGTGATAAGGAATGGGCTCTTTCGCCCATGGGCATCACCATGCCCGTGCAGCTGCGTCTAAGCGATTTCTCCGAATGGGAATGCACACGACGAGTGGATGGTGTGGTGCCGTGCAATGTGCCGCTGGCTCGGGAGATTGGCTGGCTCGTGAGAGACTTCCTTGAGACGCTGGAGGATAAGGGGCTGCGGCTTCCGGCTGCCTGGGAGGAGGATCCACGCTGGCAGGATCAGCTGTCGCTGTGCTGGCTCGCATTGCTGCATGGACGCGAGTTGGAGCTGAGCACTGGCATGCCTTGCCGATTGGTTGCGGAATGTGTGTGCGGAAGTTCTGGTCGGCAAAAGCGCGAGATATCGCTCATGGGTTATCTGCCAATGGGCGGGCGGATCACGATTTTTTTCTCTCCGCTGGCTGGGATGGAATGCTTTGACCCGCCCGAGTTGGCCGGGGGTTATGCGCGAGGTCTGCGAGCGCAACGGCGCGGTGGTACGGTGCGACTTGTGGAGGCGGATTAAAAATTTATCATCATCGCAATTTTCCAAAGAACCATCCGGTGGGTTCCGAGCGAACCACTTCCATGGCTCTTGTATTTGAACGCATATTTACCGAGGGCATCGCTCTCGTTTCCTACATGGTCGGGGATGATTCTGCGGGCGTGGCAGCGGTGATCGATCCGCGTGCAGACGTGGATGTCTATCTGAAGTTGGCGCAAAAAAACGGCGTAGTGATCACGCATGTCTTCGAGACGCATATCCATGCGGATTTTGTGAGCGGGGCGCGGACACTAGCCGAGCAAGCTGGGGCGAAGGGCGTGTTTGCGAGCGTGGAAGGCGATGCGGAATATAAGTTCGAGGTGAACCCGATTCGCGATGGCGATGAATTTGTGATTGGCGAGACGGTGATCACTGTCCGGCACACTCCTGGACACACGCCCGAGCATGTGGCGTATGAAGTGCGGGAGAAGGACAAAGATGCTCCGTGGGGAGTATTCTCCGGCGACTCGTTGTTTGTTGCATCGGCTGGGCGGCCGGATCTGCTGGGCGCTGGCGCTGAGGAGCTGGCTTCGCAGCTTTATGACACGCTCTTCGACTACTACGCATCGCTGGCACCGGGCGTGTTATTATTTCCAGGGCATGGAGCGGGCTCTCCATGCGGGGCGGATATCGGGGATCGGATGGAGAGCAGCATTGGCTATGAGATGGAGCACAATCCGTATTACCAGATAAAAGACCGCAAGGCATTCGTGCAGCATGCCCTGGACTCCGCACCGCCCGAGCCCACGTATTACAAGCGCATGAAGCGCGTAAATGCTGGTGAAGAGGACATTGGAACTTCGCAGCCCGTCGCTTTGACGCTGGAAACTTTCCGCGACCTGATGGACGGACATTTGCTGATAGACACCCGCGACGTGATGGCATTTGGCGGAGCGCACATACCGGGAGCGATGCATATCGGCGCTTCACCCATGCTGACAATCTGGGCTGGCTGGTTGGTCAAGCCAGACGACAAGCTTCTGCTTGTTCTGGACGACGACAAGCAGATTGAGCAGATGTCCGCTTTGTTTCTTCGGGCTGGATTTACCGGTATCGCAGGATATCTGGCGGGCGGCATGAGCACATGGAATAAACAGGGGTTGCCAGTGGAGCGGGTGGGGCAGATGAGTGCTCGCGAGGTGCATGAGCAGTCGTTGCAAATCGTGGATGTTCGCACGCCGGAGGAGTGGGCGAATGGCCATGTGCCGGGAGCCAAGCATCTATTTTTAGGAAAATTCGATCACGCTGCTGACAAGCTTGATACGGATAAGCCGACGGTCACCTACTGCGCATCGGGTTATCGAGCCAGCATAGGAGCTTCGCTGCTTAAACGCCAAGGAATCAAGGATGTGCGGGTGATGGCGGGAAGTTGGAGTGCATGGACCTCACAGGATTTGCCGGTTGAATCTTCGGATGAGTAAAGGTCTGGTGGTCTGGCAAATTAGGATCGGGTGATGCGCGGGTTAGCTTTTGCGCCTCAAGTTCACGTTGATGGCAAACAAACGCCACTGACCGCGTTCCTGGATGTATTTTAGCTCAAACCCTATCTCCAGGTCGTTGCTTGGAAACATGCCGCGAACATCCAGCAATCCTTCGGAAGTCACTGCGGGCGCGACGGTCAATTCAGCCTGGTCTTTCTGGATATTGCCAAAACTAACTCCGCTTTCCACAAATACTTGAAATGCTTCGGCCAACTTCGCCGCAGTGGTTTGCTGTTTCCATGCATTGGAGACTTGCTCGTAGAACGGACCAAAGTTGTTGATCTGAATAGCTTCGTTGAACTTGAGTATCGTCTGGTAAGCGAGTGCTTTGGCTTCGTCCTCCGACGGTAGGATATCTGTCGAAACTGCTTCGGGGTCGGTAGCGCGCAGAAGCACATCGCCTTGCAACAGCGAGCCCGAACGTTCAGACACGACCGAGAAAACCTTCCAGTTCCCGGCTTCGCGCACCAGGTTGATTGTCACGGGTAATGAGTCCCCACCTGCCGATGTGATCAGACCCTGAAACCGCGATTCCGTGCTTGCCACGGTGATTGAGTTCCAGTTGGCAGATTTCCATCCCACCAGGCCTCCGTTTATCAGGCCCGACTCAAATGCCTCGAAACTACGGCTGCGGACCATGGCGGCAGCAGACCGGTATGCATCGTAGAGTTCGCCTGCACGTAGTAGCTCCATGAAGGCGTCCACCGCTGTCTGCGCAGCATCGCGCTCCGGGTTGAGCAGTCGATACGTGATCACGCCGCCCGCGCCGAGCAGCACGAGAAAAAGCAGAGCGGCAAGAAGATTTTTCATGCTTCCCGGAAAAACCTATCGACTCCAGTCCAACATGCGTTGCAGCGGGATTTCGGCCCGACGACGCAGCTCTTCGGGCAGAAGTATCTCGGGTTCACCAAGCAGCAGAGCACTGTGCATTTTTTCCAAAGTATTCATCTTCATGTAGCGACAATCGGCACACGCGCAGTGGTCTGTCGGGCCGGGGATAAAGGTTTTGTGCGGCATCTCGCGGCGAAGACGATGCAGCATGCCCGACTCGGTCACAATGATAAACGCGTCGGCCGACGACTCCTGGCAGTAGTGAATCATTTTTTCAGTGGAACAAACCTCGTCCGCAAGCAGGCGCACAGCGATGGGACATTCCGGATGCGCCACCACTGGCGCGTCGGGGTATGCTGTTTTCACCTTCTCGATGCTCTGTCGGGTGAACTCCACATGCACGTAACAGTTGCCCTGCCACAGGTCCATCGGGCGCCCGGTCTTTTCCATCACCCAACTGCCGAGGTTCTGGTCGGGAACAAATAGAATAGGTCGATCTGTTGGAGCGCGTTGGACAATCCGGACGGCATTCCCGCTGGTGCAGATGACGTCGGAGAGCGCTTTCACCCCCGCACTGCAATTGATGTATGCTATGACGTAATAATTTTTCTCTACGTGTTCTTTGAGAAATGCTTCCAGCTTCTCCGGGGGACAACTCTCCGAAAGTGAACAGCCTGCGTCCTTATCCGGAAGCAGCACGGTCTTGGTGGGATTCACGATCTTGGCGGTTTCTGCCATGAAATGAACGCCGCAGAACAGGATGGTATCCGCATCGGTCTCGGCAGCGCGATAGCTCAGGCCGAGCGAATCGCCCACGTAGTCTGCGATTTCCTGGATGTCGTGCGTCTGGTAATTGTGCGCGAGGATCACAGCATTGCGGGTGCGCTTGAGTTCGAGGATTTCGCGTTGAAGATCGGTGCCGGTCAGAGTCATGTGTGCACTCAATATAGCTGGCCTGAGGCTGGTGACAATCTTCGAGCTACACCTGGAATGCTGGGCAACGCGCCATTTCTGATTGCCTCACCGTGGGTCCGTCTCTAGCTTCGCGCACGGCTTGGGGCACTGTGCGCTGACTCCTATTTATGGTCTCAATAAAAATCTCGAATTTAACGAAAAGATTTGGCGACACGGTGGCACTAGATGGTGTGAGTCTGGAAGTAGAGCCTGGCGAGATTTTTTTTCTCTTGGGACCCAGCGGCTGCGGCAAGACAACCCTGCTGCGTAGCATCGCGGGCTTTTACATCCCCGAGAAAGGCACCATCCATTTCGATAACGAAGACGTGACAACCCTGCCCCCGCACAAACGCAACACGGGCATGATGTTTCAAAGTTACGCGCTGTGGCCGCACATGACGGTGGAGAAGAATGTCGCGTTCGGACTGGTGGAACGCCGCGTGCCACACACTGAGATTCGGACACGGGTGGCTCACGCGCTGGCGAGCGTGCGCATGGAGAACTACGGAGAACGCAAGATCAATCAGCTATCCGGAGGTCAGCAACAACGCGTGGCGCTCGCTCGAGCATTGGTGGTGCGTCCGCGTTGCCTCTTGCTCGACGAGCCGCTCTCGAATCTCGATGCGCGGTTGCGTCTGGAGATGCGCACAGAAATCCGGCGCGTGTGCAAAGAGTTTGGGCTCACAGCCATCTATGTCACTCACGACCAGAAGGAAGCGCTGTCGGTTTCTGACCGCATGGCGATTCTCGACGGGGGCGTGATCTGCCAGGTGGGTGCACCGCGCGAAGTCTATCGACACCCTGCGACCAAAAAGGTTGCGGATTTTATTGGCGAGACCAACTTTATCGATGGCACGGTGCGCGCCATGGAGCAGGAGCACGTGATGGTGGATACTGCTGCGGGAGTTTTTAAAGGCATACGCACCCGCGAAGCATGGACGCCAGCCGTCGGAGACAAGGTCTGCCTGTCGATCCGGCCAGAAGCCTGGACTCTGCATGAGACGGCATGCGACGAGAACGCACTCACCGGCACTATCGGCACTTCGACATATCTGGGCGAGGTGGCACAATACCAACTGGTCACCAAAGCAGGTGTGCTGAAGGTATTTGAAATTAACCCGCATTTCGTCGAGATCGCACACGACACAGTGGTGTGGGCTTCTGTGCGCCCGGCAGATGTGATCGTGCTGGAGGCGCGGTAGAGTATCGCTATGTGGATGCGCAATCTCACGGTGTTGGCTGGTTTGTTACTCATCGTGGTCATCCCTTTTGCGCTTCGACCCGACGCCGAGGGATTCGGTGCAGCAGACCGCACGTTGGTAATCATCTCCCCGCACAACGAAGCGATTCGATATGAATTTGCTCGCGCATTTGCTGAGCATTACAAAAAGAAAACCGGGCAGACCGTGCGGATCGATTGGAGAACACCGGGAGGCACGAGTGAGATCGCGCGGTTTATCGCTTCAGAATATCAAGCGGCTTTCGAATACTACTGGACGCGAACGCTTGGCCGTCCGTGGAATGCGGCGGTGCTGGGAGCTTTCGACAACAAGCGAGTGCGCTTGGGCGACCCGGCGCAGGACACGCCGGAGCAGCAAGCCCGGCGCATTTTTTTGGCATCCGATGTCGGAGCAGGAATGGATTTGTTTTTTGGCGGAGGCAGTTATGACTTCCAAGTTCAGGCAGATGCCGGGAGGTTGGTGGACAGCGGAGTGACCACGCGACGTGGCGATTTGTTTGGCGCTGACGGCATTCCGCAGACGCTGGGTGGTGAGGTGTATTGGGATGCTGACGGGCGCTGGATCGGCACGTGTCTCAGTGCGTTTGGTATTTGTTTTAATCATGATGCGGCAGCACGACTTGGCTTGGAGCCTGAACGGGCACGAGAGAGCGCGGAACGCACAGGGCCGTTTGAGTTCCACGGCTTCTCGCGGTGGGAGGACCTGGGATATCCGAAATTGCACGGCCAGATTGCGCTGGCTGATCCGACCAAGAGCGGTTCGGTGGCGAAAGCTTTTGAAATGCTTCTTCAGCAGCAAATTCGTCTGGTTGTGGAAGAGCGCGAGCTGTCTGCGGATACGTCGTTGGAGGATGTAGAAATGGCCGATGCGGTGGCGGAAGGTTGGGAGCGCGGATTGCGGCTCATACTCCGGATCGCGGCAAATGCACGCTACTTTACGGATGCTGCCAGCAAGATTCCACTGGACGTGTCGCTTGGCGATGCAGTCGCGGGCATGGCGATTGATTTTTATGGCCGATACCAAAGTGAAGCCGTGTCGGACCCAGAAACGGGTGAGTCGCGGATGGTCTATGAGACGCCGGTTGGCGGCTCGAGCATCGGCGTGGACCCCATCGGTCTTTTTCGTGGCGCACCATCGCCCGATGTGGCGGTGGAGTTTATCGAGTTCGTATTATCCGAGGCCGGGCAGAAGCTGTGGAATTATAAAGTCGGCGTACCAGGAGGTCCGGTGAAGTTTGCGCTGCGCAGACTGCCGGTGTTGCCGGAGATGTATGATCCCGCGACAGCGCATTTGCGGTCTGACCCGCATGTGCTGCCTTACGAGCTGGCGCGGGATTTTACCTACCATGAAGAATGGACGGCACCATTGTTTCGCGTGATCAGTTTCGTGGTGCGGGTGAGTGCACTGGATCCTCACGTGGAGATGAAACATGCATGGACAGCATTGATCGAAGCGGATTTTCCGGAACAGGCAACCGCGCGGTTTTTCGATGTCAGCGCGGTAAATTATCCGCATGCCCGCGGAGCGATTCTGGACACGCTACGCAAGCCGGATAAACTGCAGCAGGTTAAAACCGCGAAAGAACTTTCCGACCACTTTCGTGCGCAGTACCGGGAAGCGGAAGAGCTTGCTCGAAAGAGGCTGTGATCGCACGGAGCCCGGCGCGAGTTTGAACGCAGCGCGTGCTTACCTCAATGGACAGTGCGCTCGGTTACGCAGTCGCCGGGGCAGGCTTGCTGGTCCGAGCCCGATGTTTATCCACGAAATATTTCATCGTGTGGTAGATCGTGCTCTTGATGTCGTGCTTGCTTGTCCATCCCAGCGAGCGGGCTTTGTCCACGACAGGAATGCGTCGGTCGCAGTCTTCATAACCGGGTCCGTAAAATTCCTCTCCGCTCACGTTGACGACTTTCGGAGTAGGGTCACCTTCCTGGCGAAAATGTTCATTGAAAACTTCGATGCACAAATCGGAGAATTCTTTGATGGTTACCTCGTTCTCGGGAGTGCCGATGTTAAAAATCTGGTTCTTGCATTTCTCCGGGTTCTCCAGGATGCGCACCATGCAGTCCACGGCATCGTCGATGTAGGTGTATGCGCGGAAAGCTTCGCCGCCGTCCACGAGTTTCATGTCGGTGCCGTAGAGGAGGGCATTCATGAAATGACTGAAAACGCGTGGATTACCCTGCGCTTCGCTCGGAAGAAAATCAATGCGAGGCCCGATAAAATTGAAAGGCCGGATCACGGTCCACTCCAGGTCGCCGCGCATGCCGTACCCGTGGAGGACGCGCTCGAGCAGTTGCTTGGCGCAGGCGTAGATCCAGCGTTGATTTTTTACCGGCCCCATGATGAGAGGAGTTTCGTCTTCCTTAAACGGAATCGGGTTCGTGCGCGGGTCGAGGCCCATGGCCTTGGCAGCGGTGATGCCATATACTTCGCACGTGGAGAATTGAATAAGACGTTTTTTGTGGCGCAGACATTGGTGCACCACCTTCATGTTCTGAGTGAAGTTCAGGTCGAACACGCCGATGGGGTCTTCCACATACAATGAGGGGTTCGCGAAAGCCACTAGATCGACCACGACATCGGAGTCCTGCACCAGTTTTTCGACTTCATCCTCGTCTTTGGAAATGTCGAGGTGGAGATATTTCAGGTCGGTATCCAGCAGGTCTTCGATTTTTTCCTGATTAATGTCCACTGCTGTCACTTGATGGACGCCGTCACGGATGAGCCTTTCGGCAAGGTTGACGCCAATGAAACCGCCGGCTCCGAGTAGTAAAATCTTCATGTATGGGTTGTTTTTGTGACTTCTAGAACGTGATGATGCAAACAATTTTTCCTATGCAAACCCGCCAAAGGGGATGGACGACCTGTGAAATACGCAGGCTGCGGCTGGCTGGATGAATAAGAGTTGCCAATAAAAATAAGTTCACAGGACAAAGCAAGGCGAAGTTTTCGGAGTCTCGTTGAAGGCGTGGAGTAAATTCTATGGAACTTGTGCAACCGCGTGGATAGGTTGAATTCGCTCTACACTATTACTTCGCCGCCGCAAGCCTACGCTCAGACCCCGGCCTGGTCCAGGATGTCCCGACAGACCTTGACTGCTTCGAATCTCTCACATGCCAGCGAGTGCGCCGCGCGGCAGTGCTGCGCGTAATCAGCGTTGATCGCGCGGACGGCTTCGCGAATTTCCTCAAGCGTCCGAAATGCAAATAACCCTCCCTCCCCCCACCCGAGCTTGCTGAACCCTGTATCCTGCGTGATGACTGGCCGCCCCGCTGCGAGGTAGCAGGCAGATCGATCACTAAACCATCCGGTGTGAAGCCGTATGTATTGGTCCTTGGCTGCTGTGAACTCGCCTTTGCTGTGCTGAAAGTAATGGCGGTAATCTTCGTACTCCGCGCTCATGTTGTGGGGCAGCACCAGGCGCCATTGATTTTTTTCAAAGCGCGATCTTACTTCGGCATCGCCAATATCAGTGGCCAGTTCGAAAGTTTCTTCGCTTGCGGCGGGTGCCTCTACGAATTTCAAAAACTCCAACGATTTGCTCCACAGATACGTGTCTCCGCGCCAGTCGATGTCTTTTTTTCCGCTCGTGGACCAGTTGGCAACGCTGGTAAATACTGCATCCGGTGGTGCAGGCTGGCCTGTGAACCAGAAGTCCGTGACCACGGGCTGGCGGGTGGGAATCCAGCGCAACCCGTGCAGCGGCACGGGGAATGCAGCGGTGGGCACCAGCTCGCCAAAAGTAAAAAGCCGCCGGTGTCGCTTCAAATAAGCAAGCGTGCGGGTGTCTCCGAGATCGACTTTGATCTGCTCCACACCGGGATCGCTCTCGATATAGAGCAGGCTCTCGCAGCACTCAAGGTCGTCGTGGAGATCCTGCGAGCCACAGACATTGAATACGGCATCTGCTGTGCGATAGAGTTCCTGTATGACATCACGCGTGAGTCCAAAGCACGGATGAGCGGGGTCCTGCCGATTGCAGAATCCCCAGCGATGTTCAAACCCGAACTCGGACGCAAGCCTGGACAGAATGGTGGCGCAATAAGCTGAGTCGTCGCTCACATCGAACGTAGCTGGATTGTAGTAGTTCCGTGCGGTGTCTTCGATGTAATACACTTCGTGTCCTAGTCGTTGCAGCCCGACGATGTAATGCACGTGTTGCCAGACGACGCCTGCAATGGGACAGGTGCCCATAAAGCCCATAACCACGATGCGTTTTTTAGTCATAAAAAAATATCAGACGTTGCCCATGCGGCTGGAGCGGAAGAGTTCGGCGTAAGCTCCACCGCGTTCGACCAACTCCGGGCCGCTGCCAATCTCCGCGATGTGCCCTTTTTTTAATACTGCGATGCGCGGTAGATGATGAATGGTGGCGATGCGATGGGTGACGAGCAGCGTGGTGCGCCCGTGCATGAGTTCGAAGAGTGTGTCCATGATGGCGTGCTCGGTGGAGGCGTCGAGTGCGGAGGTGGGTTCATCGAGCAGAAGGATGGGGGCGTTTTTTAAAAAAGCGCGGGCGATGCCGATGCGCTGCCGCTGCCCGACGCTGAGGCGGTTGCCACGCTCGCCGACCTGGCTGCGATAGCCGTCACTCATGGCGCTGATAAATTCATGTGCCTGAGCGCGCGTGGCGGCTTCGATGATCTCCTCCTCGGTGGCATCGGGTCGCCCGTAGGCGATGTTTTCACGCACGGTGGTGGAGAAGAGCAGGGTGTCCTGAAGCACGATGCCGATGTGGTTGCGCAGCGATGCCTTGGTGACATCGCGAACGTTGTGTCCGCCGACGAGGATGCTGCCGGAGGTGGTGTCGTAAAATCGAGGCACGAGCCCGAGGAGTGTGCTTTTCCCTGCACCAGTGCCGCCAACAAACGCGATGGTGCTCCCCGAGGGAATATCGAGATTCACGTCTTGCAGGATCAACTGTTGGGGGTCATATCCGAAGGAGACTTGCTCAAAACGGACGCCGTCGCTTGCAGGCGGAAGGTCGATGGCATCGGGGCGATCACTGACTTCATCTTCTTTATCCAGCACTTCAAAGCAGCGGGCCGCTCCTGCGGATGCGCTCTGCATGGCCCAGGCGGTGTAAATAAGCGATTCCAGCGGCCCATAGAGCATGGCAAGATACGCTGCAAAGACGGTGAGATCGCCGACGGTAAGCGTGCCATTCAACACATGGAGCGAGCCGAAATAATACATCGCTGCGGTGCCCAACGCCATAAGCGTTCCGACCACCAGCGTGCTGCTCACATTGGTGGTGGTGAGCCGCAAATTCGCGGCGAGACTTTGCTCTGCCTGCTGCCGCATCTGATTGACTTCGTATTGCTGGCGTCCAAATGCATGCACCACGCGGATGGAACTCAAGCCTTCCTGCACGGTGGCCAGCACCGCACTTTCCCTCTCCTGGATCGTGGTGCTTTGCAGGCGGATATTTACTGCGTAGTAACGCACGGCCATCACCACCAGCGGAAGCACTGCCAGCGCAATCAGCGTGAGAGTGACATCCATGCGCAGCATGACGATGAAGGTGCCGACGAGTGTGATAATGCTGCCGAACACGCCAGCGAATCCTTTATTATAAATGGTCTGTATGGCTTGCGAGTCGTAGGCGACGCGGAACGAAGAATCGCTGCTGCGGCGGGCGTCGTGGTATTTAAGCGGGAGGGTCTGCAGATAGGCGTAAAGGTCCGTGCGGATTTTGAGCAGCGTTTTGAGCCCGACCAAAGTGAAGAGATAACTTTTAAACAAATTTGCCAGCCCGGCCAAAAGTGAGATGGCAACCATCGCGGAGCAGAGGATGAGTGCGAGTGCTGCGGGTTCCCAACCAGGCGCGAAGGCTTCAAGCTGCGCGCGAACGCTCAAGGTGGCTTCAGTAGGCGCGGTGAGCAGGCCGTCGATGAGGTATTTGAGCGGCCACGGCTTGAGCAGTCCGATGCCGATGGTCAGCAGACTCAGCAGCAGAGCAAAAAGTGTCTGACCGTAAAACGGCCGGAGATATTGAAAGGTGCGGCGGTAGATCGCCATAGATCGAGGAACGCCTATAAGATTTCTCCGGGCAAGGAAAGCAGTGTTTGCGGTGCTGCAAAAGACTGCAAAAGGGCGGGTCGAAAATCAACTCTAGTCAGAGCGCAGACAGCTCTCTAAGTTGGCCTGCTATGAAATCGCTATTTTTCACCAACGAATACCCGCCCAATGTCTATGGCGGCGCGGGTGTGCATGTGGATTATCTCAGCCGCGAGTTAGCCAGGCTGATCGAGGTGGAAGTGCGCTGCTTCGGGACGCAACACATCGAGCAACCAAGCTTGACCGTGCGGGGATTTGATTTTTCACCGGATGGCGCCGTGTGTCCCAAGCAATTGCTGTCCGTGTTCGGCGCGCTGAAGCGGGGGTTGGATTTCAACCTTGCCGACATCCGTGCAGACCTTGTGCATTGCCACACGTGGTATACCCATTTCGCGGGCATTCTGGCCAAGCTGAACTACGGAGTGCCACTGGTGATCACCGTGCATTCTTTGGAACCCCTGCGTCCGTGGAAGCGGGAACAACTCGGGGGTGGCTACGATTTTTCATTGTGGGTGGAAAAGACCGCTATGGAAATGGCGGATGCGGTGATCGCGGTCTCGCGCGACACGCAGGCGGACATCCTGCGGCTATTCAACATCCCTCGGGAGCGGGTGCCAATTATTTATAACGGAATCGACCTGGCGGAATACCAGCGTGTGACCACGACGACTGCGCTGGAGCGGTTCGGGATCGATCCACAGAAGCCGTTTGTCTTGTTTGTGGGCCGGATTACGCGGCAGAAAGGCATCGTGCATCTGGTCAACGCCATCGCGCATATGGACGCGGGTTTCCAAATCGTCTTGTGCGCTGGTGCTCCGGATACGCCTGAGATTGCTGCTGAGATGAAGAGTGCCGTCGCCGCAGCACAAGCGTCCCGAGAGGGAGTGATCTGGATAGAGGAGATGGTGGATAAACCGACTGTGATCGAGCTTTACTCGCAAGCTGCGGTGTTTTGTTGCCCGTCGATCTATGAGCCGTTCGGCATCATCAACCTGGAGGCGATGGCTTGTGAGACGGCTGTGGTAGCAAGCGCGGTGGGCGGTATAAAAGAAGTGGTTGTAGAAGGCGAGACCGGTCTGCTTGTGCCACTGGAACAGCAGAGTTGCAGCCCGTTTGATCCGGTGGACCCGCAGAAATATTCGCGCGATCTGGCTGCAGGCATAAATCGGCTTATGGCGAACGAAGCGTTGCGCACGCAGATGGGACAGGCTGGACGCAAGCGGGCGGAAGATGTGTTTTCGTGGGAGGCTGTCGCCCGGTCCACAGTCGAACTTTACCAGGCGGTGCTTTAAATTATGTTTGTTGATCAAATCCGGATTTACGCCAAAGCGGGCGATGGTGGCAAAGGCGCGGTGAGTTTTCGCCGGGAGAAATTTGTCCCCAAGGGCGGACCCGATGGAGGCGATGGAGGCAAGGGCGGCTCGATTATTTTCCGTGCAGATGTGCATACCGACAATCTGGTGGCGTTGCATTACGAGCCGTTGATTCGCGCGAAGACCGGAGGCAAAGGCATGGGGCAGAAGATGCACGGCAAAAACGCACCGGACACAATCGTTCCGGTGCCCATTGGCACGCTGGTATATCGACTGCCGCCGCATCTTGGCCCCAACCAGCCAAGGGATTTGGACGATCCGGATAGCGAAGAGCAAGTGGCGGCGTCGAAACGTGCGCCGGTGGATCTTTCCAAGCTGGAGTTGCTGGTGGATCTGGCTGAGGAGAATCAGGAGTTTGTGCTCTGCGAAGGCGGCGCGGGGGGCAATGGCAATGTGCATTTTAAAAGTTCACGCAACCGGGTGCCGCGACAGTTTGGTCCGGGCGAGCCTGGCGAGGAAGGAACTTTTCTGCTGGAACTGCGGAAGATCGCTGACGCGGGTCTTGTAGGCTATCCGAACGCTGGAAAATCCACGCTGCTGGGTGCGATCTCTGCCGCGCATCCCAAGGTGGCCGCGTATCCATTTACGACACTACATCCCTCGATTGGCGTGGTGGATTTCCCCGGCTATGCGCGTGCGACAGTGGCGGACATTCCCGGTCTCATCGAAGGTGCACATCGCGACGTGGGCTTGGGCCATGATTTTCTGCGGCATATCGTGCGTTGCAAGCTTCTGCTATTTGTCATCGATATGGCCGGGAGTGAAGGACGCGAGCCGACTGAGGACCTCGCGAGGCTGCGGGAGGAACTCAGTCTCTATGATCACACGCTAAGCGAGCGCCCCTGGCTGGTGATTGCCAATAAAATGGACATGCCCGGAGCGAAGGAAAATCTGGAAGTATTCGCCCGGCGATACACGAATGTGCAGATCGTGCCCATCTCGGCGCAGGAACGAGCGGGAATCGAGGAACTAAAAAGCGTGCTGGCACAACGCGTGGCGCATGATCCGGAGTGAGGCGGCATGGCTCGTAAATACACGCTCAAGCCCCCCGCAAGTGCAGCGACGCATCGCATCGACTACGCAGCTGAACTCAATGCCCAGCAGTTTGAGGCCGTGACCAGCCGCGAATCCGCTGCGTTGGTGATCGCGGGTGCTGGCAGCGGCAAGACACGCACGCTCACCTATCGCGTGGCGTGGTTGCTGGAGCAGGGCATATCTCCCGCCTCCATTCTGCTGCTCACATTTACTAATAAAGCGGCCCGCGAGATGATCGACCGTGTGAACACTCTGCTGGGTCACGAGGTGGATGGGCTCTGGGGCGGCACGTTCCACTCCGTGGGCAATCGCATCCTGCGTCGGCATCCCGAACCCGCCGGACTCCGCCCCGGCTTCTCGATCCTGGACCGGGAAGATCAAAAGGAAATGCTCGCTGCCGTGCTGAGTCATCTCACGATTGATACGAAGGAAAAACGTTTCCCAAAAAGCGATGTTCTCACGGAGATCATCAGCCTCACGGTCAACACCGGCGCAACCATAGCGGACACTGTCTCCGAGCGGTTTCCTTATTTTCAGCACCTCACGGAGCAGATTGTGGAAGTGGGCAATGGCTACCGCGAACGCAAACGCGCTGCCAACGTGGTGGACTTCGATGACTTGCTGGTCAAGACCCTGGAGCTGTTTCACGTCTCGCCGGAAATCGCCACGCGGTATCAGGAACAATTCCGCCATATCCTCGTGGATGAATACCAAGACACGAACCATCTGCAATCGCAGCTCATCGACGCGTTTGCTGCCCGGCACCGCAACATTATGGTGGTGGGCGATGACGCACAGTCGATCTACTCCTGGCGGGGAGCGGATTTCCGCAACATTCTGGAATTCCCCAACCGCTATCCAGGCGCGGTGATTTACAAGATCGAGACGAACTACCGCAGCGTCCCGCCTATCCTCAACGTGGCGAATGCTGCCATCCGCGCAAACACCGAGCAGTTCGAGAAAAACTTGAGCGCATCCCGCGCAGAGGTGGAGAACAAGCCGGTGCTCGTGGCTCTGGCCGACTCCGCGCAGCAGGCGCAGTTTGTCGCGCAGCGGGTGCTGGAACTGCGCGACGAAGGCATGGAGTTGCACGACATGGCAGTGCTCTACCGGTCACACTTTCACTCCATGGAATTGCAAATGGAACTTACCCGGCGTGGCATTCCGTTCCGCATCACCAGTGGAGTTCGTTTCTTCGAGCAAGCGCATGTGAAAGACGTGGTGAGCTTCATGAAATTTGTGGTGAACCCGCTGGATGAGCTTTCTTTTAAGCGCATGATCCGGCTGCTGCCCGGCATCGGAGCTGGCACTGCGGAGAAAATTTGGAATCAAGCGCGCCCTGCGTTTGCGGGGACCACGGTCGCGTTCAGTGGAGTGCTTGGCGGTGTGAAAGTAGGCGCAAAAAGTGCAAGCGCATGGCGACAACTGGGATTCACGCTGGACGAGATCGCGCCAGCAGGCACACCTGTTTCCACATCGCAGATGATCGAGATCATTCTTGAAGCCGTGTATGACGACTACATGAAGATCAAATTTACCAACTATGAGAACCGCCGCGAAGATCTCATGAACCTGGCCAGTTATTCCGAGCAGTTCGATAACGTGGAGGATTTCCTCGCGCAACTCGCGCTTATTGGCGGGCTTGAACAGGAATCGGCCACTGCTGCGGAGGACGATCACGAGAAACTGCATCTCTCCTCCATTCACCAGGCCAAAGGGCTTGAGTGGCGTTGTGTTTTTCTGATCTGGCTCACGGAAGGCAGGTTCCCCAGCGCGCGGTCTTTGGAAGATACGGCCGCACTGGAGGAAGAGCGTCGGCTGTTCTATGTAGCGGTGACTCGCGCGATGGATGAATTGACGTTGTGTTTCCCCGAGATGTCGATGAACTCTGCATATGGCGAATTCTATCAGCGCCCTTCACGTTTCCTGACTGAGATTCCCGTGGAGCTGCTGGACACCTGGGAGATCGAGCCGGGGTTTTAAAAAGGACCCGCACATTTTCTGACGCGACGCTGCACAGCGGATGTGGTATCTGGTGAGCTATGAAACACATAATCGCTTGCACGGATGGATCGGCTTATGCCGAGAGCGTTTACGAGACCACTGCATGGGCGGCGGACAGGACCGGAGCATCTGTCCACGTGTTGCACATGCTGGATTTCCATCGGGGTCGGATAGGATTTACCGACCCCGGCGGCAATGTTTCCATGCATCCGGGCGAACAACTGCTCGCCCAGATGGTGGAGATCGAAGCGCGGCAACTCCAGATCGCGCGTGAACGTGGGAGCTTGATCCTGGACCGGGCGCAGGCGCGGTTGGCGGAATTGGGCATCGCTAAAGTGGTGACCGAACAACTCGTGGGCGAACTGGTGGATGAAGTGGTCGAGAAGGAAGATCACGCGGACCTGGTGGTGATCGGGAAACGCGGTGAGACAGCCAATGTGGCCAGCGAACATATTGGATCGAACGTGGAACGAGTCATCCGCGCGAGCACGCGTCCGGTTTTGGTGGCGGCGCGAAATTTTCAAGAAGTGCGTTCATTTGTCCTGGCCTACGACGGAGGCCCGAGTGTCGAGAAGGCCATGGAGTTCCTCTGCAAAGAACCTCTGCTGCGAGGGGCGCATGCGCACCTTGTGAGAGCGGGCAAGATAGACGACCAGGCGTCATGGTTTTTGCATGAAGCGGAAGCGAAATTGCGGCGAGCGGGCTATGAAGTCAGCGCAGTGGCGCAGCCTGGCGAGCCTACGGAGGTGATAGCGGAAGTGGTGGAAACGAAAGGCCCGCAATTGCTCGTGATGGGCGCCTATGGCCACAGCAAGATTCGGCATCTCATCATCGGCAGCACCACTACCGCGATGATTCGCACATGTAAAATTCCAGTATTGATGTTTCGCTAAAAAATCAGCTTTCCTGCTGGTCTGGAAGACTTCATTGCCGGTTGCGGCTAGTAAAGCATGGTCTCTTGCGGAGGCTCCGTCGGTTCTAAATGGCTGGAATCCACGACGACCAGCCGCCGTCCTCCTTCGGTGGGGAAAGTGGCTTTTCCCACCACGCGCACCCACGTCATCTCAGGGGGAACTTCGCCCGTATAACCATCGACTAAAACTGCCACCGGACGTGCGTCCGCCGCGCAACATACCATAAACATACGAACCAGTTTCTGACGAGTTCCCGATGGATTCGCTTCCGTCGCTGCCATGATCTGACCCACCACTTCCACCTCTTTGCCTTCAAAATCGCGCCGAATTACCGCATCCTCAGCACCGAAAATCAGATCCACGACCTCGGCCTTTATATATCCCTCAGGAGTGCGCGGCAGGTAGTCCATCATCTCTTCGCCCGGCAGATCGAGCATCTCACCATCCTCGCCAGGCAACGGCAGAGCCCAGTCTTCATCCACAGTAGCTGTGGGATTCGAGCGCTTCAGCATGGACGCATCCAATATGATACCGCGATTGAGAATCGCGCTCCGGCCAAAAGCATCCGGTGAGAAAGCAGCCGCAGTCAGTGCAGGAACGAGCAGGATAAAAAATGCCGCCACCCTTCCCAGATGAGATTCGCCAGTATGAGGCAGGCAACCGTGATCATGGTCATGCCCGCAGCAATCGTGCGAAGACTTTTCCCCTCTCGATGCCCACCAGTAGCCGATGGTCAGTGCCACCAAGCCGAATCCTGCAACCACGACCATGGGGCGAAAAAACGGATGCAGAAACGCCACAATGCGCCCGCTAAAGAAAAAATATAGCAATAGGAAACCCCATGCGGAGAGGGTTAAAAGCGTGAGCCATCTCAAAGTTGCCTTAGTCATACAATGTCGGTCGAATTGTAGCCTTCGCTCATCCATCTGTCCATTTTTGTAGTTATCTGTTTGCTTCCCCCGACATAGCAATCCCAAACATGCCCCTCAAATCATCATCGAAAAATCATTAAACATCATCAAAAATAATGCTTGAATGATGCAAATTGAGGTTTATGATGATCTCATGAGAATCACCGTAGATATTGATGACGCTACCATGAAAGAAGTGCTCTTGTTGACGGGGGAGAAGAACAAAAGTCCCGCGTTGGCCAAGGCCGTCACCGAGTTTGTGCACCGGAAACGGGCACGGGAATTTGGGCGGTTGATGCGGGAGGGCGCTTTTGATTACCCTGCTGCCGCATCCGGCGAGGATGCTACCAATCCGGTTCCGCCGTTGGTCACGGACTAGCTGCAGGCCATGGTTCTTGTTGATTCATCAGTCTGGATTGAAGCACTTCGTCGCTCGGGCCTATTGGAAGTGAAGGTCGGTCTGGAGGGGCTATTGGAGGAATATCAGGCGCAGTGGTGTGCACCGGTCCGCTTGGAAGTGCTCGGTGGAGCGAGAGCGAGCGAGCGGAAACTGCTGGGTGAATATTTTTCAGTCATTCCCTACAGAGCATGTTCCCATGAGGATTGGGAGCGAGGCGTTGCACTGGCATGGCGAATCCGCGACAAGGGTCTTAGCGTGCCTTGGCTGGATGTGTTGATCGCTTCCATGGCATTGCATGACGGAGTTCGCCTCTATGCCATTGACGCCCATTTTTCCAAAATATCTCAACTCACGGGACTGCTGCTGTATGAGCCGGGGTATGGAGGGATGTTTGCTGCGGAGGAATAATCGGCTCATCTTCTGGCAGATGGTTTTCAATAGCGTCGGCCGCTGAGAGTGCCTTTATAGCGGAGGCGCGATGAGGTTCCGCTTCTTCTGCCAGGTCGGACTCGATCAGCAGTTGAGCGACTTTTTCCTTCTTCGCAGCAAATGCACGCAGATTCTGGATGCGCTGGAGTTGCTCCGGTGTGAGGGCTGGCTTTGTTGGCAAGTCTCCGGAAAGTGCGCGGGTGGCACGGGGGTTGAGCGTAAGAAAGCCTACGGCGGCGAGCTGCTGAATGGCTTTCCATGTATCTTCATTCAGCACTTGCAGAGTTGGCGGGTTGTTGCGCCAGTCGGTTTCATGGAAATGCGCGGTGACAGCAGCCGAGCGGGTGGTGTCGCGAAGAACGGCGATGAAAACCGGC
>CBDUBV010000043.1:0-21388 GCA_965365475.1 uncultured Chthoniobacteraceae bacterium | reverse complement strand
AATGCATGTGGCCGCTGTGCCTCGTCTGCAATGATAATAAAAATATCGAGCGCATCGGCTTCGGTGAGAACGGAGTGCATTTCCGCTGTGGGCGAGATGGAGAGTAACTCGCCGAGAACGACATCGCCCATGCCGAAGCCGACTGCGGGAAGGTCTGTCGCTCCATCGCTCATGAGTTGGATGAGCTGGTCGTAGCGACCGCCGCCCGCGAGTGCGCGCAGCTTTTTCTCACGATCAAAAATCTCGAACACGACTCCATTATAGTATGCCAGTCCGCGCACGATGGTGAGATCGACCGTGATAAAATCGCCGAGGCCGCGTTGGTTCAAATCTTCAACCAGCACGGCGAGGCGCGAGGAGCTTTCCAGCGGATGCGCGATGAAATGTTGCACTTCTTCAATGGTGCATTGGAATGCCGCGAGCTTGGAGTCGAGGACATCCGCTGGCTCGCGCTCCCATTTATCCATGATTGCAAGAAACGCTGTGATGTCGGATGCATCGCGTCCTTTCGTATGCAAAAAATCCACCCATGCCTGGCGGTCGCTGAGTCGCAGAACGAAATCGGAGGAGCTGAGTCCGAACTCGCGCAGGAGATCGATGAGCAGCGCGAGAAGCTCGGCGTCGGCAGCGGGCGATGCATCGCCGATCAGATCGCAGTTGAGCTGAAGGAATTCCCGAAGCCTGCCGCGTTGTTGTTTTTCATACCGAAAAAAAGATGCGATGGAGAACCACTTGATCGGTTTGCGAAATTCCCGCTCTCTGGCAGCGATCATGCGGGCAAGCGTGGGAGTCATCTCGGGGCGCATGGCGACATGGCGACCGCCTTTGTCTTGAAAATCGAAGAGCTGTCCGACGAGTTCGCCCCCGCTTTTTTTCTGATATAATTCCATCGGCTCAAGCATGGGGCCATCGACTTCCTGAAAGCCGTAGCGTGCTGCCACGCGGCGCCAGGTGGACGTGATATAGTTGCGACGGGCGCAATCGGCGGGGTAGAAATCGCGGAAGCCGGGTAGGAGTTTCATGGTGCGGATGTGAGGAGCTGGCGGATGGTTTTTTGCGCCTCAGAAATGCGGGCGGTGTCTTTACCCGCCCCGCGTGCGGCATCGGGACGGCCGCCGCCTTTCCCGCCCAACATCGCTGCCGCAGCCTGGACAAGCTTGCCGGCTTGTGCGCGGGCTGTGAGCCCAGTGTCCACCGCAGCCGCGATTGGCACCGAGCCGTCTGCGGATCCGGTGAGAAAGATCACACCGTGAAATTGGCCCTTGAGAGCATCGAGCACGGATTGCAATTCCTCACCGGCCATGCCTTCGCAATGGTGGATGATGCACGGCAATCCATTGATGGTTTCCGCTTTTTCTATCAATGTGCGTCCTTGCGCAGCGGCTTCGCGTTGGCGCATGGCTTTCAGAGCTTTCTCGGTGTCTTTCTGTTGCGAAATTAAGGACCCGAGTTTGCGTTCGATCTCACCAAGCGGAGTGCCGAGTGTCTCCGCGAGCGCACGCAGGCGTGTCATGTCCTCGCGAGCGATGTTGTATGCCGGGAGCCCGGCGAGTGCCTCAATGCGGCGCACCCCGGATGCAATGGCCGCTTCGCTCACGATTCGGAATAGACCGATCTCGCCGGTAGCGCGGACGTGCGTGCCCGCGCAAAGCTCTTTGGAATAACCGCCGATGTCCACCAGGCGCACGGTGTCCCCATATTTGTCGCCGAAAAACTGCATGACATCTTCGCGCCCGCGCACTTCCAGATATGGAACTTCCTTCCAGACGACCGGCGCATTATCGAGAACGCGTTCATTGACCAGGCGTTCGATGTCCGCAAGCTGCGCGGGGGTGAGTGCGGTGCTGTTAAAATCGAATGTCAGTTTTTCGGGCCCCACGTAGGAACCTTTCTGAGTCGCTTCCTTGCCGACGACTTCGTGCAGTGCCCAATGCAGGATGTGTGTGACGGAATGATGTCTCTGGATCGCTGCGCGGCGTGCACGGTCGAACGCTATGCTTACGTGATCGCCCGCGTTGGGCCCGTGAGTTTCCTTGATAAAATGGAGCCATGTATTGCCGGATTTTTGGGTATCGGTAATGTGCCAGGTTTCCTGGCCGCGTTGGATCAGGCCTGTGTCGCCGAGTTGTCCGCCCATTTCCGCGTAGCACACGGAGTTGTTGGCGATGACAACTGTGCGATCATTTACGGAAAGGACTTCCTGGACGTCTGCGCCGGTGTGGTCCATGTCGTAGCCAAGAAAGTGCGTAGCGGATTTGGTTTCGACTTCGGAGAGTTCGACCACGGTTTTTTTCTGAGCCAGGCGCGCACGCGAACGTTGTTCCTCCATGAGAGCCTGAAAGCCCGCAGTATCCACGGTAAGACCGTGTTCACGAGCCATGAGTTCGGTGAGATCGAGCGGAAACCCCTGTTCGTCGTATAAGCGAAAAGCAAAGCTCCCGGGTAGGGTGGGCGTCCCGCCCGCCGTGTCAGGCATCCTGCCTGACACACCATCCCACACCCAAGCATACTCTTCCTCTGGCGTAATCAATCCCGACCGCACCGGATTCTCGATGATATAGCGAAATTTTTCCTCCAGGTCCCGGTCTCCGCGAACGAACCGGTCGAAGCGTTCCTGTTCCCAGACGACTCCTGTTGTTCCTTCCTCTTGATTGATTTTCTTTGCAGCAAACGACTTGATCGAGTGCATGAGTTCACTGAGCGGCCAGAACACCGGTTCACCCTGCTCGTTTTGCTCCTTGATCCATGGCTGAAGCAAAAGGTGGACGTGGTCAGGCATCACGCAGGCTGCGATGAGTTCGTAACGTTCGTTGTGGAAAAAACGCAAAGCGTCCAGGACGATGGTCCGTGCGGCGGGTGTGAGGACGCGGTGATTCGTGGTGGTGAAGGTAACTGCGTAGATCGCCCAGGGGCGCTCGAAGTGCGGAAGCTGGCGCCGGCGGGTGTAGGTTGCTCCGGGAGATGCGGATGGTCCAGGCAGGATGCCTGAACCGGCGGGCGGGACGCCCACCCTACCCGAGAGGAGACGCTGCACTTCGGCCTCAAATAACGCTATGCCTTTATCCAACGTGCGATTGAAAGACTCTTCCTCACGCTTTAATACTTCACTTACCTGCACCTCATGCTTGCGTAACTCGGGGAACATTTCGCCCATGCTGGCGGCTAGCACCTTTACCAATTTGTGGAAAAATGGCTCCGTAAACCCCAAGGTGCGTCCGTATTTTACCGCTCGCCGCAGAATTCTTCGCAACACGTAGTTGCGGTCGGTATTCCCAGGCTGGATGCCGTCGGCAATCGCGAAACTCAATGTGCGGATGTGATCAGCTATGACTCGGAATGCCACATCGATCTTTTCCTGTTGGGTATCGCCCGTGCTGCCAGGCTGCGGCAACGTGGACGCGTATTTGTGCCCGCTAAGCCGCTCGATCTCATCGAACAACGGACGGAAAATATCGGTCTCGTAATTGGAGATTTTTGCTCCCGCAAAATCGCGGAATCCTTTCGTGCCTTGCACGATGCTGGCTACGCGCTCGAAACCCATGCCGGTGTCCACATGCCGCGCAGGCAGAGGCGTGAAGCTTCCATCAGCATTCGCATTGAACTGAATGAACACCAGATTCCAAATCTCGATGCAACGCGCATCGCCCGCATTGACCAGACTGCCGCGTGTGTTGCCTTCGGGCGTGAGGTCCACGTGCAGTTCCGAGCAGGGGCCGCACGGGCCTGTGTCGCCCATCATCCAGAAATTGTCCTTCTTGTTTCCATCGACGATGTGGACCGCGGGGTCCAAACCGGCAGCTTCAAATAGGCCGCGCCAGACTTCCCAGGCTTCCTGATCGCGTTCGGCGGGATCGCTCGGGCCAGGCTGATAAATCGTGGCGTACAGACGCGACGGGGGGAAACCCCATCGCTCCACGACCAGTTCCCACGCCCAGGTGATTGCTTCTTTTTTAAAATAATCACCGAAAGACCAGTTGCCCAACATCTCAAAAAATGTGTGGTGATACGTGTCGAGCCCGACGTCTTCGAGGTCGTTGTGTTTACCTCCGGCTCGGATGCATTTCTGGGTGTCTGCTGCACGGGTATTGAGCGCGGGGACGGCGTCGGCCCAGCGGCTCACGTCGGGTGTTTTTTCGCCCAAGAAGAACGGCACAAATTGGTTCATGCCCGCGTTGGTGAAGAGCAGGTTCGGGCTGTCGGGCATGAGCAGCGAGGAACGCACGATGGTGTGCTGTTTCTCGCGAAAGAAATCCAGAAAGGACTGGCGAAGTTGATTGCTGGTCATATGCGGTCCGGGAAAAGAGCAGGGACTTTAGACCGAAGGTTGCGGGTAGCGCCAGTGGAAGTTTGGAACGAGCGGGTTTTACATTGCCCCGAGCAGCTCAGACCTCTCATGCTGCGGACGATGATAAACAGAACCAGCGCAGCTCGATGAAATTACTTTCCTGGAATGTGAATGGAATCCGGTCGGTGGTGCGCAAGGGTTTTGCAGAGCTTCTGCACGCGGAAAAGCCGGACGTGTGGTGCGTGCAGGAGACCAAGGCATCGCCCGAGCAAGTCGAGCCGTTCTGGGGTGCGGGCTACCACGCGTATTGGAACAGTGCGGAGAAAAAAGGCTATTCCGGTGTGTTGATTTTATCTCGCAAAAAGCCGCGCTCGGTGCGCGAGGGCATCGGCCAATCAGAGCATGATCGTGAAGGCCGTGTGCTCACTGCGGAATATGCGGATTTCTACCTCGTCAATGTCTATGTGCCCAATGCCAAACGCGGCCTGGAACGCCTGCCATATCGACAGCAATGGGACGCCGCCTTTCTGACGTACTTGCGGGAGCTGGAGCTGATAAAACCTGTGGTGGTTTGCGGAGATTTCAACGTGGCGCATGAGGAACGCGATCTTGCCAATCCGAAGCAGAACACGCGCACGCATGGCTTCACTCGCGAGGAACGCGATGGGTTCGATAAATTTATCCGGGCAGGTTTAATCGATACGTTTCGTGAGTTCGAATCCGGGTCGGGACATTACACCTGGTGGAGTGTGATGACAGGTGCACGAGCGCGCAACATCGGGTGGCGCATCGATTATTTTCTCATCTCCGCCGCTCTGCGTCCACGCTTGCGCTCAGCCACAATCCGCCCGGAGGTTATGGGCTCGGATCATTGTCCTGTGGGCATCGAGCTGCGATAGCCACGCCACGCGAGCGAGCCGAGGAATACCAGAGCGATAAGCAACAACACACTGCCCCAGGGAAATGCGCGTGGAGGAACGGGCGGTGTGCTCACGAGAAGCTCGCGGGAAAATTCCTCACCGCGCCTGGCACGCACTACAAACGAGGTGTCGGGCGGCACTCCTGGCACCGTGAAAAAAATCTGATTCTCGCGCGTCTCCATCCGCGCATCCATCCATGGTCCCCAGCCCATCATGAGCTTGCCATCGGAGCTTGGTTTGAATTGCCGTATCTCGAGCGAAGGCGTGGCAGTGGAATCCACCGACGGTGTCCAGGCGAGAGTGATCGTGCGCGGTGCGAGGTGGATGGCTTGCAGCTCGGAGACAGCGGTCGTGCGATTGTCACGCGGTCGGCGAATCTGGTTGGGACGTGATTCCGTGGCGGGGAGCGGTGCGGGGTTGCGTATTCCGGGCGGCTTTTGCGTACTGGCTGCGGCGCGGTCTTGTGCTGGCACGGTGACGCGCAGTGGGAGTTGCAGGCTGCTCCCAGCGCCCACGATTCGGAGCAGACCGGATTGGGGAGATGTGTGCTGCGGCTGCACTTTCACATCGACTTCGCTTTCGGGCGGAATTTCCACCGCAGTCTTCGATACGGTGAACGCACCTGAAATTTGAAACTGCAATGCGGTGGAAGTCCCCCCCGTGTTGCGCAGCGTAAGTTGCTTCGGTGCGGTGTCGCCGGGAAACACCAGGCCGTGCGGCGGATGCGCCTCGATGTGCGCTGGAGTCGCAGCCAACCGGACGACGATGTGCTCAACATGGCCCGGGGTGGCGAGTTGAAGTCGGCCAGTCACTTCGCGTTGCGATTTGTTTTTTATCCGGATAGTGGCGTTGTTTTCAAATTCAGTCGGCGCATCAATATCCATCTCATCCGGACCGGTCGCTTGAAGCGGGAGCACCGCGCCCGTGCGATTGTGAAGCGTGAATGTAAGTTCGCGTTGCAGCCCGAGCAGCGCAGCTTCTCTCTGCTCAGGTGCAATGTGGTAAGGCGGCAGACATTCTCCCTTCAAGATCAGATTGGGCGCGAGATTGTCGCTGAACACGATGGCTTCGTGGTACCGCCCGACGGATGGCGGAGAGAAATGCAAAGTGAACTCGCGCGTTT
Source organism: uncultured Chthoniobacteraceae bacterium (assembly GCA_965365475.1). Taxonomy (GTDB): domain Bacteria; phylum Verrucomicrobiota; class Verrucomicrobiia; order Chthoniobacterales; family CAKUMP01; genus CBDUBV01. The sequence continues at coordinate 15,060 of CBDUBV010000043.1, read as the reverse complement.
GTCCCGAGGGGATCGCGAACTCGGCAGGTTCGTCCACATGCCACGGCGACGGCACGGTGAATCGACCACGCAGCACGCCTCCGCCTGCGTTCCGCAGAACCAGCGCGGCGGACGACGATTTCTGAGGAAACACTTCCGGCATCCGTATCTCGTCCGCCACGTGCAATCGCGCTGGAGCTTCTACTATCCGGATGCGGACAATGGCGGGGCTGGACACCGCGCTATTGCGACTGCGAGCAGCATAAAGAAAAGAATCCTCCGTAGCAGTACTGGTTGGGTTGTGACGATATTCCACGCGCAGCATACCGGGTTCTTCGGCGGCGAGTTCGCGCAGGGTTCCATGCACGGGCTGCGAGCGCAGCAGGACGCGGGTGGAGGACTCGCGGGTGAGCTGCGGTTGCAGATCGATCACGACACGACCACCTTTCTGCACTTCCACATCGACGGGTACCACCAAGGGTGGAATCACGATTGGCGGTTCGCGGCGTTTATCTTCCTGTGCCAGCACGCTGCACATAGCGGCCAGCAGGATGCAAGAGATGGCTCGAATCACGATGGTGGTATAATGCCGATGCCCGTGCGCGTGCAATCGTGGACAGAAAAAACCTCGCTTCCTGCTTGCGCACGGTTAGCACGCTCGGCCATGTTGCACGGGTTCTCATGCACCGACTCATCACTCTATTTTTCCTTGGCAGTGTGGCATCCGTCCTTGCGGTGGACACCCTGGAGCAGGCAAAGCAATTTCACGATGCGGGGACTCGCGGCGACAAGGATGCGGTGGTCCGCAGCGTGCAGCTACTCGAAGAACTCGTGGCGCGGGAGCCGCAGAATCAGCTCGCGCGGGTGTGGCTGGGGAGTGCTTACACGCTGCGCAGCCGCGATATGGGCCTTGATCCCGCGCGTCTGGACACGCTTCGCAAAGGGGGTGCGACGATGGACGAAGCAGTGAGTGCGGCGCCGAACGACCCTGCGGTGCGGATCGTGCGCGCGATGAACAGCTACCATCTGCCTGCTGTATTCGGTCGCAAGAAAGTGGCGCGTGAAGATTTTTTGTTTTTGCTCAGGGTCATCGATGAAGAGGACTCGGTGCCGCGCAGCGAGCGGCAACTGGTGTACTATTATGGTGGCCGAGTGCTCAATGAAACCGGCGACCGCGCGGGTGCCCAGGCGGCATGGAGGAAAGGGCTCGCACTGGATGGCGACTCTGCCATCGCCGTGAAATTGAAACGTCTGATACGTTGAAACAACTTTATGCGTCATGACCTCAAGCGCGTGCTATTCCACGAGAGCACGATCCTGGCCCGGCTGGATGAACTCTCCCAGCGGATCGAGCAGGATTATTCCGGAAAAGATTTGACCGTGATCGCGGTGATGAATGGCAGTCTTATGTTCATGGCTGATCTGCTGCGGCGGGTGGCATTGCCGCTCAAAATCGATTTTCTCACCGTGTCGAGTTACCATGGCGGCACCAGCAGTTCGGGCAAAGTGACTTTTAAACAAGAAGCTCTGCAAGACATCGAAGGTCGGCATCTGCTCATTCTCGATGACATCCTGGACAGTGGTCTCACGCTGCATGCGATCAAGACGCGGTTGCTGGAGACTGGCAAACCGTTGTCGGTGAAGGTGTGCGTGCTCTTGCAGAAAAAACGTCCGCGCGAGCAGCACGTGGAGGTGGACTATGCCGGATTCGAGATTGAAGATGAATTCGTAGTTGGCTACGGATTGGATTACCAGGAGCGGTATCGGAACCTGCCGTTGATCGGAGTGCTGGATGAGCGAGCGATCTGAGCGAGCGGCTATACGTCTTTGCTCTCAGGAACCAACGGCTGCCCTGGACGACGACGGTGGAAAGATTTCACCTCGGGTACGAGCAGCAGGGAACCGATGAGGATGGATGCCGCGCAGCCCAAAGCGAGCCAGGTGACCGGGTAGAGCTGGATAAGGTGGAACGCGAGAAAGGGTGCGACCAATCCGCGCACGCCCGTGAAAAACGTGTGGACTGACATATAGTCGGCCACCTTGTCTGGCGGTGCGATTTTTGTCACCCACAAGCTCCACGCGATGTCGCCGCCCGCTACCGAAATACCAAACACCAACGCGCCCACGACGAAGCCCAGCGTGGATTCGCCGAGAAAGAAAGTGAGAATACCCAGGATGAAACCCACGTTGAGAACAATGCGAAGGAGGAAGAAGTTCATCCGATCAAAGAGGCTTCCCCAGACCCGGCTCATCACCAACCGGCTGAGATTGGGGATGACGCCTGTGAGCAGCGCGACGGTGGCGGGAGTGAGCGCGATGGAATAGACCGGGTTGGCGAGATATTCCACCCGGAGTGGAAGCATGACGAGATTGCCTACACCCATAAACATCCAGCTTACCAGAGTCCAGCGTAGCACGCGGTCGGAGCGCACGAGCGACAATGCGTGAAAGGGATGTTGGCCCGCGTGGCGTGTGACTGGCTGCGAAGGGCAGCGAACCAGGCAAAATCCGGAATAGAAAAATGCCAGGGCCGCGCCTGCGAGTATGTAGCGGAAGTAAGAAAGATCGTCGGCGAGAAGCACGCCGCCAAGCCATGCGAAAAACGCGGCGGCCACGATGCGCACCACCACGCTTTTCGAGAACAAAACGCCACGACGATCGTGAGGATAATTGTCGCGGTACAACTTTGTGGTGAGCGGGATGATGAGCCCCGTGCCCATGAAGGCAAGCATGCTGGCGGGAATGAACAAGGCCAGGATGGGAAAGGCAGCTCCCACAAGCATGCACGCACCCGAGACATACATCACCACGCCAGCCGCCGAGGCTACGCGCCATCCGCGGATTCGCACCCATGCAAGGAGCACCGGTGATAGCAACAACCCCACAGGCACACTCATCACCAGGAGAGCTTTGGCCGTGGCAGTGGTGTCAAATACCGCCACGGCGATCAACACGAGGAAAGTCTGAATTACGCTTTCCAGCGCACCGCCTGCCACTGCGCGTAATTGTTCAAGTCGGAACGTGGTCCGCTCCAGTTCATCCGCCGTCGAGAGCATGGATAAATTTTCTTACCGCTTCTTCTTCATCGAGCATTGCGACCACGGTGACCCGGTTGCCCTGTTGCCGCACCGCCGCAGTCCAGTCGTGATGGCGGACATATTGCCAATGATCGGACGCATGGATGCGATGCTTATCCGCGTGCAACACGCTGATGATAGTGGGCGGTTTCTCGACAAGATGCTGCGCCACGGGGTGTCCGTTGAGTTGAATGACACGCCAGCCCGCCGCGTCCAGGTCCGACATATCGGTGGCCACGCCATAGTTATCGAGCGCATTGTTTAATAAAAACCAATCCCCGAGCAAACCGGCTTTGCCTTCGAAAGGCTCGAACTCCTCGCCTGCGCCCGATTCCGCGTGTTCCAGGAGAGCATCCACCACCTCGTGGCCCTGAAATAACGTAAGTCGGTCGTACAACCGGTAGCCGAAATATGCTGCGAGAAATAACAACGCCGCAGCCACCGCGATGACGACCGGCTGGGCCAGTTGCGAGCGCATGCCTGAAGAGTGGGGGACTGGTGCCAGTAAATCCTCCCGCTCGCCAATCTCCACGCGAGAAACGCGAGCAGCGATCTCGGCGTCGAACGCCTGCTGGATCGCACACTGTCTGCGCAGTTCGTCGTTGGTGCTTAACGCTTTCATCACCGCTTTGGGCTGCTGATCTTCAAGACTGAGCGAAGGCCGCTGACACCTTAGCGATGAGAGGATACGATGCGAGCAATCAGGCATGGTTTTGCTCTTCCATTGATTGCGTGACAGTCCGCTGCGCTTTGTCGGCAAATCGCAGACGCACATCGCGCAGTGCCAATCCCAGCGTGTCTTGATTGATGCCCACAATTTTCTCAATGTCACGCGCGTCGAGCGCGTCGAGGTAAAATAAGATTCCCGCACTGCGCTGTGGTTCCGGCAAATCAGCGAACCAGTCTGGGTCCATCGTGGGAGGCAGAACGCGCATGCGCTGCACATCGTCCGCATCGATATTGCCCTGGGTTTCCTTGACTTTGGATTGCTTCAAGGCGGAGCGTTGCATGCATTGCCGACGCACATGGCTCATGAGGTGCCGTCCGCATTTCTTCGCATCGCGCCCATCTTCTGCGTGCGGCGCGATGGCAATGATTGCCGAGCGGACAGACTCGCGGGCGAGGTCCATATCGCCAAGGTATAAATAGGCAAACCGCACCATGCTTTCCAACCATGGACCGGCAAATTGCTCCGGATTTTTGCTCATGACTCGCACAGGGTATCCGCGCGAAATGGTTTGCTCAAGCAGCGAATACCCGCAGAGAGTATTACTGATAATGAAAGGTTCAAATATCGCGGGTGACAATCTCCGAATCAGCCATGCCGGGGCAACGCGTTTTCTCGGCGTCGGTGGGCGATAGAATTGGAGACATAAAATGATACCTGCTCTTCTGGCCGCGCTGCTTTTTGCCGTTTCTGTGATCTGCGCTTCCCGGACGGCGCGACTGCTTGGACCGGTAACAGCAAACTTCGCCCGACTGCTTTTAGCTGTGTTGGTGCTTGGGGCATGGGCACATGTGTGGGGCAGCGGTTTAGTGGGGCCGGGACTGCCGTGGTTTTTGCTCAGTGGATTGATCGGGTTTGGCATTGGGGACTTGGGTTTGTTCCTGGCATTGCCGCGCATGGGTTCGCGTGTGACGCTTACGATTATGCAGTGTGTGTCGCCTGCTTGCGCCGCAGCGATGGAATGGCTCTGGCTGGGCTATGGACCAGGTTTCAAGGAACTGCTCAGTGGCGCACTGATACTTCTGGGCGTGGCCATGGCATTGCTCCCGACACGTGGTTCTGCAAAAGTGTCACGCGCCGGACTCTTTTGGGCCGCCGTCGGGACTTTCGGACAGGCCGGGGGCGCGGTGATCAGCCGCAAAGCCGTGGCCGTTTCCGAAGCTGCCGGGCTCTCCATCGATGGTGGCACGGCAGCCTACCAACGTGTGCTGGCAGGAGTGATTTTCGCGGCGATCATGTTTCTACTTTTTCGCAGCAAGGAGCATCGTCAGAGATTGGCTAGGGCAGCCACTACTGCCACTTGTCAATGGGGCTGGGTGACAGCAAATACCCTGGCCGGGCCAGTGCTGGGTGTTGCCTGCTATCAGTGGGCGCTGGCACTGCAACCCACAGCCATCGTTTTGCCGATTGTGGCGCTGAGTTCTTTGATTGTGATTCCGCTTGCGTGGCACATGGAAGGCGAAAGTCCGCACGCGAGAACGCTGGTGGGTGCGGTCCTCGCAGTGGCCGGTGTCATGCTTCTTGCGCGTGCATTGTATGCCTGATGTAGGCACGAGGAAGCGCATGGACTTGGAGCTGAGAATGCGATCTAATCCAGATTCGTTCATCATTTTGCTCAATAAATATCGTCAATGAACCGGGCAGTTTCTGACAACCTCCACTTTCTTCGTGCCCTTGCCCGGGCGTTCGCGGGTGCTATCATTTTTTCCATACCCATGATGATGACCATGGAGCTGTGGCATCTCGGTTTTTACGTGGATAAATACCGTCTTGCCCTGCTGATGGTCTTGACTCTACCCATGCTTGCAGGGCTCTCGTATTACATCGGCTTTGAGGATACCAAGCGACTGCGGGATGATGTTGTGGATGCGTTTGTGGCGTATGCGGTAGGGTACCTGGCATCCGGGATTGTCCTTGCTATGTTCTCGGTAATCACATCGCGAATGCCCATGGACGAGGTGGTTGGCAAAACCGCTATCATGGCGGTGGTGGCTGCGATTGGCGCGATGCTAGCACAAAGTGAACTCGGTGGCGAACGGCCTGAGGAAGGAACAGATCTTCGCAGGGACAAGGCCAGCTATCTCGGGGAGATATTTCTCATGCTGATCGGGGCGGTGTTTCTCGCAATGAACCTCGCCCCGACTGAAGAGATGGTCTTAATCAGCCATCGCATGCCAGACCTGGCTCACGTGGGGTTGGGATTACTCTCTCTCCTGCTTATGCATGGGTTTGTGTATGCGGTGGGTTTTCATGGCCAGGAGAAGCGATCGCCAGAGGGCAGTTCCTTCCTGAGCATTTTCCTACGATACACGACAGTGGGGTATGCCGTGGCATTGATGGTGAGTTTTTATCTTCTGTGGACTTTTGGAAGAACTGACGGGCTGAGCATGGAAGAAATGCTTAAGCAAACCGTGGTGTTGGGGTTTCCTGCTGCTCTTGGTGCAGCTGCCTCGCGACTAATATTATGAGTGCCCATGAACAATAGTTTAAAGAGTAAGTCGGGAAAACAACAACCGCCCGCCCTGGAATGGGCTATGGCAGCTCTCGGGCTCATGCTTGTAGTTGGCACCCTGGGATTTATCCTCCAACACGCGGTAACCGAAAAAGGTTCGCCGCCGAGATTTCAAGTATCTGTGGTGTCCATCCATGAAGCAGGTGACCAAGGGTACCTCACCGAGATCGAAGTGCGCAACTTGGGCGGTGAGACTGCTGCGGAGGTGGTGGTTGAAGGCGTCCTGCATAGTGAGTCAGGCAAGATCGAGATGAGCCGCAGTACCATGGATTACGTGCCATCGCATTCGGTGAGAGAGTGCGGGCTTCTTTTCCTGCACGATCCGAGCAAGGGCAGATTTGTCCTGCGCGTAGCGGCCTATAACAAGCCGTGATTTACCAATCTGAGCTTGGTATTTGCAAAGGCGTTGCCAGTGCTACTTGATGCTTTACGACATCGTAACGAGCGACTTTCTTGAGCACCTGCTACCCGCTCACTATTGTGCCAGGCTTTGTAAGATTGCGCGCACTGCTTTATTTGCCATGGATATATACAGGTAGTGGGCTTAGCGGGATGGTGATTTTACCCTCGCTCGCTGGAAGCTTCGTTATCTTGCCAGTCAGCGAAACCATCGTTGCATGACTCGTGGGCCAATCCATCGGATAGGAGCTTTCGCCTTCTGCCTGCCATGCCATGAACACGTTGCGGCTGTCGGAGCCATTGGCATCCGATTGAAATTCATATATGAAAACACCATCCGTGCCGTCGGATTTGGCTCCGACCAGTTTCGGGTGTGGCAACACTCGGACCATGTTCGCGACTGCGTCACCAGTGATCCGACGAGAGCCATCCTTATTAAGCATGCCGGAATTGAAGGAATCTGTGTCCACCAACGACATGAGGCTCAGGCGCTCCACACCGAGGCGGAGTGCTCGTGCGTAGGCGCGGACATAGTAGGCTGCGTGAAGCTCGGGCGAGACGGTCTTATCGCCTCCGGGGAGGTTTGGTTGGTCGAAGCTGCCGCCTTTTTCGGCTGAGATCCCCCAGCCCAGCTCCGTCCACCATATGGGCTTCTCTCCGGCTCCATGGGCTGCCATGATTTCTCGTATTTCCGCCAGACTTCCCGCCTGTGAATACCTACCCCAGCTACGGATCGCAATGGCTTCGGGCATCACATGGTGCGTGTAGGGGTGGGTGGACAGGACGTCATATGCTTGAGCAACTTCCGGGTTTGCTTCGTGCACTGCTTTTATAAATCGCACGTCGGCGTAGGCAGAACCGCCAGTGCCAAAACCTACCACTTTGATGGATGGCCAATTTTGTTTGATATGTTTTGCAACGGCGGGCAGGAATTTTGCGTAGAGCTTCTGCCGCGCATCCTCCTGGCGAAGTCGGCGGTTGTCGTCCGGATTCTTCAGATCCGCCACATGCTCTTCGCGATTTTGATCCAGATACCAAAAATTGGGTTCGTTATATACTTCGAGTGCCTGGAGAGGTCTGTGGGTCAACTCCGGATTCTCTTTCCAGAATGTCCCTTCTGGGCCGTACCGCTCGAGGACACGGGTCACATCGCCAATATAGTCTTCAATAAAAGCTTCATCGCTTGTGTGGGTGGAACGGTTGCGCCATTGACGTGCAGGTTCATCGGCACTTTTGGTCATGGGTCTGCGAGCTGCAATAGTCAGCATGACAGTCATGCCATCTTCGGAATACGCGCGCATCACGTCGTCATCCACCGGACCACTTAGACGGGTATGTTTGTAGCCCACATCGTGGATGAAGTTACGATAGGTCAGGTATTCATCCGCCCAACAATAAACGCCATAGACTGGAAGCGGCGTTGCTGGCCGCGCAATAATATCTGCCAGCGGGGGTACGGGCTGCGTTCCCAGTTCCCACTCGGAAGCTGCATTTGCGAAGGTTGAAGAGAGGGAAAGTACGGCCGCGCCAAGTAGTTTCGTAGGGGTATTCATAGGGTGATGTGCAAGGACCAGGATTCTAAATTATCTGAAAATTATGTTTGGCAAGTGTCGCGGGGGAAATTACATGATTTGTAACAAAGGTCAATGCTTTGATTGCTTGGTTATGGCATTTTTCTATTTCTTCTTTTTAAACGTGATCCCCGATGAATTACTGCATCCGCATTTTTAAATACGCCGATTGGTTTGCGCCAGGCACCACGGTATTTGACCACGCATACGGTCGCCACGAATCGGTCAAAATTTGTCTTGCTGGATTTCTTATCCAAGGCAACGGACGCAACATCATGGTGGATACAGGTATGGACGGAATTGACCTCACCTACACAGTGGAAGATCAAAAAAAGTGGGACCACCTGGGTGCAAGTCGCAACACCAGCGAGTTGATTGCAAAGATTGGACTTGCCTTGGACGACATCGACACCGTTGTGATCACGCATTTGCACTTCGATCACTACATGAATGCGGCGCTGTATCCCCGAGCGCGTTTCCTTGTGCCGCGCAAAGAGTGGGAACATGTGCACAATCCACTGCTTGCAGGCGCATGTCCGGAAGTGGGGTTTCCGCGCGAACCCTTGAGTTGGATGAACCGCGACGGAGGCCAATGGGTGGAGTTGGTGGATGACTCGCACATGGTGGCGCCCGGGATCACCATGCATTGGACGGGCGGTCATTCTCCCGGGCACATGGTTGTGAAAGTCTCGACAGATCAGGGCCCGGCCATCGTAGTGGGTGATGCTTTTTATCTTTATGAGCATATCGACAAGGATATACCGCTCGGTTATCGCACGAATGTTGAGGAGTTGATGGCTGGGTATCGATGGCTGCGGGAGCAGAACGCCATGCTGCTTCCAGCTCATGATTACGCGATTTTCGATCGTTATCCTGAACATCAGATTGGAACGCCCGACCAAAGCACAAATGAACATGAAAACTGATTTATCCACGCCCTTCCATGGGCGTAACCTGGTGATTACAGGCGGCGCGGCTGGACTCGGCGCCACGATTGCTACGACATTTGCACAGCGTGGCGCAAACGTTTTCATACTGGATAAAGACCCGGCTGATGTGGTCCTTGCCGGGTTGCGAGACATTGGGGCGCAGGCGGGTTCGGCACTTTGTGACGTGACAGATGAGCAAGCCGTGGTCGAAGCAGTACGGCTGGCTGCGAGATGGTGTGAGGGCAGGATTGATTATCTGGTCAATAATGCTGGCTTCAATGGTCGCTGTCAGTTGACCAAAGACATGCGGCTGGAGGATTGGAACAGGACTTTCGCGATCAACATCACCGGCACGATGCTCGTATGCCGTGAGGTCATCCCGCACATGGAAAAGAGACAATTTGGGCGCGTATGTAATCTTTCAAGCAATGTTGGACGCCGAGGGCTTCCTTATCGAGCAGACTATGTGTGCACCAAGTGGGCCATGCTCGGGCTCACCCAGACGCTTGCTCTGGAGCTGGCACACGCAGGCATCCGGGTAAATGCCGTGTGTCCTGGCCCGATCGAAGGCGACCGCATCGAGCAAGTCATGCAAATGCATGCGGAAGCAGAGGGCAGAAGTGCCCGCGCCGTGCGGGAAGAATGGGAAGCCGCCGCACCCATGAAGCGGTTTGCCACGCCCGGTGAAGTCGCATCGCAGGTTGCGTTTCTATGCTCGGAGGAGAGTGCATGCATGACCGGTCAAGGGCTGAATGCCACCTGCGGGTTCATCATGACCTAGCACGTCCAAACGCATTCACCACATCCATTAAACTCACCACCCTTCCTATTGCGCACCGCGCTTCCTCATCATGTTCGATCCCATCCAATCTGTCCAAGTCCACATTATAACCTGCCCGTTGGACGAGCCTTTCGCTTTCTCCCAAGGCTGGGCAGAACGCCGCTCCTCAGTGCTGGTGGAGATCACGACAAAAAGTGGTCTCGTCGGGTGGGGAGAATGTCTTTGCCATGGATTGCAGCATCCTGCACTTGCAGCAGGCATCATCCGCGAAGCGTATGCTCCAAGGTTGGTTGGGCGGTATCCGCACGAAGCGGAAGTGATTTGGGAGGAACTTTATAATTTGACCCGCCCGTACGGACAAGGTGGCCTGGTAATCAATGCGCTCAGTGGTGTGGACATCGCACTGTGGGATTTGCAGGGGAAAATCCTGCAACGTCCTGTGCATCAACTTCTCGGTGGCGCCTTTCGCACAAGTGTGGAGCCCTATGTGACAGGATTTTACAGGCGCCGAACTGGAAATTATCCCCGAGATGGTATTGAAGAGGCGCAAAGATGGGTCGCGGAAGGCTATCACGCATTGAAGCTAAAGACCGGATTTGGGCCGGATGAGGACATCGCTTATTTTCAAGCAGTGCGCGCAGCGCTCGGGCCAGACATCCGCCTCATGATGGATGCCAACTGTGCCTACAGCGTGGAAGCTGCGCGGAGGGTGTTGCAAGGCACTGAGGAATGCGATGTGTTTTTCTTTGAAGAACCTCTAGCCCCAGAAAACATAGAGGGCTACCGCATGCTGCGGAATTTGACACGCACATCGCTGGCAGCTGGCGAGAATGTGCTCGGCAAGCACGCCATCCGGAACTGGATTGTTCAGGGTGCGCTGGATACAGTGCAGCCGGATATCTGTTCTTCTGGCGGCTTTACGGAATTAAAAAAAATAGCTGCGCTTTGCCAATGCTGGCACACCACACTGTATCCCCACGTCTGGGGATCGGGGATCTGCCTGGCAGCATCTCTTCAATTCATCGCTACCGTTCCAGCCAATCCGTTGTGTCTTCAAACAATCGATCCGCTGCTTGAATACGATCGCTCAGAGCATCCGTTTCGTTCCGAGTTGATAGGCGGTGCGATTACGCGAGACCAAGCAGGGCGCGTTCCTGTGCCCATGACACCTGGCTTGGGCGTAGAAGTGGATAGAAAAGTCCTGGCACGCTATTCCACCCAATGACTTCCCAATCGCCATGACCAGTGGAGGGTGTGCTCGCTGATCGTCCTTACGCTGGGATAATTTCGAAACGCACTTCTTCCAAAGATCGCGAATGACTCCCGGCCTGGATGACATAGGTGCCTGGCACCAAACAGCGCTGGGAGATCGTATGGTCCCAGAACCCCAATGCCTGCGGGCCGAGCGCAAACCAAATCTCCTGTTGTTCTCCAGGCTCAAGATAAAACTTCCGAAACGCAGCCAATATCCTTTCAGGTTCATCCTCACCCACCTCCACATTGCCAAAGTAGATTTGCACAGTCTCTTTGCCCGCCCGTGTGCCTGTATTGCGCACCTGGACACTGAAGTGGAGCTGCTCATCTGTGCGAATGGTTGTTTTTTCCAATGCCGGTTCTGAAATCTCGTATGTCGTGTAGGAAAGGCCGAACCCAAATGGGTAGTGGGGCTTGATGCCGACTTTGTCGAAATGTCGATACCCGATAAACAGGCGCTCTGCATAATGTGCCTTACCATTTTTGCCAGGATAATGTTTTGCAGAGGCATGATCGCCGAAATGATAAGCGATGGTGTCCGGCAGCCGACCAGATGGATTGACCTCGCCAAAAAGAATCCGCGCCAGAGCTGTGCCGCCATCCTGACCGGGGTACCACGACTCAATGATTGCAGGGACTTCTGGCTCCCAGGGCAGCACGAGCGGCCCACCATTATTGAGTGCCACGATAGTCCTGGGATTTACTTTTGCGACACGGCGGATGAGCTGTTCCTGTGCCTCGGGCAGATGCAATGTGGAGCGATCCACATTGCCACCTTCGAAGAGGTTGGAAAGCCCGCAGCAGATCACCACGGCATCGGCCTTGGCGGCTGCGTTGAGAGCCCGAGCCATGAGGTCAGCCGCGCCTGGCTCAGACCATTCCAGTCGGATTGCCGCACGAGCCGCGCGTTTGCCGTATTCCAGTACGACAGCCACTGGTTGCCCGGCTGTTAAGTTCAACTCAATGGTCCGATAGCGCGTGGCATAGTTGCCTTCAAAATCGTTCTCAGCAGCGACAGGCGTCCATTCATCCACCACAGACTGGCCATCGATCTTAAGCCGCACACAGCCTTCCTGCGCATACACTCCGATGGAATGTTTCCCCGTGGTTCTCGGGACGATGCGGCCACTGAAGCGCACCGCGAACTCGTAGCGAGTCACGCCCGGACCTGGCGCAGCCCAGCCCCAGGAAAAGTCCGCGTGTGGGACAGCCCACGCCGCATCGGGTTGCCCGGCCACTTCTCCCTGGTTGAAAAACTCAGCCAGCAATCCAGGGTGCCATGCGCCTTCCTCATCGCGATGCTCCAACACATCGTGGATTGCCGACAAGCTTCCCACAAGTCCGCAGCCTTCCTCATGCACGACCTCAACTTCTGGTCCGCAGATGCGCCGTATGGCTTCCACCGGACTCACGCTTTCAAATGGTGTCACCGATGCGCTACCGCCCCCGCCCAACCGCGCTGCGGCAGCGTTCGGCCCGATCACGGCCAGACGCCGAATCGCGTATTTATCCATCGGCAGAATTGCGCCTTCATTTTTTAGTAAAATCAGTGACTCCTCCGCTGCCTCACAGGCGATGCGGCGGTTCTCTGGGCTATTCAAGTATTGCGAAAATTTCCCCCGTTCTTCTTCCGCTCGTCCATATTGCAGCGCGACGCGGAGAATGCGGCGGGCGGAATCGGTCACGTCTGAAGTGGAGAGTCGTCCTTCTTCCACCGCTTGCAAGACCGATGCCGTGTCGTAGAACTTTCCAGGTCCTGGCATCTCCAGATCCAGGCCCGCACCATAGACTGCCTCGGACCGCACCGCACGCCAATCCGAGACGATAAATCCATCGAAATTCCAATCTCCCTTGATCACCCCGTTGATAAGGAATTTGCTTTCTGCTGTGTTCTCGCCATTCAGCAGATTGTAGGAGGTCATGGCAGAACAAGGACGCCCTTCAGCAATCGCAATTTCAAATACCCGCAGATACAGCTCTCGCAAAGTCTCTTCATCAATTTCCGAGCTGGTTGTGTGCTGATCTTTTTGTTGATTATTTCCTGTTAGTGCCTTCACGCACGCGCCCACTCCCTCGCGCTGAATGCCCCGGATGATCGCGCCGCCGAGTTGGCCCGCAAGCAGTGGGTCTTCGGAGAACGTCTCGAAACTTCGTCCATGAAGGGGAATGCGATGAAGGTTCAGCTTCGGCCCGAGAAGGATGGAGACTCCAAGCGCCAGACACTCGCGTCCAATGACCGCGCCGACCTCCTCCATAAGTTCATTGTTCCACGTCGAGGCCAGCCCGATGCCGGTCGGGAAACATGTCGCCGGGCTGGAGCGTTCGCCACATAGTGTGACGCCGTGGCCGCAATCAGCAACCAGCATAGCAGGCACGCCATGTTCCGGTAGTCCGCGGATATGCCAGTCGTCCGCTCCGGCCATGAGCGAGGCCATTTGTTCTAAAGTCATTTTCACAAGAATCTGGTCTGCCGGTTCCATGGTGGGTTTGGGAGAAGGTGCAGATTCCTGGCATTCCAGAAGAGTATCCATACCCGGACTCCATACATCAAAGGTTTGATGCAGTGCAATCCATATATTTTATTTCTCGACACGCTTGCAGAAGTCCATATCAACCGCCGGAGGAAGCGCGAATGCGGAGGTCAGGCTTCAGTGAGATGGATCCGGCACTCTCGCCCTGCACGAGCCTGTTGAGCAGAGAGACCGCGCGCCGACCCCGCTCGACAAAGAGTTGTGAGACACTTGTAATGGGCACCACGTAAAAATCGGTAAATGGCGCGTTATCGATTCCGGCGACTTTTACTTCCTCCGGCACACGGATTCCCTGCAAAACGAGTTCATTAATGGCGGCGGCTGCCTGGGTATCGCTCTGTGCGCTGAGACCATCGAAAGCAATACCCTTGGCGATGACCGCTCGCATGCTCTCCCGAGCGGAGGCGGAGCGGAACCCTTCAGGTGCTGTCAATTTTTGTATAAGCTCTCTTCGGACAGGTATCCCCGCGCGACGCAATGCACGGCGGTAGCCCTCCTCTCTAGCCTCCAATACGGATAGATGCAGGATGCGGCGGCATCCTCGTTCGATCAGGTGCGTGGTGGCGGCATCGCTCAGGTCGGCATGATGCACCCCAATGTTAACGAGGTTTTTGTGAATAGGCTCGTTGTAAACCGTAACGATCGGCACTTCCGTCTTCTGAATTGCGAGAAAGTCTTTATACAATTCCGGATGGGACACCCCTGTGACGATAAGCCCGTCCACCTGTCCCGAGTGCAGGCCCTGGCTTTTGCTGCGGAATTCATCGGCATCGAGGAAGAATTCGAGACTTATGCGTTGGGAGGCTGCGGAGGTCGCTTGAGAGATTCCGTCCAGAAGTTTCTCCACCAGACCGCTGCCTTGAGCCCCGTGCGAGTGGACGAAAATGGCGATCGTGTTTTGGCGGCGGGAAAGCAGCGAGATGGCACTAAAGTTTTTGCGATAGCCCATTTTGGCTGCGGTGGTGCGAATTTTCTCCAACAGGTCCGGACGCACTCCGGTAGTTCCAAGACGGTCATTGAGGACTTTCGATACAAGGGAGACAGATACATCGAGTTCCCGTGCAACATCGCTAAGAGAAGGCATAAGAAACACCTAATCAACATCTTGATTAGAGGTAAAGCCAAAGAATGCGTATTGCCATCCATCCCGCTGTGAGCGGAAGTTTCCGCGCGGGTGGGGTGCTTGACAATCGATGAGCGGATGCCTAGATACACATCTGGGACAGCAAGTGCGCACTGTCGCAAGCGGGTGTAGTTCAATGGTAGAACGGCAGCTTCCCAAGCTGCATACGAGGGTTCG
>CBDUBV010000042.1:0-21684 GCA_965365475.1 uncultured Chthoniobacteraceae bacterium | reverse complement strand
AGCGATCCGCGCAATGATCACGCGCGTCTTCCCAGTCCCCGCCCCCGCCAGAATCGTGTCCACCTGCGCTCGCACCTGGTGTGCATGCTGGCGCGAAGCTTCGCTCGTGATCCACCGGCCTTTCCCCGGTGCGCGGCACAGCCGCCCATCGAGCGTCATTGCAGCTTTGGCAATCACCCATGGCATGCCCGTCGTCATCCATTTGTTGAACGGCAGATTCAGCCGCCGACATTCCTCCTCCAGCACCCCGCTGCAAACCGACAATCCATTTTCTTGAAAAATATCCACCGCCCTGCCCTTGTGTGCGGGATTGGGGTCCATCGTGCCAATTACAACCCGGCGAATTCCAGCACCCAGCACCGCTTCCGTGCACGGTGGCGTCCGTCCCTGCGTGGAGCACGGCTCCAGCGTCACATACAAAGTCGCCCCCCGCGCATCCACTCCACGCAACGCTTCCACCTCCGCATGCGCAGCACCTGCCCGTTTGTGGTATCCCCCGCCAAGCACAACACCATCGCGCACCACGACAGCACCCACCACAGGGTTGGGACTCGTATGGCCCGATCCAAGGCAGGCGAGTTCAATTGCACGCTGCATGTATTTGGCATCGTCACTGAGGTCCACATCCGACATAGTCCACAACGGCCGACCATTTGATCAACCAGTATTTATCCCATCGTGCGCATCTCCTTTCGCCAACGGCAGTTATTGTACGAAGAACTCGCAAGGCTGGCCCGGACCGACATCACACTCCCGCACGCTTTCCAGATCTTCTTACGCGACCCCCAGGCTCGCTCCCTGCAACACTTTCTTCATAGTGCCCTCGCTGCCATCAACTCCGGGAGCACACCAGCTGAAGCCATGCGGCAGGCTGGTGTTGGAGAAATGGAGGCCGCCATCCTGCTTGCTGCGGAACGCTCGGGATCGAGTGCCGCTGCGTTCGAGCGACTCGCAGCTTGGTTCGCCTTGCTTGACCGGGTGCGCTCCGCCGTGCTGCGACAATTGGCGTACCCGATCTTCATCTTCCACTTCGCGGTCGTTCTCATGGCCATCCCGGCTCTCATCAGCGGCACAAATCGGGATCAAGTTCTGCGCGAGTCTGCGGTGTTTCTGGCTTCATCCTATCTGGTCATTGGGCTCATCGCATGCATTGCCATATGGCTTGTCCGCACAGCCCAGCACAATCCCAGGATCGATGCCGTTCTCCAGGCTATTCCCGTATTGGGCGGCGCCAGGCGCGGTTTCATTTTGGCTCGGTTTTGTTCCACATGGCAGATGCTGCTCGACGCCGCCATACCTCCATCGGATGCACTCACGCTGGCCGCTGCTGCTTCAGCCAGTGGCCGAGTCCGTCACGCCGCAGCGCAGGCAAGGTCGGACATCTCGGCTGGTTTATCGCCTGTGGACAGCCTGATGAAGAGAGCCGCACTCCCACGCTCGCTGCTGAAAGTGCTGCGAACAGGAGAAGAATCCGGCACCCTGGACGATACGCTCAAACGTTGGGCTGCCTATTATGAAGAAAAAGCCGAACGCCGGGTGGAAACTCTATCCACTTGGATTCCCAAACTGCTCACCCTTGTAATCTTTGCCTATGTGGGCTGGCGGATCATCTCGTTGTACCAAGGCGCACTGCGCACCACCCAGCAACTCCTCGACATGTAACGCCAACAGGCCACGCAGGACAAATCACACTTGGCACCCGGAACTTCTATGATAGATTCACCCGCTTATGGAAAACCCTTCAATCACGGCATATCTGAAAACTCACTGCGGATGGAGTCGCGGCGTGCGCGCAATCCTTGCCAAATATGATCTGCCTTACACCGAGAAAGACATCCTCATCAATCCCGCATTTCGATGGGAAATGGAGCAAAAAAGCGGGCAGCCCCTCTCTCCTTGCGTGGAGGTCAACGGCGAGATGCTGCCGGACATCAGCGGCGAGGAACTCGAGCAATATCTGCTCTCTCACAATCTGGTGACACCCAATTCTGAAGAGCCTCCAGTAGCGATCAATGCTCCCTGCTCCGATGCCGAGCACGCTGCACAACAAGGCATCGATCTTCGCTTCCGCTGACATTTCAGACCAGATCGACATTGCGCTGACACCCGCGCTTTGCTATCTCAACCCTTCATTCTTATGGGCAACATCTATAACAACATCGTCGAAACAATCGGCCGCACTCCGCTGGTGCGACTCAACCGCGTAAGCGAAGGCGTGGAAGCAACCATCGCCCTCAAGTGCGAATTCTTCAACCCGCTTGGAAGCGTGAAAGACCGGATCGGCATGGCGATGATCGAGCAGGCCGAGAAAGACGGAACGCTCAAGCCCGGCACTACCATTATTGAGCCCACCAGCGGCAATACCGGAATCGCGCTGGCATTTGTAGCCGCTGCCAAAGGCTACAGCCTTATCCTCACCATGCCCGAAACCATGAGCACGGAACGCCGCACTTTGCTGGCGATGCTTGGCGCGAAACTCGTCCTCACTCCGGGCGCAGAAGGCATGAAGGGC
This sequence comes from uncultured Chthoniobacteraceae bacterium, assembly GCA_965365475.1. Lineage (GTDB taxonomy): Bacteria > Verrucomicrobiota > Verrucomicrobiia > Chthoniobacterales > CAKUMP01 > CBDUBV01. The sequence goes on along the minus strand of CBDUBV010000042.1, from coordinate 19,172 downwards.
GCAATCGCACGCGCCGAGCAGTTGCACTCCGAGACGCCCAATTCCTGGATTCCGCAGCAATTTAACAACCCAGCAAACCCCGCGATTCATCAAGCCACCACAGCCGAAGAAATCTGGGCCGATACCGACGGAGCAGTCGATATCCTCGTAGCTGCCGTAGGCACCGGCGGCTCGATCACAGGCGTGGCCGAAGTCATCAAATCCCGCAAACCGGGCTTCCAGGCTATCGCAGTCGAGCCCAAGGATTCGCCCGTAATTTCCCAGACACGAGCCGGCGAACCCGTAAAGCCCGGTCCCCACAAAATCCAAGGCACGGGCGCGGGATTTGTCCCAAACAATTTGCACCTCGATGCCATCGACGAAGTCATCACTGTCAGTAACGACGATGCATTTGCCATGGCCCGCCGGATTGCAAAAGAAGAAGGCATGCTGGTGGGAATCAGCACGGGTGCCAATGTGACTGCCGCTTTGGAAGTCGCCCGACGTCCCGAGAATAAAGGCAAACTCATCGTAACCATCGCGTGTTCCACCGGCGAACGCTACCTGAGCACCCCGCTGGCGGAAGAAGCTCGCGCCCAAGTGGCTGTGGGAGCTTGATCTGAGTTTGCCTGGCAACCCTTTCCCATCCATGACCAACCCGCCATCCCATCCGCCTCTGCCTCCCGAGCCCGACATCCTGGAGCCAGCCGATCCGGATTTTTTTGATCGCCACAAGACCGCCATCATCTGGAGCAGTATCGGCGTGGTGCTCCTCATCCTCCTGGTGGGCGTTCTGCAGATACTGCGGCATTCTTCGAAGGAAAAAGCAGCCGCAGAGTTTTCTCAAGCTGACACCACGGAGCAATTGGAAGAGCTGGTGGAAAAACGCGATGGTCTCTATGAGGCAAACGCCCGGCTGCTACTCGCAGCGCGATACCGAGCCGATGGCCGGTTCGATGACGCTACGAAAATCCTCGCGGATTTTTCCTCTGAATTTCCTAAGCATCCCTTGCGCCCCTATGCCGCGATGAGTGAGGCCGCCACACTGGAGTCGCGAGGCGATCTCCAGAGCGCTGCCACTGCCTACCGGCAGATCACCACAGAGTTCTCGGATTCCGCTGTTGCTGCATACGCCTCGCTTAGCGAAGGTCGCATGCTTCGCCTGCTGGACAAGACTGCTGAGGCGCGCCGCGCTTTGGAATCCACAATCACCCGCTATCCCGGCACGGCATCCGCGCAGGAAGCCATGCAGGAAGTGGAACTCCTCCCGCCTGCTCCTCCGCAGACAGAGGACGCGCAAGCAACACCCTCTGTGCCAGCGGAAGCAGCCAGCGAGTGAACTATACTTCCACGAATCGTCGGCGATAATCGCCTGGGGCACAGCCTTCCAGTTTTTTAAATGTGCGGTTGAATTGCGATAGCGACTGGAATCCCACCTCGAAAGCCACTTCGCTGATGCGACGCGCGGGATCTCGCAGCATGAGCTTGGATTTCTCGACTCGCACTCGGGCCAGATAATTTACAAATGTGACGCCTGTTGTTTTTTTAAACATCTCGCAGAAATATCCCGCGCTCACATTCACAACCCGCGCCACTGCACTCTGCGTGAGGTTCTCCGAGCTATGCGTCTCGATAAGCTGCCGGGCACTCTTCACGGCAGCCGGTTCATACTGGGTGCTCAAGGGCGGAATGAGTTCACCACACGATGCCAGGTGCCGACTGAACACCTCCAACAGCCGCACGACAGATTCATACTGACTGGAGGAGAAGACGCGGGTGGAGAAATAAGCTTGCTCATACTCGCCTGCATTGACCGCGTTGCCCCACTCGATGAGTTGTGTCGTCACACGCTCAAATTTTTTGCGCGTAGCTTCCCCCACCAGCACATGCCCGGTGTGCAAGTAGCCGATCAGATCTCCGCCGATGCGCACAGGGACAGCGGTCTCGCTCATCCCTGCAAAGCATTTGAGCGTTTTGCTGTTGAACCCTGCCTGCTGCTCCAGACTACTCTGCAATGCCAGACAGCTTTCACACGATTGTCCAGCACGAGCCATGAGATTGCAAAACGGGGCACCTGTCCGGGGTCGGATCACGCGGTCAATCCCCGGGCGATGCAGCTCCAGCGGCAGACCGACCGCTCGCTCAAATGCGGTCTGGTAATCGCGGTACAATGCCGAGGCTTGGACGCGGGTAAACATCCGGGCACTGTCGGACACTGATTGTTGCTCAGCCATTTATCCATCCCTTAGACCCAAAGTACCGAGTGTGCAAGCTGCCCGCCCCGCGCAGCATCATTATGGTCGGATGCCCGCCTGAGTCAGTGCCTGCACTACCGCACGAATGGATTCCGTGCGGGCGAACCATTTGAAGTTAGCAGGAATGACCTTCCACGGCGCGTAGGCGGTGGACGTCTTTTCAAACATCTCCTCGGCAGCAGTGATGTGTTGTTTCCACTTGCGTCGGTTGCGCCAGTCTTCATCGCTGATCTTCCAGTGTTTGTAAGGATCAGCCTGGCGACGTTTGAACCTCTCCAATTGTTGATCTTTGGTGATCTGCAAAAACAATTTCACGAAAATCGCGCCATCATCGACGAGTAATTTTTCAAATTGATTGATCTCCTCAAACGCGCGTTTCCATTCCTTCTGCGTCGCAAAACCTTCCACTCGTTCGACCAGCACGCGACCATACCATGACCTATCGAAGATCGCGGTATGCCCATACGCGGGAAGCCGCAGCCAGAACCGGCGCAGATAATGGTTGCGGTACTCTTCCACGGTCGGTTTCACGATGGAATAAACGCGCGTGGTGCGAGGATCGAGTTTCTCCACGATGCGTTTGATAGCACCGCCTTTGCCCGCAGCATCAGGGCCTTCGACCACCACAATCAAAGAGCGTTTCTCTTCGCTCAGTGCGCGCTGAAGATGAAGCAGCTCCAACTGCGAAGCCTTGAGCTGGCTCTTGTACTCGGCCTGCGTGATCGAACGGGATTGATCGAGCGACTCGAGCGAGATTTTGGTTTTCATAGGCTTGAAAGCGGGATGGTGAGGGCGTCCTGTGGTCTGAGTTGTGGGATGCCATCGACCACAGGGTATAACAAATTCCCGGAGACAAGCGCGCTATCGGCAGCGCAATGCGCCAGTTGCAACTCCTCGTTCGTGGCCGGTCGCAGCGGCTGCCCTGTGCAGGGGCATTGCAGCATGTCCAGAAATTCCGGGGAGAAATAATTCATCGTATCAATAGGAAAATCCGTTGGCGCGAACTCGCACCATGGGCTCCTGTTTCTGCGGGTTTATCCAGCCATCGAGCACTTCTGCAAGGTAAAGCGTGTGATCACCCGCAGGCAGGGAACCTGCCACGCGGCAGGATAAAAATGCCAGTGCCTCACGCAATTGGGGAATCGCTTCAAGCGACTGGTCCACCTCATGTGCTGCAAACGGGTCTCCTTTCCCACTGAATGATCGCATGAGCTGCTTGTTCTCGTTGCTCAACACATGCAGCCCGAACTGACCCGTGCTCTCGAACACTTTGCGCATGGGCCGGTCATTGCCCATGGCGACGCTGATCATTGGCGGTGTGAACCCGGCTTGTTCGATAAAGCTTGCAAGCATGCCCAGCGGCTCACCCTCCAGCGTCCCGGTAAGCACGTAGATGCCACTGGAGATTTTCCCCAGAGCGGGACGGATGCGTTCAGCGCGTTCACTTTCCATAAGGCGTCCACGCTACATCTATTGGCTGTGAAAAAGCAACCTGCTCGGTCTGCGGAGTCACCACAGCAGCCCGGTGCTCATTTATCCGAGGCTTTATCGATCTGGGCGAGCAGTTGTTCCTTGTTCGGTGCAGTGGCATGTGTGACGAAAAATGCCGCCACGGCGTTGGCGATGACCAAGCGTTGCTTCGGCGGTAGCGTGCCCAACGAGGCGCACAGATAACCACCATTGAAACTATCGCCCGCACCGGCGAGGCGAATCACGTTGCTCTGCCGATCCTGGATGGCCGATGCCTCACCCTCGCTGGCGGATGATACTGCGGCGAATTCAGGAGTATGAACCACTAGCTCGTCGAAGCCGATCTTCTCTCGAGCCTCTTTCAATGCTGGCAGGATGGCCGAAGGCGTAAGCGCCGGATGCTCCACTCCAACCCGGGTAAAGAGTTCCAATACCTCGTGCTCGTTCAGACTGAACGTCATTGGAATCTTGCTATTGTACTTCCGGATCAGCTCCAGGCTTTTTTTAAATGATTCGCTGTCCTTTTTCTTGATGTCAGCAAAATCGAAAAACATGCGTCTCGGCGGGGTGGTGTTTTCATATTGCTGCATGAACCCTTCGAAAAGCCCATCGAAGCCTGCGGTGAGCGACCAATACCCCAGCCCCAAAATATCCACTCCCTGGAAGAGTTCTTTGAGTTTCGCATCGCCGAAATGGTTTTTGAAACTTTCCCAGCTCAGGCTTGAGACTGCTTCCAGGTTGCTCATGAGCACTTTCCCGTCGCCGAACTCCAGCGCGATCGTCAGAGCCGGATCGCCAAGGGAAACCAATTCGCATATGTCCTGGAATTCCACATACGCTGGATCGATACTTGGGCTGCCGTAGAGCCCAGGCAGCCGGGGCATAAGTCCAAGACACGCTGCCACCCGTCCGGTATTGATTGCAAAACCGCCTTCGCAACGGCGTTTGGGCACCAGCTCCAATCCCACTCCGCCGTCAGCCCGAGCCACGATCAATTCGCCAAACTGTCGGAGCTTTTTCATCGGCGTGAAGTCTGTGGGGCTCTTCCGGACTTCAACAATCTCGTAGGTTTCATCGACGAAACCATCGCAGCCCAGCAGAATCTTGCCGGTGAGGGTCTCGAGGTAATCAGTGTAGTTTTTTAATGATGCACTCATAAGTAAAGCTAGGGATAAAGTTTATTGAATGTAGGAAGTATCGACCGCGTGCTCGATGTGGGCTCCGCTTTCCGACTGGATGCGGACGCCGGAAGAAGTGCGCTGGATCGAACGGACACGATCAAACCCGCCCGGCAATTCCGCAACGCCCATAATGTAGGGAATGCGGACGCTTTTCTTGCGTCCGAGCGGAACGGATGTCGGAATGCCTTTGTCCGACCACGGATTCTTCGCAAGCGATGCGGCGAGGCCGAGATGAAAATATGCAGTGACATCTTCGACTCCGAGCACACCGCGATGACGCCCGTTCCATGGCGAATAATGCCTGCCTCCGTTGGAATGCCAAAGCACGGTGGAAGCGAGATGGGCGGGGTTTTTTAATGCAAACCAGACGAATTTTTTCTCCGGAAACACCACCGCTTCCCAAGCGAAATCATCAGTGTCCTTGTGGTGCACCATTATTAAATCTTCGAAGCCTTCTCGCGCCGGGTAGCGCGTGAGATCGGTATGCCCGCCTTGGGCCAACGGCACGCTATCGAGTCGTTTGATCCATGCGCCTTGCTTCAGCGATTGATAGCCTCCCTGTGCCGGATCTTCGAAAGGCTCTGGAAGCACCTGCGCAAGCCGAAGTTTGCTGGTGGAGATGAGTCCTGGACCATTGCGGGTAAAGTCGAGCATGGCGTGGTGTCCGAGACATAAACTGCCCTGAAAGCCCTCCAGCAAATGCGTCTGATAAAGATTCGTCTCACCAGGTCGAGCTTCTACGATTTTCGTGATTTTCCCAGGCCGCACCTGCATTTGCAGCGTGGCGGTCATGTGCCCGGGCTCGCCCGCTGTCACGTCCCAATCGCTGTTGGCAGGCTCGCCATGCGGCGGATGCTCCTCGCCTTTCCACGCTGGCCCGGCACCGAACGGCGCGCAGAAGAAATCGCCGCGCAACTCGCGCAGTAGTGGAATCAGTTTTTTCGCTTCGGGTTTGTCGCACCATGGTGCGGTGGAGAATGGCTCCACGGTTCTGCGTCCGAGGCGGAATTTGACAGAGGCGAGCTGGCCTCCAGTCTTTGTGATATCGAATTGAACATTCATGGGGATGATGGAGAGTGGTGAATCGTTAGGTCAATTGATGGCGAGTTCAATACTAGATTTGCTCGGTGGTAATGATGACGGTGAGTTTTTTCGGACCATGCGCCCCGAGCACCAATATGCGCTCGATGTCGCCCGTGCGGCTTGGTCCCGTGATGAACCCAATGTAGCTGGGATATTCCGCAGCATAACGTTCCTTGATGAGTCGCATGGCTGCGGGAAGATCAGCCACCATTTGTTGCCGACGCGCGATGACGACATGGTGGGGCGGCAGCACAGACAAGGCGCGGCCACCGGCAGATTGCGTGGTGACTAGCACGCTCCCGGTCTGCGCAACGAGTGCGTCGCAGCCGGTGATGCCTGCGTCATACTTCTCCAACTCCGATGGCTCCATGGGTATGCAACCGATTTCCACAGGCAACTCTGCGAGGGCGGCATCCAGCAAGCTGCTGCGGTGCGTGGCGACACGCTGCCAGGCTTCGCGCTCGGCCAGGCTGCGGAGGATGCCTGGAACTTCGCCCTGCGCCGCGTGAAAAACTTCTGTTTTTAAAACAACGGAATTGGCATCGAACAAGGCGATCCATTGCTCCATGTCCGCACCGGGATCGGGCAGCCAGGTGGTGAAATCCGGAGTTCGTGGCTCGTGGGCTGCGGAGTGCGCGGATGCTGCCTCGTGCGAACCCGGCATGGGCGCCGAGAGCTGCAGTGCTTCGCGAATGCGGAGAAGTATTTTTTCTCGTTCGTTCATTTCGCACGCTCCTTCCAGTAGCTGCGGAAGCTTTGTTTTGCCAATGGAGGTAGTTCGCGGCTTTCGGTCCAGGCGCGCACAGGATCGAGCGGGGTGCGTTTCACGAGCGTGTGCAAACCTTGCATGCGGCTGCCGAGTTTCACTCCCAGGGCGTAGAGCGCGGGGCGGTTCATCATAAAAACAAATCCTTTGAACAGAAGCTTCTCCCACCACACAGATTTTTGCGTCACTGCGTTGCGACGATTCTGAAGCAGGTGATGGTGTAGATCGATCTTCACCGGGCAGGCTTCCGTGCACGCTCCGCACAACGACGAGGCAGAGGAGAGGTGTTTCCAATTCTGCAAGCCGCGCAAATTCGGCGTGATCACCGAGCCGATCGGGCCGGGATACGTGGTGCCGTAGCTGTGGCCGCCTACGTTTTTAAATATGGGACACACATTCAGACACGCGCCGCAGCGGATGCAATGCAGGGAATCCCGCTGCTCGGGATCGGCCAGTATGCTGGTGCGATTGTTGTCGAGCAGGACCACGTGCATCTCCTCCGGGCCATCGGTCTCGCCCGGCTGACGCGGCCCACCGACCATGGAGTTGTAGCCCGTGAGCGCCTGACCCGCGCCGGCTGTGGCAAGCATGGGCAGGAGCAATGCGAGGTCCTCCAGGCGCGGAACGATCTTTTCGATTCCGAGCAGAACGATATGCGTCTTCGGCAGAGAAAAAGTAAGCCGCGCATTGCCCTCATTCTCGGTGATGGAGATCATGCCTGTCTCGGCCACGGCAAAGTTTGCACCCGTGATGCCGATGTCGGAGGTGCAATATTTTTTTCGCATCACCTCCCGTGCAATCATCGTGAGTTCCTCCGGGCTATCGGTTTTGGCGGAACCCAATTCTTTCTCGAAAAGATCGCTGATCTCTCCGCGCGTGAGATGCATAGCCGGAAACACGATGTGGTAGGGTGCTTCCTTGCGCAGCTGCACAATGAATTCACCCAGGTCCGATTCCACGACCTCAAACCCTTCTTTCTCCAGCGCATCGTTGAGATGAATCTCCTCCGATGTCATCGCTTTGGATTTAATGATGGACCGCGCTTTACGATCGCGGACGATCTGGATGATCGCATCGCGCGCCTGCGTGCCAGTGCTTGCCCAGTGCACCTTGGCACCGCGCTTTTCCAACTGCCCGGCAAACTCCTCCAGATACCGGTCGAGATGGTTCACCGCATCGTATTTGATCTCCGCTGCGGACTGTCGTGCTGAGGACCAATCCCGGAAGCGGAGCTTGTTTTCATCGCGCTTGACCTCGTATCCGCGCAAGGCTTTGCGGATGAGGCCACGATGCCGCAGGTCCTTGGTAAGACGGCGGGACCAGGTGGAGAAATCGCGGGCGGGTGTGATCATCGGTGGTTTAAAATTTCTGCGATGTGGATGGTCTTTAGTTTGCTCTTCTCGCGCGAAAGCAGGCCCTGAATGTGCATGAGGCAACTGCCATCGGCAGATACGATATACTCCGCGCCGGTCTCGCCTGCGGATGCGCATTTTACCTCGCCCATGGCAGTGGAAATTTGCGGGAATTTCACCGCGAAAGTTCCTCCGAAACCGCAACAGGTTTCAGCTTCGTCCATTTCCACCAATGTCAACCCATCCACTTCGGCAAGCAACGCGCGGGCCTGCTTTTTATTTCCCAGCTCGCGCAAACCGTGGCATCCATCGTGATAGGTGACCTTGGCGGGAAACCTGGCACCGAGATCAGTGATGCCGAGTTTTGTGACGAGGAAATCCGTAAACTCATACACTTTATTCGACAGCCGCAGCGCATCGGCCTCGTGCGCTGTGCCCGCAAAGAGCTGCGGATAAAACACCTTCAACATCGCACCGCACGATCCCGAAGCGATGACCACCACTTCGGCATCTTTTAGTGCGCGCAGCACGGGTTCCGCTACGGCACGTGCCTCGTCCCAATAGCCGGTGTTGAACGGCGGCTGTCCACAGCATGTGATGCTCTCCGGTACAATGATGGTGTGCCCAAGTCGCTCCAAGATTTCCACCATGTGCACAGCGACATGCGGACTGCATGCGTCCACAAAACACGGAACGAAAAAAGTAATATTCATACGGTAATGGATTGTAGCCTTTCGAAAGCGCGGTGCCATGCGCCGGCATCGCCTGGATGAAAGCGTTGCAGCGGAGAAGATCGGCGCACCATGTGCCGCACTTCCCACAACGATTCCAGATGGCCCAGTGCCAGTGCCTGGATGAGAATGTTTCCGGTGGCTGTCGCCTCTGCCGGGCCCGCAATGACTTCCCTCTGCGTGGCATCGGAAGCGAATTGATTGAGCAACTGGTTGCTGCTGCCTCCGCCCACGATGTAGAGCGTGTCGATTTTTCGTCCCGTCAGCATTTCAATCTCGGCCAAGGCTAGACGATACATTAAAGCCAGACTCTCCAAAGCGCAGCGGACGATCTGCCCGGGCGTCTGCGGCAATGGCTGGTCGGTTTCTTTGCAAAAATTGATGATCTTTTCCGGCATGGAACCGGCTTTGTGAAATCGGGCAGATCGGGGATCGATCAGCGAACGCAAGGGTTCTGCTTCGTCCGCAAGCCTTGTCAGATCGCTATAAGTAAACTCGTTGCCTTGTTGCAACCAGCTTTTGCGACATTCCTGCACCAGCCAAAGTCCGACGATGTTTTTCAGAAAACGAATGGTCCCGCCGTAGCCGACTTCATTGGTAAAATTCAACTCCTGCACGCGATCATTAATCAAGGGTGCCGACAGCTCGATCCCGATCAGCGACCAAGTCCCACTACTTAAATATGCCCAGTTTTCATTTTCCTTCGAAGGCACCGCGGCCACGGCCGCTCCTGTGTCGTGCGAACAGGTGGCGATCACCTCCAGTTCCGCAAGACCGGTCTCTTCCGCCACGGATGGCAGCAATGGTCCTAGCCGAGTTCCCGTCTCCACGATCTGCGGAAAAATGTTTTCATCCAGCCCGAGACGATTAATCAAACCATTGACCCACGCATGTGTGCGTGGATTATAAAGTTGAGTGGTACTCGCAAGACTGCGTTCGGCCACCATGCGTCCACTAAAGAGATAGTTCAAATAGTCGGCAATAAGCAGAAACTTCTCGGTGAGTCCAACCAGTTTTGGACTGGATTCCAACTCGGCAGCCAGTTGATAAATCGTGTTGAAGGGCATGAACTGAACCCCAGTTTGCTCGAAAATTTCGGTGCGCGGAATACTCTCCAGCGTGGCTTGAAATGCCTTGTCGTTCCTTTCATCACGATAAAACACCGGAGCTGCAAGCATGGGCTGGTTTTGCCCGACCAACACATAATCCGCTCCCCAGGAATCCACGCTGATTCCCGCCGTGGCAATGCCACGATCTGCCACTTTGCGCATGCCTATTTTCAACTCTTTGAAGATGCCCAGCATATTTAGCCGCAACGATCCGTTGACACGGATGTGTTCGGTTGGGAACCGGTGAATCTCTTCCAGACTGAAATGCCCGTCTCCGAGGGTGCCAAGCATGACGCGCCCACTCTCGGCACCGAGGTCGCACGCTATGAACGAGGGTTTCCGCATGGTCATACTTTACCGCAGATCGAGACATCCAGCCCGAGTTCGCGCATGGCTGCTGCTTTCGCATACAGTCCGCGTCGGGCTCCGCTTTTGTCTGGAGCATACACGACTTGAATGTGGTTGGCTTTGTGGCGAGCCATCATCTGATCGCGGGTGATGCCCTTGAGCACGGTGTGCATGATTGGCCACTGCGGAGTGGTGAGCGACCAGCGCTCTTCGGTCTCTTCCCGTGGCAGCTCGACGACTTCGCCCAGACCGATGTCAAATTTGAGTCGGCCATCCGCCACAAATACACGGCTCCATACGATGTATCCCGGCTTGCTGATGCCTTTGAGCGTGCCGCCGCCAAGCCGGAAATACATCGCGGGCTGACGCTCGCTGCTGGCACCCGCATAGCCATCAATAAAGTGCGCCGCTGGTGCCGCGCCTGAGATCAGAAATACCCAGACGTAATCATCCACGCCTTGGCCTTTGTAGTGTCGGCCCCAGCGCAGATCGTGCAATGTATTCTCTGGTGCATAGCCCAGTTCGCGCCACAGCCAGTAGGTCACCAGACCGTCGAGTCCGGCACATTCGTCCACCTCGTTGAAATGCGGGAGTGCCTCGCCTTTGTAAAGCTCCTTGCCCGTCGCCTCATCAAACACTGGCGGGCGCTCCACATTGTTCAGCAAACCCTCCACCAGGTCCGACGCGGGAGCGAGGTCCTTCAAACCTTGTTGATACTGTATGCCGATGGTCGCACAGCCGAAATCCGCAGCGATGCGCACAGCGGCGATATACATTTTGCACTGCAGCAACACTTGGGCCTCGGTAAGATCGTTCTCTTCGTTCTTGCCAAGCTGAAACGTCAACCCGCGGTCCAGCAACCACTGGTACACCGCACGCGCTTCTTCATCCGCGACGGTGAGCATGCGTGCATATAAAGTGGATTGCGACAGACGCTCTTTAAAGACGCCCGTGGGATGCAATAATTCATCAGGAATGATGGCATTATACATGCCCATGCAGCCCTCGTCGAACACGCCCATGATCGCTTTTTTGCGACGGAATTCTCGGGCAAACTTCACCCCTGCTTTCTCAGCAGGCGCGGGTAGTTTCACTTTCTTGATCGCACGCACGTGGCTGGTGTCGTGCTTCACCACGCCCTTTTTGAGCCAGCTTTGCAGCCCTTTTTTGAAGAAGGAATCCGTGAAATCTTCACTCCACAGCGTGCTGTAGGTCACGCCCGCTTTCGTCAGCGAACCGTTGAGATTGAGCATGCCCACCAACCCGGGCCAGGTGCCGCTCCAGTTGGCCACGGTCAGGATGGGCCCTTTGTGCGTGTATAGCCCGTGCAGGATGTGGTGACTGTATTGCCAGACCGCTTCCGCCACCACGATTGGGGCATCCACCGGGATGGACTCAAATACTTTCATCCCGTATTTCTGGCTATCGATAAAGCCGTGTCCGCGAGCCTTGTCGAAGCTGTGTGCACGCTTCACCTTTACCCCGAGTTCACGCAGTGCTGAGGTGATTTGTTTTTCCATGGCGGCTTGGGCCGCTTCGCAATTCTGATTCGCAGAGGTCCGGAGATCTCCGTTGGCGATGAGATAGACTGTTTTCATACTTATGCTTGGATATAGCGGGTGGTTTGGAGAGGGATTCCGCGCTCACGCAACAGGTCAGCGGGGGCTTCGCTGATGAGATTTTGAACTTGATCCCAAGCCGTGAGAAAATGCGGCGCAGTATGGGAGAGCTTCGAAGCGTTCATGAGAAAATAGTGAACCGGTGCGGCAGCGAGAACTTTCTGTTGCAGTTTCACGATCTGATCCTGCGAGTTGCATATGCCTTCGGCAGAGACACCTTCTGCACTCATCAACGCAAGGTCAAATTTGTAAAACCTCAGCGCCTTCGCCGCAGCCGGACCCAGGAGCACTGACTGACGCACAAGAAGCTGCCCCCCCGGCAGGTGAACCTCCACTCCCTCGATGGGCGCCAGCCGCTCCGCCACGGGCAGACTATTTGTCACGATCCGCAAAGGCGCGACCGGCTTTACTGCGAGAGCCGATGCAAGTGCGAATAAAGTCGTGCCAGTATCGAAATAACACGTCATCCCAGGCTGGATGAACTCCACTGCGCACCGGGCAATACGGTCCTTTTCGAGACGCTCTTGCTTCATGCGCTCGTGGAAAGAGGTGAAGCGGCGGTTAAACTCGGTAAGTGCGCCGCCAAAAGTTCTTATAATCTTCCGCTCGCTTTCCAATGCCCGCAGATCGCGGCGGGCTGTGGCCTCGGAAACACCAAGCAAGCGGCAGAGTTCTCCCAACGGCAAATACGAATGCCGATCAAGCAAAGTCGCGAGCTTGGTGCGGCGCGCCTCGACCAGATGCAGGGGGACTTTCATAAACTCGCAGCGAGGAATACCGGATTTATGATCGAAAACAATCATAAAAATAAATTCATACACTAAAAAAACCCAGCGAATTGTTTTGATATAAGATTTTCTACTTTTTATGATAATTTTCTTGATTAAGATTTAGATAAGTATTTTTAATGGTATCTAAATTTTTTTCCATGACAACCCGCTTTTATCTTTCCGTCATCCCCGAGTCATTGATTGCTTCCATGCTCACGCCGGAAGAGTTCGGAAGCTACTACGCGGTGGGCACCAGCAAGCGCGCGTACGGCATGGCTATTTTCTTTGAGATTGACCCCGCCCGGCTAGACAACCCAGAGGCACTGGCCGAGGCCAGCGCCCGTTGCATTCCCCACCCCAACGGTCGCCCCAAACGCTCGCTCTACCTGAGCATCTATCGCGTTCTGGAGAGCATCCCGCTGGATGCCTTTTTAAGTCTCTATCTCACCACGGGCGATGGACGTGTGTTGGAACTTCAGCAGAAACCTTTTGTCGCCGATCCCGATGAGCGGCTGCATTTTTATCAGGAATTCTGTCCTGTCACCAACCGCATCGTGAGCCGTCTGTCACCGCCCGATTTCGCGCGGTTTATCACTTCGGAAAGCACCACTCTGCGTTTGCCGAAGATTGTATTTTGCAACCTGGTGCTGCGCCAGCTTCGCAACGATCCCGATGCACCGGACATCGGCGATCTGCCCTATGCCAATATCGGCCATCTGCGGGATTGCCTCCGCGAACTCAATCTTTCCGAAAGCTATAAGAAAACAAAAACCGTGCAGCGCGGCATGAGCAGCGAGGTGCTCTACCGCACGATCAAATCGGGCTTTTTCGTCGGCGAAGGCACGCGACTTCTTTACTATCCGATGCCTGGTCGCGAACACCTGGAGCGCGAGCATTACGAGTGGTGGCGCTCGGCGCTAAAAAGTTTCGGCGAATAAGCTTTCTCCCCACCAGAACATTTCCAACTCCTTCCACACCCTCACATACACATGACACCCTGGTTCTGGCTCGTTCCCATCTCCTCCTCACTGGCTCTGCTATTTGCTTATTACTTTTACCGACAACTCATGGCTCAGAGCGAAGGCACTGCCACCATGCAGGAGATCGCCCGGCATGTGCGCGAGGGGGCGGGAGCGTATTTGCGCCAGCAATATAAAGTAGTCGGCGTCGTGTTCATCGCTCTCACGGCGGTGTTCGCTTTCATGGCTTACGTGCTGCACATCCAGAATCCGTGGGTGCCGTTCGCGTTTCTGACCGGAGGATTTTTCTCAGGCCTGGCAGGTTTTTTCGGAATGAAAACCGCCACGTATGCATCTGCCCGCGCGGCTCAGGCGGCAAGCGAGTCGCTCAATCGCGGACTGCGCGTGGCGTTTCGCAGCGGCGCGGTCATGGGGCTGGTGGTGGTCGGGCTCGCATTGCTGGACATCTCGATCTGGTTCCTGGTGCTTTCGAGTTTTTATCCTCCGTCTGCGGACGATGGACACAATCTGGTCATCATCACCACCACGATGCTTACTTTTGGAATGGGTGCCTCGCTGCAGGCGTTGTTTGCGAGAGTTGGCGGAGGCATCTTTACGAAGGCTGCGGATGTCGGTGCGGACCTGGTGGGAAAAGTGGAGGCCGGAATCCCTGAGGACGATCCACGCAACCCGGCTACGATCGCAGACAATGTCGGCGACAATGTGGGTGACGTGGCTGGCATGGGCGCGGACCTTTATGAATCCTACTGCGGCTCCATTCTGGCATCGGCAGCTCTGGGTGCTGCGGCGTATGCGGGCATGAGCGGCGCAGTGGGTGCGGAGATGCAAATGAAAGCCGTGGTGGCTCCCATGATCATCGGTTCCGTGGGCACGATCCTTTCCATTCTGGGTATCTTCTTTGTGCGCACGCGGGAGGGCGCGGATAGTCGCGAACTCATGGCCGCGCTGGGCAGAGGCATCAACCTGTCCTCCCTGCTCATAGTGGTATTTTCATTTCTCGTGTTGTGGAGTCTCGGGCTCAATAACTGGATTGGAATCTGGGGCTCCATCGTGGTGGGCCTGGCAGCGGGCATTTTCATCGGCAAATCCACCGAGTATTACACCTCGCACGCTTACAAACCCACGCGTCGCATCGCGGAGGAAGCCATGACGGGACCGGCCACAGTGATCATCGGCGGGCTCGGCGAGGGAATGCTGTCCACGTTCCCGCCGGTGCTCGCGGTGGCGAGTGCCACGCTGCTGGCGTTCGGCTGCTCGACCGGATTTGATTTTTCCCCCGCCATGATGCCGCTGGGTCTCTACGGCATCGGCATAGCGGCAGTGGGCATGCTCTCGACTTTGGGCATCACGCTCGCGACCGATGCTTACGGACCCATCGCGGACAACGCTGGGGGCAACGCGGAGATGAGCCATCTCCCGCCGGAAGTGCGGCAACGCACCGATTTGCTCGATGCGCTGGGCAACACCACAGCCGCCACCGGGAAAGGCTTCGCGATTGGTTCCGCTGCGCTCACGGCTCTGGCACTGCTGGCTTCGTATGTGGAGGAACTAAAAATTGCCATCCTCATGATCGTGAATAAAACCGGCTCCTACATTTTCCCGGATGGCACCACGATGGAGTCCGCTCGCGCAATCAAGAGCATTGACCTCATGCAGATGATGGATCTTTACCAAGTGAATCTCATGAACCCGAAAGTTCTCATTGGAATCTTCATCGGCTCCATGATGTCGTTTCTTTTCTGCGGTCTTACGATCAATGCGGTGGGGCGGGCCGCTGGCAAAATGGTGGATGAAGTCCGGCGACAATTCAAATCCAACCCGGGCATTATGGAAGGCACTTCCACGCCGGATTATGCGCGGTGTGTGGCCATCTCCACCCTTGCGGCGCAGCGCGAGATGGTGTTGCCCTCCATGCTGGCTGTGGCGGTGCCGGTGTTGGTCGGTATGGTGATCGATGTGGGCGGAGTCATCGGGCTGCTTGCGGGCAGCTTATCCACGGGATTTGTTCTGGCAGTGTTCATGGCCAATAGCGGCGGTGCCTGGGACAATGCGAAAAAATACATCGAAGAAGGGCATCATGGCGGCAAAGGTTCCGCCGCGCACAAAGCATCGGTCATCGGCGACACGGTGGGCGATCCTTTTAAAGACACTGCGGGACCGAGTCTGAACATCCTGATCAAGCTCATGAGCATGGTCTCGATCGTGGTGGCGGGCATCACTGCATCCATCCGTTTATTTTAGTGTGCCCGACGCGTGCGTCGCGAAATGCCGACAAGAATTCTGGCCATGCTCCTGAACACCAGCTACCGTGCACCGCTCATGCATTCCACTGTATCAACTGAACACACCGATCCCACCAATGCACAGATTCTTGCTGTCTCGGAAGACAACATCCAGGGATTTGCACGAGAGCCCTTTGCTGCCATCGCCGATGCGTGTGAGTTGCCCGAGGAGGAAGTGCGCACGCGCATCCGGCTTATGCTGGAAGCGGGGACCATCCGGCGCGTGCGACAGACATTGGTGGCGACAAACTTGGCTGAGGGCGCACTTGTCGCGTGGAAGATCAGCCCGGACCGACTGGATGGGGCGTTCGATTTTCTATTTAAAGAGGATCCCTTCAGCGGCCATGTGGTGGTGCGCTCCACCGATGCCGATACGCCCGGCTCAGCCTACCGGTTGTGGACTACGTTGAAGGTGCCCGCAGGTGTCACCCTTAGCGATCATTGCAGTCTGCTCCAGCGCAAGATCGGTGCAGACGCCTTCCGCACCATGCCCGCCAAAGGATTCTTTGTGCTGGGAGTTGGCCATGTGCGACGCAAGAATCTCGAACCAGGAAGCCGGGCGGATGTCCCTGCGGAAATGAAAACGCCTTCCGTTGTCACATTGTCCGAGCTGGAATGGCAGATTCTTACTGCGTTGAAACGCGAGTTCCTGCCGGAAGAAATCACCGCCAATCCCTGGGCGGCGCGCGCGGCGGAAGCAGGCGTGGATGTGGACACATTCTGCTCTGTCGCTCAGGAACTTAACCGTCGCGGAGTCATTGGCCGTTTCTCCACCTTTCTCGAACACGTGAAGCCGGTAGCATCCGGCAATCGGGTTACTCGTTTTAATGCGCTCTTTCATTGGGCTGTCCCAGCGGGGCGCGAAGTCGAAGCGGGCGGAGAGATCGGGCGGCACCATATTTTAACCCATTGTTATTGGCGTGAAGCAGGGCCGGAGTTTGGAAACGTGAACATCATGGCTGTCGCACACGGCACTGACAAACTGCGCGTCTTGGAACACAAAGCGGCCATGGATGAGCACCTCGCCGAAGCGGGCATCCCGGTGAACTACACCAATGTTTTCTGGGGAGGCCGCAGCGAGATCAAACCCTCCGAAATCTCTCCGATCGCCCACCGCGAGTGGTGGGAGAAAATGAACCGTAGCTAGTTCAGCGTTTTATATCCACAAAGAGCAATCGGTGGTCGCTGGCCGAGGACCATTGCGGCGCGCGGGGAATGCCCGAGCCCGCTATACGTTTGCGTAATGCTTTCGATACCATGAGATAATCGATGCGACTATAGACATCGGTCTCCCGCCAGAAATGCGTCCACACATCGCCCACGTCATCCGAAGGGCGGACATCCTGTAAATACCCCTCCCGCCCCCGCACTCCTTGCACTTCCAGAATCGCGGGCTGATCCTTCGTGTCGTTGAGGTCCCCGGCCAGGATGAGCGCGACGTCGGGATCGTGTTGAAAAATGGCATCGATATGTCGCCGAAGCAGCATCGCTTCATTGCGACGGATCAGAGCTTCGCCTTGCGGAACCGGACGTCTCGACTTGAGATGCACCGCGACAAGCCGCAACTCTTCCTCCGGCCTCATCTGTAACGTCACGTCCAGAATGCCACGCCGCATAGGCTCGCGGCGTCCATCCAGCTCGAAGAAAAGTTCTGCTTGTGAATCACGACGCACGATCGGTATGCGGCTCAACACGCACAGCCGACGAGCTTCGTCCAGGCTTTGATGATACTCGAAGTGCTCGTAGTGAAGACCCACATCTTCCAGCAAGCCACGCAACTCCCCGGCGTCGCGCAGTGAACCCATCTCGCAAAGTGCGAGCACATCGGCGTTCACGGAGCGTATCACTTCGACAACCGCCGCGACGGACTCCGGGCTTTTTACCCGCACGCCTTCGGCAGGCGTGAGGTGGAAATTTTCCACATTATAGAAAGCCACCCGCAGGTGCGCTTCCCCGCCTTGCAAGCCCAGCGCAAGGAGCAGACTCAGAAAAACCACACGCAGCCACATGGTGCGCGGAAGCAGGCAGTCAGGATACGTTGTGCTGCTGCTTATGCTTGGGCTCTTCAATTTTAAGCTCGTCAGCAGTAGTGTGAATTTCTTTATCGATTTCTTCCCGAGCTTTCTTGAACTCCTTGATGCTTTGCCCGATGCCCCGCGCAAGTTCCGGCAATCTTTTCGCGCCAAACAGGACCAGGACAACCATGAGGATCATCAGAATCTCGGGCCAACCGGGCGTGGATAATGCAAGAGGTAGAGTGAACATGAGCAAACGCTACCATCGCACGAAGCATTAAGCAAAGAAAACCCTTGCGTCCATCGGACGGCACCAGTTTGCCGCCCGGCGATGCCCGATCGAAGCATCTTGACGCCCCCGAGACTCGCCTCCAGCAGCCCTGGCTCGGCAAGAAAAGTCTGGCGTTCGCCGGGGGCACCGATAAATTGTCACAAGGGTTTGCCATAAATCAGACTGACAGCCCTTTGGATTATTAGAAAATGGAACATGTCATTGCCAGTCGAGAACTGCAAGTGGAGCGGAAGTTTTTCTCAATAGAGTATCGTGAGAACGATCGCGGTCGCTTTGTTCGCATCACAGAAGAAGCACATGGGCGTCGCAACACAGTGATCATCCCCAGCACAGGAGTCGATGCGTTCAACACTCTGCTGGGTGAAGTGCTGCAAGAGGCCGCGATGCCCGAGGAATAAGCCTCCTCTTCTCCGTCCTATTTTATCATGATCTGGGAACTGCCGTCCGCAGCACTGGATCTCTCCCGGCACGGTTTGCTCATGGGTGTTTTGAATGTGACACCCGATTCGTTTTCCGATGGCGGCAGGTATTCGCATGTGGATGCTGCCATCGCGCATGCACATCAACTCATCGCAGAAGGCGCAGACATCATCGATGTTGGCGGCGAATCTTCGCGTCCGGGTTCGCGACCGGTGAGTGAGCGCGAGGAACTCTCCCGTGTGCTGCCGGTCATCGAAGCCATCGCCCCACATGTTCTTGTGTCGGTGGATACCACCAAAGCCGCCGTGGCCGACGCCGCACTCCGCGCCAGTGCTGTGATTGTAAACGACATCACCGCGTTGGCAGGCGATCCACGCATGGCCGCAGTGGTAAAGCATCACCGCGCCGCTGTGGTGCTCATGCACATGCAGGGCACGCCCGCACACATGCAGGACGCTCCGTCCTACATGAATGTCACAAGTGAAGTGCGGGATTTTTTTCGACATCGGCTTGAATACTG
>CBDUBV010000041.1:0-21794 GCA_965365475.1 uncultured Chthoniobacteraceae bacterium | reverse complement strand
TAAGCTGATACGTCAGCCGCTGTGGTATTCCTGCAACGAGCGCACTTCCAGCTGCCGGTTCTGTGTGGACCGGATGGCTTTCAGCGCTGCGTCTGCTCCGCGCAAGGTGGTCATGATCGGAATCCGGTTGGCCATGGCTGCGGTGCGTATTTTGACCTCGTCTGCGCGCGGATTTTTTCCACTAGGCGTGTTGATGACGAGATGCATGTCGTGGTTCTTCATCATGTCAATCACATTGGGCCGCTGACCACTGGCGAGCTTGGGCAGGATGTTTACTTCCACGCCACTTTTGCGAATCATTTCTCCCGTGCCTGGGGTGGCATGGATGTTGAAACCGATATCCCGATAGCCCTGCGCGATGCGAGCTACGTTGGGCTTGTCGGCGTCTTTCACGCTGATGAATACATTGCCTGTATTGGGCAGAGCACCGCCAGCTGCCATCTGGCTTTTAGCAAAAGCCATACCCAGATCCGCGTCGATGCCCATGACTTCGCCTGTGCTTTTCATCTCCGGTCCGAGAACGATGTCCACGCCCTGAAACTTGCTGAAGGGAAAAACCGCTTCTTTCACGCTGTAGTGTTCAGGATGAATCTCTGCGGTAAATCCGAGTTCTTTCAATGTCTTTCCCGCCATGATTTTCGCAGCCAGCTTAGGCAGCGCGATGCCGATGGCTTTGCTGACAAATGGCGCTGTGCGGCTGGCTCGCGGGTTCACCTCGATCACATACAGGTTGTCGCCTTTTATCGCGAGCTGCATGTTCATGAGTCCGCGCACGTTCAACGCCCGAGCCAGTTTGCGGGCAGCATCGCGGATGCGATCCTGCATGGTCGGATGGATGCTGAAAGGTGGAATCACGCACGCGCTGTCGCCCGAGTGAATGCCAGCTTCTTCGATGTGTTCCATGATCGCGCCGATCACCGTGGTCTCGCCATCGCTAATACAATCCACATCCACTTCGGTGGCGTCTTCTAGAAACCGGTCCACGAGCACCGGTCGGTCGGGTGTGGCCTCCACCGCATTCTGCATATACTGGGTGAGTTCCGCATCGTTATAAACGATCTGCATCGCCCGGCCGCCGAGCACGAAGCTGGGGCGCACCAGGCTCGGGTAGCCGATGCGCGCGGTGATCGCGAGTGCTTCTTCAAGCGACGTGGCAGTGCCGCTGGGTGCTTGTTGAAGCCCGAGTTCATCGAGCAGCGCTGCAAAAAGTTTCCGATCCTCCGCCAACTCGATGCTTGCGGGTGATGTGCCGATGATGCGCACCCCATTTTCCTCCAGGCCTTTGGCGAGATTGAGCGGTGTCTGGCCACCGAATTGCACGATGACACCCAGCACCTGATCTTTGCGGTTCTCGCGTTCATAGATATTGAGCACATCCTCCAATGTCAGAGGCTCAAAATACAATTTGTCAGAAGTGTCGTAATCCGTGGAGACCGTCTCGGGATTTGAGTTCACCATGATGGTTTCAATCCCCAGTTCCCGCAGCGCGAAGGAAGCATGCACACAGCAGTAGTCGAACTCGATGCCTTGTCCGATGCGGTTGGGCCCGCCACCGAGGATGATGATTTTCTGCTTCTCATTATCCCTGACTTCATCCTCGATGCCATAGCCGGAATAATAATATGGCGTGTAAGCCTCGAACTCCGCTGCGCAGGTGTCCACCAGACGATAGCAGGGCGTCACTCCGGCTGCTTTCCGCATGGCTCGTGCTTCGGATTCTTTCGCGCCCGTGGCGATGGCAATCTGGCGGTCGGAGAAACCCATGCGCTTGCTTTTGCGAAGAAGTTCGGTGTCCGCAAGGTCGCCTTGGGAGTGCTCGACAATCTCCGCGATGTTGCGCAAAAACCATCGGTCGATTTTGGTGAGCGAAAATACGCGTTCGATGTCCCATCCACGCGCAAAGGCAAGGCCGAGATAAAATATGCGTTCCGCATTGGGCACCGACAGGCGGGTGGTCAGCGTCTCATCGTCGATCTGGCGGTCTGCACCGTCGCCGAGGAGTCCGAACCGCTTGATCTCCAAGCTGCGCAGAGCTTTTTGCAGTGACTCTTTAAATGTGCGCCCTATGGCCATGGCCTCGCCCACACTCTTCATCTGCGTGGTGAGCGTCTCGTCCGCGCCGGGAAATTTTTCAAACGTAAACCGCGGGATTTTCGTGACCACGTAATCGATGGTCGGCTCGAAGCTGGCGGGAGTTTCGCGGGTGATGTCGTTGCGCAACTCATCAAGAGTGTACCCCACGGCGAGCTTAGCCGCGATCTTGGCGATTGGAAATCCCGTGGCCTTGGAAGCAAGCGCGGAGCTTCTGCTCACGCGCGGGTTCATCTCGATCACGATCATGCGACCTGTGTCCGGATGGATCGCAAACTGGATGTTGGATCCGCCGGTCTCGACTCCGATCTCGCGAATCACTGCAAACGACGCGTCGCGCATGATCTGGTATTCCCTGTCGGTGAGCGTGAGGATGGGCGCCACGGTGATGGAATCCCCCGTGTGCACGCCCATCGGGTCGATGTTTTCAATCGAGCAGATGATCACGCAATTGTCCGCCCGGTCGCGCATGACCTCCATTTCAAATTCCTTCCACCCTAGCAGCGATTCTTCGATGAGCACTTCCGTGACGGGCGAGAGATCCAGGCCGCGAGCCACGATGGTCTCAAATTCCTCACGATTGTAAGCGATACCCCCGCCTGTGCCGCCCAGCGTGTAAGCGGGGCGGATGATAAGTGGAAGAGTGCCGATCTCCTCTGCGATCTCGCGTGCCTGCTCGATGGTATGGGCCACGCCGGAGTGGGGCAGATCGAGGCCGATGCGCAGCATTGCTTCTTTAAAAAGCTGACGGTCTTCACCTTTGCGTATCGCTTCAGCGTTTGCGCCGATCAGGCGGGTGCCGTGTTTCTCCAGGATGCCAGCATGAACCAATGCCATGGCTGCATTGAGCGCAGTCTGCCCTCCGAGCGTGGGCAGCAGAGCATCCGGTTGCTCGCGGATGATGATTTTCTCAATCACCTCCGGTGTAATCGGTTCGATGTATGTGCGATTGGCAAACTCCGGGTCAGTCATGATCGTAGCCGGGTTGGAGTTGATCAGGACCACTTCGTAGCCTTCCTCCGCGAGAGCTTTGCAAGCCTGGACGCCGGAATAATCGAACTCGCAGCCTTGTCCGATGACGATAGGGCCGGAACCGATCAGGAGAATTTTTTTGATGGAAGTATCTTTTGGCATGGAGTGCGCTGTTGTTACCAGAGGGCCGGGAAGGGGGCAACAGTTTGAGCGCGGGAATTCACGGATGGAGCGGACGTAAGTATGCGTGGAGACACTGGAATTTGTTCCGGCTAGAGTATATGGGTTGTTGCAAAATGGTTTCCCGCACCCATATAAGCCGCACTTGCCTTGTATTCACGCCATGAAAAATCGCGATGGACTCGCTGAGGCTTTCCGGTGGTTTGGGCCTCTTGATCCGGTGCCTCTTGAGTTCATTCGTCAAGCAGGTGCGAGTGAAGTATTCACTTCGCTGCACCAGATTCCCTACGGCGAACCCTGGCCTGTGGAGGCAATCCGCGAGCGCAGGATGATGATTGAAGCTGCTGGTCTGCGCTGGACGGTTGCTGAGTCCGTGCCGGTGCACGAGGATATCAAGGTAGGAAAAGGAAACCTCGCGCAACTTTTTGAGAACTACCGGCAGAGCCTCCATCATCTTGCTGCCGAAGGAATAAATATCGTGGTTTATAATTTTATGCCGGTGCTCGACTGGGTGCGCACGGATACCCGCCACGTGCTGCCAGATGGCTCTGAATCGATGTTTTTTAATCCTGTCCATTTTGCGGCTTTTGAATTGTATGCATTGAAGCGTGCCGGAGCTGCGGCCGATTACACCGCCGAACAGCGCGAGCGTGCAAAAAGATGGTGGACGCAGCTTGAGATCAACGCGCAGACCGCTTTCATACAAACCATCATCGACGTTTTCCCCGGCGTGAAGTGGGGTTTGTCGCTGGACGATATCCGATGCATGTTGGCGCGATACGACGGTATCGATTCGCAGGCATTGCGCGATCATCTTGCTCGATTTCTGGACGCGGTGGTTCCAGCAGCGGCGGACGCCGGGGTGAGATTGGCCATACATCCCGACGATCCCCCTTTTCCAGTGCTCGGTCTGCCCCGTATCGTATCGACCGCGAGCGACCTGCGCACCATCCTCCGTATGACGGAAGACCCCGCGCACGGACTGTGTTTCTGCACCGGGTCGTTAAGTGCGCGGGCGGACAACGACCTGCCTGCCATGGTTGCGGAGTTCGGTGAGCGCTTTCACGCCGTGCATCTCCGCAGCACGCAACGCCTCGCTGACGGCTCGTTCTTTGAAGCCGACCATCTCCAGGGTTCCATGGACATGGTGCAAGTGGTGGCTCTGCTTATAGAGGAACAAGACCGCCGACGAGCATGCGGACGCAAGGATTGGCGGTTGGTATTTCGCCCGGACCATGGGCATACGATGATGGATGATCTTGCCAAGCCGCCCGGCATTACTCCCGGGTATTCCTGTATCGGGCGCATGCGGGGACTGTCGGAATTGCGTGGTGTGATGGCAGGCTTGAACTACGGAAAATGACTGCCTCCCTATGCGTGGCTGTTCTTTAATATATGGGATCAGCTAATCCGCGAAAAATCATCCACCTGGACATGGACTGCTTTTATGCGGCAGTCGAAATGCGGGAACGCCCGGAGCTGGCCGGACAACCTATCGCAGTCGGTGGCGGCTCGCCGCGCGGCGTGGTCACCACCTGCAACTATGAGGCACGAAAATACGGTGTCCGCTCCGCGATGCCAGGCTACAAAGCGCGGGAGCTGTGTCCGCACCTGGTGTTTCTCCCGGTCCGATTCGAACTTTATCGCGCGGACTCGCAACGCATCCGCGAGATACTGTTGGAAGTTACCCCGCTCGTGGAGCCGCTTTCATTGGACGAAGCTTACCTCGATGTCACGGCACTGGGCCGCTACGCCTGGACTATTGCGCGTGAAATACGCGCCCGTATCTTTTCCACTACAGGCCTGACAGCATCCGCAGGGATCGCTCCCAACAAAATGCTGGCCAAGATTGCCAGTGACTGGCGCAAACCGAATGGGCAATTCGCGATCACACCCGAGCAGGTGGATTTATTCGTGCGCGATCTTCCCGTGCGAAAAGTCTGGGGCATAGGCCCCAAGACTGCGGATAAACTCACGGCCCAAGGCGTGCTCACATGCGGTGATCTGCAGCGGTTCACACGCCCAGAAATGGCGCAACGATTTGGCCGGTGGGGTGAAGAGCTGTATCAATTGTGTCGAGGCATCGACGAGCGCGCGGTGGAACCCAATCGCGTTCGCAAATCGCTGAGTAATGAGAAGACCTTCTTGGAGAACTTGCGCTCGCTGGAACAATGCCGTGCCGCGATATACTCTCTGGCCGAGGAACTGCTTGTGGAATTGCGTGCAAAGGCGGCTCATCGCAGCGTGCACAAAGCGTTTGTGAAAATGAAGTTTGCGGATTTCTCCCGCATAACACGCGAGTGCCCGTGCGATGCACCGACGCCAGCAGTTTTCGGCACATTGATTGAAGCTGCCTGGGCCGCAGCGGGGGGCAGGACAGTGCGGCTTTTGGGCTGCGGCGTGAGGTTTCAAGTTGAGAAAAACGATCCGCAAAAGTTTTTCAACTTGGACGACGCCTGACGGATGTCTTGCCACGGATCGTTTGCGTTCAAAGGAACGCAATTTCCCAATCTACGCCGCTGGGACGGCGGAGCTTTTCACCCCGCCCTTCTTCACGTGCGGCAGGATTTTTTCCACCGCCGCTTCAGCCGTGAGACCATGCTTTTTGCGCAACACATCCACCCCGCCATGCTCCACAAATTGATCCGGCCACCCAATCCGGACCACCGGCGTTTTGATCCCTGCGTCCGATAGATGCTCGATCAGTGCGGCGCCGAACCCGTGATGCAACACATGATCCTCAAAACTGCAAATCACATCCACGCTGCGTGCGAAAAATTCCAGAGTCCCCACATCCAGCGGCTTGATCCATCGCGGATTGATCACCGCTGCGGAGATACCAAGTGCCTCCAGTTTATCTGCCGCCTCCAACGCCATCGTATGCAGCGAGCCCAGCCCGAAGAGTGCCACTTGTTTGCCATGCCGCAACACCTCCGCCTTGCCGATCTCCAATAGGCGCGGCTGCTCCAAAGGCTGCGCACCCGTCCCCGCGCCGCGCGGATACCGCATCGCGATGGGACCTTCATGGTAATTCACCATCGTCCACAGCATGTCCACAAACTCCGTTTCATCCTTTGGCTGCATAAACACCAGATTCGGAATGTGCCGCAGATAGCCGATGTCAAACAACCCATGGTGCGTGGGGCCATCGTCGCCGGAAAGTCCTGCCCGATCCATGCACAGACACACGTTGAGATTCTGCAACGCCATGTCGTGGATGATCATGTCGTAAGCGCGCTGCATAAAGGTGGAGTAGATCGCGAGAAACGGCTTGTAACCCATCGTCGCCAGACCACATGCGAAAAGCGCGGCATGTTCCTCCGCAATCCCCACATCGTAGTAGCGATCCGGCACTTTATTCTGAAAAGCAGTAAGCCCAGTGCCAGTCGGCATCGCTCCGGTGATTGCTACAATCCGGTTGTTCTGCTGGGCGAACTTCGCCAGATGCTCTCCGAAAAGCTGCGAGAACGTCGGCGTAGCAGCAGGAGCAGTCTCGCCCGTCTCCGCACGGAAACTGCCCAAACCATGGAATTTATCCGGCTTCTCCAGCGCAGGCGCGTAGCCTTTCCCCTTCTGCGTGAGAATATGTAAAATGACAGGCTCGTTCTGCGTCTTCAGAAATTCAAAAGTCCGGGTGAGCAGCGCAATATCGTGCCCATCGATCGGTCCGTAATACCGCAGGCCCAGCTCTTCAAAAATCACACTTGGAAGCAGCAGATTTTTCATGCCCTCCTCCACTTTACCCACAAACTGCCGAGCCATCCGCCCCCCCAGACGTTCCACAAACTTCGCCGCCTGCTCATGCAAATGATGAAACGCCGGACTCGTGGTGATGCGATTAAAATAATTCGCAATGGCACCGACATTCTTGGCAATCGACCATTCATTATCATTGAGCACCACGATGAACCGGCGCGTGGTCTCGGTGATGTTATTAAGTGCCTCGTAGCTCACCCCACAGGTAAACGCCGCATCGCCTGCCACCACCACCACGTTTTCATCGCTCCCGCGTAAATCCCGCGCGGCAGCCATGCCCAGAGCAGCACTGATCGCCGTGCCTGCGTGTCCCGCGCCATAACTGTCGTGCTCACTTTCCGTGCGGAGAAGAAAACCATTGAGCCCCTCGTATTGCCGCATCGTCTCGATACGGTCCAGGCGCCCCGTGAGCATCTTGTGCACATAGCCTTGGTGGCTCACGTCGAAAACAAATTTATCGTGCGGCGTTTGGAACACCCGGTGCAAGGCGATGGTCAATTCCACCACACCCAGATTCGGCCCGAGATGTCCGCCCGTTCTCGCCAACGCAGTGATCAGCCGCTCGCGGATCTCCTGAGCCAGTTCCGGCAATGCATCTTCCGGCAGACGTTTCACATCCTCGGGACTGGTGATTTGGGATAGGTGGCGGGAGGTATTAGAAGAGGCTGATTTCATCGTGTTTAGCTTCAGGCGCCGGGGTCATCGGCGGATCGATCAGTGCAGCTGGCCTGGTCTTTTCCTCGGAGAAATCCTCCGTGACCAGTTCGCCAGACGCTTTGCGTGATATGAGTTGGATACGTTTCTCGGCGGAATCCAGTTTCTCCGAGCAGACTTTCACCAATTGGATGCCTTCCTCGTAGAAACGAATCAAATCCTCCAGAGGCAATTCGGAGGCTTCCATCTGGTCCACCAGCGATTGCAATCGCGCCAGGTTTTGCTCGAAAGATAGCTCTTCAGTTTTGGATTTTCCTGCCATGTGTATCATGGACCTAACCACACTCTGCCCGGTATGGAAAGCAAGGATGTGGCAACCCTCGGTGGAGAGAAAGTCGGAGGATGCCGGGCCGCAGTGTGGCTCGGGGTGGAAATACGGGCCCCTGAACCTTGCGTGAGCAACCGGAAAGCAAGGTATGTTATAATTTCCATAAAACAGGCATGGGAGTTGCTTAATGAGTAAGCATGATAGCTGCCCAATACTTCATGAACACTGAACTCGATACCCACGGTAGAAGAACGCCGGAAACACGACCGGATGCCGCGTGTTATTCACTCACCATCTTTACGCAGCGCTGGAGCGACGTGCGAAAATTCTATGTGGAAGTGTTGGGCGCAAAAATCGTAAGTGAACGCACCCATCGCTACTGCGACATGGTGTTGGGAGGCCTGCCGATCTGTCTGCGCCCATGCGACTTTGGCGAGACGGTCAGTTATTTTCATATCTACCTGGCCATGCGCAACAAGGAAGAAGTCCTCGAAGGTCTCCGGCAGCGCGGAATCATCATCACAACAGAAGGGCCATATACAAACTTCCGCGATCCGGAGGGCCGCGTGTTCAAGCTCTCCGACCACGAAGCGATTGTGGCGTGAGAAGAGAGCCCCGGGCTATTAATCTTCCGCTGCTTCCTCGTCCTCTTCGATCTCTTTGCGCCAACTGCGAGAGACAAAAGGCCGCAGAAAACCGTA
The DNA here is from genome assembly GCA_965365475.1 of uncultured Chthoniobacteraceae bacterium. Lineage (GTDB taxonomy): Bacteria > Verrucomicrobiota > Verrucomicrobiia > Chthoniobacterales > CAKUMP01 > CBDUBV01. The sequence continues at coordinate 13,112 of CBDUBV010000041.1, read as the reverse complement.
GAGCAGATAAGATGTGAACAGCACAGCCGGCATCCATTCCCAATGCATGACCGTGGCGACCAGCAGCACCGCGACGATCAGAAATCGCGGTATGGAATGTCGCGTCCGCCAGTTCACCGACTTGAAGCTGGGATATTTGAACCTGCTGAACATCATGTAGCTCAGGAAGAGTAACAACACCGGCAGCAGGTATTTCCAAGAGCCGATCTCGTGCTGGCCTTCCTCGACCCATAGCATGAGCAGAGTCAGCGAGGCGGTGAGCCCGGCGGCTGCAGGGATGGGGAACCCGCGAAATTCTTTATTGGCAGCTTCGGAATTCACCGCCGCCAGGCAGTTGAAACGCGCCAGCCGCAAAGCACCGCACGCCAGATAAACAAAAGCCACCAACCACCCCAGCCGGTCGAACTCTGCCAGCACGATCTGAAACACCAACAGCGCAGGCGCAACCCCGAAGGACACTATATCGGCCAGCGAGTCGAACTCCCGCCCGAAGGGACTCTCGTGTCCGCCCAGACGCGCGAGGCGTCCATCGAGCACATCAAACACGCACGCGCCCAGAATAAACAGGATGGCGTGGTGAAACATCTGCGTTGCGGGCAAGCCGTCCATTCGCTGCAAAGCACCCTCGAGAATCCGCAGCGTGGCCGCGAACCCGCAGAACAAATTGCCTGCCGTCATGAGATTCGGCAGCAGATATATTTTGGGCTCGGAGGAGGGGGGGTCCTGTGGGGTTGTCATGGTAAAGGATCGGCCAGACGGGCAATCACGGTCTCCCCGCATCGCACTCTGGTTCCAGCCTGGACAAGGATTTCCGCGTCCAGCGGCAGATATACCTCCGTGCGCGAGCCGAACCGGATCATGCCGAAGCGTTCGCCGCGTGCGAGGTGATCGCCCGGCTTGGCCCAGGCCACGATGCGCCGAGCGATTGCACCCGTGATCTGCCGGACGACCACGGTGAGCGTGCCATTTTGAAAAGCCCACGTGCGATATGCGTTGAGGGTGGAAGCGTTGGGATGGCGGGCATCGAGGTATTTGCCATTTTTTTCATGTGTCATGGTTACCGTTCCAGGCACCGGTGCGCGATTGGTGTGCACGTCGAACACGGAAAGAAAAATGCCGATGCGTTGGGTGCGTTGTTTAAGCACTTCGTGCTCTTCGACTTCGATCACTTCCGAGACCACCCCATCCGCCGGAGCGACCACGGCGCGGGGGTCCTGAGGAATAGGCCGTTCGGGATCGCGGAAAAAATAGAACGTATAAAGAATGAGCAGCCCCCACAGAATGGAGAGCCAGGGATAGAAAATGAGGCTAAGAATGGTGAGCGCCGCGAGGATGGCAAAAATCCAGCGTGCTTCGTAAAGAGTTTGCGAACGCATGAAGGCAGAACTCTCGATGCTGGAGTAGATAGGTCAAACCGAAAAACTCGCGCCCGAGCGAAAACATGCACACCGTTGAATCACGGTTTTACCGTTAACAAACTCCCGCGTATGACCCGGAAAAAATTCTGAGCTGCAAGCTCAGTAAGGCTTTTTATGTTTCCACCATTTCTGCCAGTTGCTCCCATTCTCTTGTCAGAGATTCCAGCGCGTCGCTTACGCCGCTGAGTTTTCGATTTGTCTCCAAGGCCAGGGCTGGAACCTCATACGTTGCCGGGTCTTCCAATTGCGCGGTTAACTCCTTTTGCTGCGCCTCCAACAGTAGGATTTCTTCTTCCAATTTCTCCACCCGCCTGGCTCGCTCCCGCACCGCGCGCGCCTCGCTCTGCCTCCGCTCGGATTCCGCCCGACGTTGCTCGCGCATTTCTTTCATCCCCAGCCGGGGAGCTTCCACCACAGCCTTCACCGGTGCTTCAGGCATGGCGTTGGACAATTTCGCAATCAACCCCTCGCGCTCTGAACCGGTGCGGCTTTTCTCAAGATAATATTCATAGTCTCCCGCGTAATGCGTGAGCTGCCCGGCATGAATATGTATGACGGTGGACGCCAGTGCTTTGATAAAATGCACATCATGGCTGACGAAGACCATCGTGCCGGTGTATTGGCTCAGCGCAGCGACCAGCGCGTCGATGCTCGACATGTCCAGGTGCGTGGTGGGCTCATCCAACAGCAATAAATTCGGCGGCGCGAGCAGTAGCTTCACCAGCGCGAGCCGACTTTTCTCGCCCCCGCTTAAGACGCCCACATTTTTAAAAACATCATCTCCCTTAAATAGGAACGAGCCCAGGATGGTTCGCACCGTTTGCTCGGGCACGGGCTCCGGAATTTGCATGGCTTCCTCCAGCACGGTGCGTTTCACATCGAGCGTCTCCGTGCGCTGTTGCGAGAAGTAGCCGATGGAAATATTATGCCCGACCGTGCGTTCTCCCGCTGCCAGCGGCACGAGCCCGGCGATGATTTTTAATAACGTGCTTTTGCCCGCTCCGTTGGGCCCGACAAGCACAGTGCGTTGACCGCGTTCGAGCGTGAGGTTCAGATCTGCATACACTTCGTGTTCGCCGTAAGCCTGCCGGATATGCTCCAGCGCCATGACTCGCTGCCCACCCCGTGCAGGCTGAGGAAAAGTAAACCGCACCGTTGCCTCCGCCGCTTCCGGTGCATCGATCTTTTCCATGCGAGCGATCTGCTTGAGCTTCTCCTGAGCCTGCGAAGCTTTGCTGGCCTTGGCGCGGAAACGATCCGCAAATCGCTGCAACGACTCGATCTCGCGCTGCTGGTTTTTATACGCTGCAAGATGTTGCTCCTCGCGCGCGGCGCGTTGTAGCTCATACGCCTGATAATTTCCCCGGTAACGATGCAGCCTGCTGCGGCGAATCTCCAGGATGCTTTCGCAGATGGCATTGAGGAATTCGCGGTCGTGCGAGATGGTCAGAATTGCGCCTGGATAGCCTTTTAAATAATTCTGGAACCAACCCAGTGTTTCCAGATCGAGATGGTTCGTGGGCTCGTCGAGCATGAGAAGGTCGGGCTCCATGACCAGCAACCGCGCCAGGTGAACGCGCATGATCCAGCCGCCACTCATCGTGCGCGCTTCGCGGTGAAAATCTTCCTCGCGGAATGCAAGCCCCGCCAGGAATCGCTTTGCTTTGACCTCCAATAAATATCCGTCGAGTTCAGCAAACCGCGCCATGGCTTCGTGATGCTCCGCGCTGTGCTCATCGCTGTGCTCGCGCAGGGTGCGATAAAGGGCGCTCATCTCGTCACTGATCGAGGTGGCAAGTTGCAACACGGTTTCCGCGCCCGAGGGCGCACTCTCTTGCGGCAGAAATCCCATGGTGATCCCACGCTGCAATGCGACCGTGCCGGCATCGGGCGATTGTTCTCCCAGGATGAGCGAGAACAACGTGGATTTGCCCGCACCGTTCGGGCCGATCAATCCTATGCGATCGCCGCGATTTACTTGCAGTGAAGCATCTTCGAAAAGGACGCGACCGCCGTGGGATTTTGTTATCTGACTGACAGTGAGCATGAGAGCCGGGACCATATCACCGTTCGAGATTTGCTCAACCCTGCATATTGATGTTGCCCTGCTCGCACGATGCCCACTACATAAGGGAGATGAAGACAGGCTTGGTCTCGGTAAGTTTCCGCTCTTTGCCGAGCGAAGAAATCATCCGTCTCGCGGCAGACAACGAGCTGGATGGGATCGAGTGGGGCGGCGACATTCATGTGCCACCGGGCGATGTGGCACTGGCTCAACGCGTGGGAAATGCAACGCGTTCCGCAGGTTTGCAAGTGGCGTGCTACGGCTCTTATTTGCGGCTGGCGGAGACGGATGCCGATGAGGCACATCTTGATAGTGCGGAGGCACTGGGCAGTCCGTGGATTCGGGTGTGGGCGGGAAATCGCAGCTCGGTGGATGCGGACGCATCTTATCGTGCGCGCGTTGTGGAACATGCTTTGCGGTTGGCGGATGCGGCACATGCACGGAGCCTGCGAATCGCTTATGAGTACCATGGGAAAACGCTCACGGATTCGCTGCAAAGTGCGGCCTGGCTTTTAAAGGAGACGCGGCACCCGGCGATCTGCACGCTCTGGCAACCGATCAATGGCGCATCGGAATCGGCATGCATCGAGAGCTTGAAGGAGGTGCTTCCGCGTCTGGCCAACCTGCATGTATTTCATTGGGAAATGGACGCCGATGGACGCCTCGTCCGATTGCCCCTGGCGCACGGCGCAGACCGGTGGCGGAAATATCTCGCGCTTGCCGGAGAGCGACCGGAGTTCGCGCTATTGGAATTCCTCGCTGGCGATTCCAGGGAGCAACTGCGCGACGACGCGCAGACTCTGCGCGGGTTGATAGCGGGGCAAAAAGCGGATTCTGGTAGCTGACTCAGACGGAATTTAGCTTACCGATGCTGGCGTGGGCGGGTTGGCGGCGGACGCTGCTGCGGCTGCTTTGGCGGCATTGAGCGCTGCGGTGAGGCCGCGATATTTCTTGCCGGTCTTTTTTACCAGGCCACGGGAGACCAGATTCTGGAGCTTCTCGTAAGCTCGCAGGCGCAGCATCTCTTCGCCGCCACTGGCAGCATTGCGATTACGCAGATTCTCGTGAACGATGTCAAAAAGCTGATGAAATTCGAAGGAGGTCCGCTTGGACAATACAGCCACAAGTTCTTCGGTGACCAGATCGGGTAAACGGCGGGAGAAAGCACTTTTTCTTTGCATAAGATTAGGTAGGCAGGAGGTTACCACGGATTTCTGCAAAAGCGAGGGATTTTACGATTTAGTCGAAAAACCGGGGTTGACTGTGGCGAAAACTTCCCGGAAAACGGGATGTTTTGCCAGTGAACCCAGTGCCTGGGCCAGCAAGGTGCGGCCGGGTTCCATGCGGTGCCAGGTGGATGCCCCAGATGGATGCGGCAAAGCGATCATATCCAATTCGCGCCCGAATTTCTCTACGCGCTTGGGCAGCCCGATTATGTCCACAAGTTTATCCACGGGCGTGAACTGTGCGATTGCGAGCTTGCCGACTGCCAACACCAGGCGTGGCTGAAGCAGTGCAAATTCGCGCTCAAGCCAGAGCGAACAATTATCGATTTCCTGCGGCGTGGGCACGCGGTCTCCGCCTTTCACATTTTTCCCAGGGAAACACCTGCATACTGCTGCCATATACACTTTGGTGCGGAAATCCGCTTCGCCCACATGGCAATGTGACTCGAACCACCGGAACAGCGTCCGGCCTGCTGTCCATGCAAAAGGCCTGCCCATCACGGGCTCTTTATCTCCTGGTGCCTGGCCTACGAGCAGGATCGGGCTGCGCACCGGGCCACAGCTCACGGGCGGCGGAAACATGCCAGGACATCGCCGACACTGCAACACTGACTCCACATGCCGTTCGAGGTCCGCCATTCCCATCGCCCTAGGAGCCGGGCATGATGCTCTTCACCAATCTGTCGATGCCCTCGCGGGCAAACTCGCTGCCTGCGTAGAGATGTTGCGCTTTGAGGTACCATGCAAGGCTGGAACCGATCTGGCCGCGTTGCTCCTTTTCTTCAGCGGCGCGGAGTGTTCTCACGAAATCCGAGGCGTTGGTTGTGAGGTCTGCACGCACTTGGTTGAGGCGATTGTCTTCGGGATACTCTTTATACACGCGTTCGATATTCTCCCACGCGCCCGCGTAGTCGCCGCGCTTGGCGATCTCGGTGGACCGAATAATCGCCGCCTCGATACTTTGCATGGACTCGAGCACTTTCTGCAAGGCTTCCTGCCGATCCGGAAACAAAGCGGTCGCGGCGATGAAGCGCATGCGGTCGTCGAAAATCTGCCGGAAATTTTTCTGGCTCAGAAGCTGGTCGAAATCCACGAGAGCTTTCTGTTGCACATCGGCCTGGGAAAAGATCAGCTCGGCCACTTCGCCCAACGCAGGATTGCGTGGCCAGAGTTCCGTGGCGGTGCGAAGTTCCTCCTCCAATGTGGCGCGATCTCCGCTCACCGCCGCATTCTTCGCTTTGGCGAGATGCATGGCGCTCACGGTTTTGGCAGTTTCAATAATGGCCAGCGGTTTGCTATTATCGAAATCCTTCGCAATCTCGGAGAGTTCTCCCACGAGCTTTTCAGCCAGAGTGTAATCTTTTACCTCGATCGCGGAGAGCAATTGATTCGTGATTTGTGTGAAACGCAGTGCCTGCCGTTTATCCTCGCGCGGCAAGGTGCGCAATTCGGGCAGATACTCGCCGATTACGAAAGCTTCCGCCAGACGCTTGGTCGCGCTCTCGAGTTCATTTTTGTCCAGGAGAAACTTGTAAGCTTGCACGCCTTCCTTCGCATCGCGCATGGCTTCATTCGCCAGCGAGTCCAGCACGCCCACGGTCGGTGGCATGCCGGTGCTTTTGGCGAAAAGGTCTTTCGCATCGTCGCCTACGCGCAGCAACGTGTCGCCATCGCCGAAAAGATTACGATAAAATCGCGTGCCGATGACCACGTGCTGGAACCGGCGTTGCAAAAAGAACTGCACCAGCAAGGATTGGAACTCCAACTTGATCTGTATCTCCGAGACCTCGCGCTTGAGTTTGTTGGCGGTGAGCAAGGCCCGCACCTCCAGCGCGCGTGTCACGTAGGGCTGGGTGCGCATGTCGCGCAGCAGTTGCTGCTCTTTGGCCCATTCCGCCGCAGCGTTGGGCTCCTTTGGCGCGAGATTGGCAGCGGGATCGCTCACGCTCATTTTCGCGTTCCACTCGTGGACTTTCAGTTCTTTCTCCAGATTGCGATTGGCTTGCGCGATACGATTGTTTTCTTTCTTGGACATCCACACCGTATAGACCGCGTCTGCCAGCGCATCGCAGAGATTGGCGTCGATCTCGTAGTTGGACGCTTTGGGTAAAAGACGAAAAGCTTCATCGAGTTCCGCAGGGCCTGATCGCCCGGGCGCGAGCTTGGCAAGGATCGTGGAGAGAATTTCGCGATACGCTGCGCTTTGCTCGTCGGTGTCTTCTTCTGCGTTGAGATACTTCTCGAACCTGGCTTGAAAAAGGCGGTTGTTATTGACGTTCCAATTTTTCCCATCCCAGGAAAGGATTTCCGAGCCGGGATCGAAGAACGGCATGTCTTTGCCGAGAAAGTTGGATTGACCGGCAGGAGGCGCGGGCTTGGAAGAGGCAGGTCGGGCAGCAGGGGTGGCATTTTGCGCTGGTGCAGCGGGCTCGGGATCGGGCATCTGAGCCGCCAGCGGCAGTGCGGACAGAAGAAGGATGGCGGGGAGTTTCATCATGCTTTGGTGAGGTCAATAACGGTCAGAATTCCTTTTTCGCCAACTTCAATTTGCATCAAAAATTGCTGTCCGCGCTGGATGTTGATGTGATTGAACCTGGCAGGCACGAGCACGGGGAGAACATGAAGGGTGCCTTGTTCGGAGACTTCCAGTGAAAACAACCGCCCGTCCGTCGCTGAATACGCTAGCGAATTGGCGATGGTGCCCGAGATTTTATACACGTTGCCGCGAAGGCTATTGGAGTTCTCGAGATAAGCGGCTGTCTCCAGTTCCGGGATGGTGCGGTAGGGATCGCCAACATCTTTAAAAATGAATTTGCCGCCAGCAATGGCGATAACCACCAGAAGGATGATGCCGATGATCCATTTCGGATCCAGTGAGGAACTTGCGCGTCGAGCCATGAAGAGATCAAATTTACCGGCGTTTCAGAAATTTGAAATGGTAAATCTCTGCAGGCTGATTCCGATGGTTTTGCGTTGCGTGCGGCGGCTTCATCGGCTGTGAGCAGTTCGGCTACCGTCATTTTTCCTTCTGTCTCCGTCGAATCCGGAAATTTAAACAAAACCAATCCCTTGGAGCATCTCGCAGCGATAGCTTAACTAGGAGAATAATTATGAGCAAAAACAAACCCCGCAGCCTTAGCGGTGCCGATCTGGAAGAAAAAGATGCCGCGCTCGGCCCTCACGCGCACGACGCCCTGGATGCGCAAGCCGAAGCGGAACATGCCGATGGCTGCGAACGCGAAGAACTCACCCGCGAAATGCAGGAATACGCTGCAGAGCAAAACACTAAAAAACGCACGAAAGAGGATAATTTATGAAACCATTTATATTTGGATCGCTAGTATTATTTATTTCTCAATTGATGTATGCCGGTCCTGTGCCAACCAAGGGTGCAGTAGTGAACACAGGCGTCATCACGGCCATTGACCGGGAGGCGGGCGGAATCACCATCCACTCTGCAGAAACTCAGTCGCCCATCCGTTTCTTGGGCTTGGACCGTGCGACCATCCAGTTTGCCAACGGCACGCCTGCCAGCTTCTCTGATGTGGCAATGTCGCAGATGATTACCGTGCAATACGATTTGGAAAAAGACATTCCCATCGTGCACAAAGTGCTCTTGCCAAATCCGGAGCCTGCGGGCAATACAAACCGTGTGACGGGCTCTGCAGCCGCACCGTTGCGCACCCAAGCAGCTCAGGATGGCGACATAACCACCCAACCCGGACGAGCAGCAAGGATTGACGGGGACATCACAACTCAGCCTGGGCAGGCGGCTGCTATCGATGGAGATCCGACTACTCAGCCTGGCCGCGCCGCGCGGGGCGATGGCGACATCACCACGCGCCCAGGAAGGACGCATCCTCGCGACCCGGACATCACCAAGACTCCTGCTGAAGATGTGGTGGAGTAGCTGATGAACTGGTGCTGCGCCATTTCTGCTTAGATTGGTCGATCCAGCACTCAGTTGATGATGCTGGCGTGGTATTTGTTTAAAAATAATTTCTCGTCTTCCACGCTGCCGATTACGAAGAGGATGCTGTCGGCATCCAATGTCACTGAGGGTGGGGGGTTGATGGTGAGTTCGCCCGCGCGACGCACCGCCACGATGCTGCAGCCCGTGGCTTCGCGCACGTTGCTTTCGCCAAGCGTCTTGTTTTGCAAGAGCACCGGCACTTTCACCCGGAACACGCTGAGCCCTTCCGCGACCATGAGCACGTCAGTTTGTTTGAGCAGATTCAACACGGCGTTCGATCCCATGGAAGCATACGACATGACAAAATCCGCGCCGGCACGATGCAGCGTGGACACGTTGCGATCCTGCACGGAACGGCTGATGATCTGGATGTCCGGTCGCAGCCGGCGGCAGTAGATTGTGAGGTAGATATTGATGTCGTCATCGTGAGTGGTAATGATGACCGCCGGGGCGTGGCGTAGGCCGGCACGATGCAGTGTGTCCAGGTCCGATGCATCGCCGACCACCGTGCGCTCGGCATCGCGCACGCGGGCTGGATCGCGCTCCACGATTTTGTAGTCGATGTCGCGCTGCTGCAATGCGCGACCCGTGGCACGCCCGACACGCCCGCCTCCGATGATCACCACGGAGCCTTCGTTCTGGTGGTAGATGCAGAGCAGTTCATCGTAGCGTGTGAGCTGTTCCCGCGACCCGGAAAGGATGAGCACAGTGTGCGGGCCGATCACGGTGGTGGGCCCGGCAGCTTCGAATCTGCCGCGTTCCCAGACGCCCACTACATTCACCCCGGCGAGTTCTCGCAGGCGACTTTCGGCGAGTGTCTTGCCGACAAAAGGTGTGCCCGCCGCTGTGGCTTCGGCGATGAAGAGCCCTTCGAATTCTCCGATGATATGTGCCAATGCATCCCCGCCAATGGTGCGACGCGCGAGGGAGCTGCCCATCATTTCCCCCAATTGCAGCACCCGTGTCGCGCCCGCCAATTCCAGCACATCGACCGAAGCAAGGCGCGAGGCAGTGGCCACCACCGGAACCTCGGGCGACAATTCGCGCACCGTGAAGCCCACGTTGGTGTTCACCGGATCGCTCGCGGTGGTGACGACCAACGCGGCGTGGTCGATCCGCGCGTTTCTATATGTCTGCGGGCTGTCGAGTTCGCCGAGAAGGATGTGAAATCCTTCGTCGTGCAGTCGTAGCGCTTCCTCCAACTCCGGCACAATTAAGGCGTAGGGTTGGTGGTATTGATCGAACTTGCGTATGAGAGATTCTGTCACCGAGTCCAGGTGCGTGATGAGCACGTGCCCGCTCAGAGTATCGGGCAACACGCGCGGGGCGCGGGCTGCGGCTTGGGCTTTCATCCAGGGCGCGTAGAAAAACTCGATGAAAGTAAATGGGAATAGAACTAGCAGAAATGTGAGCCCGGAAAAGATAACAACCATGGAAAAGACTTTGCCCAGCGACGATTGAAATGTGATGTCGCCATACCCAAGCGTGGACATGGTAGTCAGTGTCCAGTAAATGCCATCCACCATGCTGCGATCCTGCCCTTCCATGTGCATGATCGCGTGGAAGATGAGGCTGTGCGCCAGCATGAGCGCGATGAGCGCGGCGATGAATCGCGCGAGCAACCGCAGGTTGCGACGGTTCGAGCGTTGCGTGAGCATGACGGTGAGCAACCCGGGGAGAATTTTCATAGCGCACCATCAAGTATCCGCAAAGCACGCGGGCGCTGCAATGCAAACTCCCGGCATTGATTTCTCCACAGCATGAGATGAGCTGGAGAACTGCCTTGCGCATCTTTCCCCGTGGCAGTTACAAAACCTGCTACGCATGGAGACTCAACTATCGCCCCAGGACTCGCTCGATCTCATCCGCACCGGCACAGCACAGATTCTGAGCGAAGCGGAACTCCTCACCCGACTCGCGCGCCAGGAGCCGCTAAATATCAAGCTCGGCGTGGACCCGACCGCTCCCGACATCCATCTTGGGCACACGGTGGGCCTGCGCAAGTTGCGCACTTTCCAGGACCTCGGGCACAACGCCATTCTGATCATCGGCGATTTCACCGCGATGATCGGCGACCCGAGCGGACGCTCTGCCACACGCCCGCAGCTCACGCACGATGAGGTCATGGAAAATGCACGCAGCTATCAGGAGCAGGCTTTTAAAATTCTCGACCCAGCCCGCACTCGCATCGTGTTCAATGGCGAATGGTTCGAGATCATGCCCTTTGAAGAAGTCATCAAACTCAATGCCCGCGTGACGCTGCAGCAGATGCTTCAACGCGAAGATTTCCGCGAACGGCTGGATAAAGGCCAGGCCATCCATGCGCACGAAATTCAATACCCGATCATGCAAGGTTGGGATTCGGTCAAGATTCGCGCCGACGTGGAGATTGGCGGAACCGATCAGCTTTTCAACATCATGGTCGGGCGCGATCTGCAAAAGGAAGAGGGCCAGATTCCGCAGGTTGCTCTGCTGGTGCCGATCCTGGAAGGGCTCGATGGTGTGCAGAAGATGAGCAAGAGCCTGGGCAACTACGTCGCGGTGAACGATGCGCCGGTGGAGATGTTTGGCAAGCTCATGAGCATTTCGGACGAGCTGATGGCGAGGTATTATCTGCTCCTGCTCAATGAGCCTGTGCCCGGGGGGCACCCGATGGATGCGAAAAAATCTCTGGCTCGAAGACTGGTGGAGCTTTACCACGGCGCGACTGCCGCCTCCGGAGCGTGGGAAGATTTTAATATGCGTTTCAGCAAACGCGATCTGGCTCATGCGGAACTTCCGGAGTTCCAGCCAGCAGGCAGCGGGACCGATATTGTGTCAGTGACGGTGGCAGCGTTTGCGTCCGCCTTCGGGCAGGCGCGATCTCGCGGCGAGGCCAGACGCCTGGTCGAGCAAGGTAGCGTGCAGTATGAAGGTGAGAAGATCACCAACCCGCAAGCTACCCCGGAATGGAAGGCCGGTGCCGTATTAAAGCTGGATAAAAAACACGCCGTTCGCATCCGCGTGTGACCTTTTGATTGCGTGCGAGCGTATTATTTATTGACATTATTAGGTCCCCTAATAATTTCTCAAGGCCGTTTCGAAACCGTTTAGACTATTTTTTAATTCCCGATTTTCATGAGTGCACTCACCCAATATTTTACCTCTTCCATCGGCAAAAAAACTCTGGTCGCTGTCACTGGCATCATGCTGATCGGATTCATCGTGGGGCATCTCATCGGCAACCTGCAGTTCTTTCTGCCTGCTGCATACATCGACGCTTACGGCCACAAGCTCCAATCGTTGGGGCCTTTCCTGTGGGTCATTCGGCTGGGGTTGCTGGCGGTGATCGCGGTGCACATTTTCGCCACAGTCGCATTGACGATCGAGAACCGCAAAGCGCGTCCGCAGAAATACGCGGTCACGGCGCATCGACGTTCCACTGCCGCTTCGCGCACGATGATCATGAGCGGCCTCATTTTACTGGCCTTCATCATTTTCCATCTGCTGCATTTCACGGTGCGTGTGACGGATCCGGAGATCGCTCGAATCACGGCTTCCTTCGAGACAGTGTCTGCGGGCGATCCGGAAGCGTTCTACCCGGTGAAACAGATGATGATTATCGGTTTCCAGCGGTGGTATGTGTCGCTCTTCTATATCGTGGGCATGTTTCTGCTGGCCATGCATCTCAGCCATGGCACTTCGAGTTTCTTTCAGACACTAGGCCTGCGCAGCCGCAAGCTGGAGAAGGCGCTTGATGTTGGAGCGCGCATGTTCGCGTGGTTGATTTTTGCCGGTTACGTCTCCATTCCGCTGTCGGTTCTTTTGGGAATCGTCCGTCACCCTTGATTCATTATGCACACACCACTATTGGACAGTAAAATTCCTCCAGGCCCGCTGGAACAGAAATGGAGCAAGTATTGTTTTGACTCGAAGCTGATCGCCCCGAACAACCGGCGCCGGTTCAAAATCTTGATTGTTGGCAGCGGCTTGGCGGGTGCTTCCGCCGCATCGACGCTCGCTGAGCAGGGTTACCAGGTGGAATGTTTCTGCTACCAGGATAGCCCGCGGCGTGCGCATAGCATCGCGGCTCAGGGCGGCATCAATGCCGCAAAGGACTACCAGAACGATGGCGACAGTGTGTATCGGCTTTTCTACGACACAATCAAAGGCGGCGATTTCCGTGCGCGTGAGGCGAATGTGCATCGACTGGCGGAAGTATCCGTCTCGATCATCGATCAATGTGTGGCGCAGGGCGTGCCGTTTGCGCGTGAGTATGGCGGGCTGCTGGCGAACCGGTCCTTCGGCGGAGCGCAGGTCTCGCGCACATTCTACGCGCGAGGCCAGACCGGGCAGCAGCTTTTGCTGGGTGCGTATTCTGGGCTGGTGCGCGAGATCGGGTTGGGCACAGTGAAAATGTATCCGCGCACGGAGATGCTGGACCTGGTGGT
>CBDUBV010000040.1:0-22024 GCA_965365475.1 uncultured Chthoniobacteraceae bacterium | reverse complement strand
GTCACCATGGAGTAGGGCGCGCTGTTTCTTCCACACTGTATGATCTGTCCGTTTTTATCCCGGCATTAATTCTGGTTTTGCTCCGTCGCCTACAATTTCACAAATTGCTCTTGCCCGGCTTCGATGACATTCATATCCTCCGGGCTCTTTAGTTCATGGCACTTAGCACGAAAGAAATCCTGGCTCCCGATACTCTGGCGAAATCGCGTGAAATCGCTGATTCGCTGCAGGATTCCCAGGAGCTTTTGGGTGAAAAAATGACCATCAACATGGGTCCGTCGCACCCCGCCACCCACGGCGTGCTGCGCATCGTGATGGACCTCGATGGCGAAGTGATCACTCGCGCCATGCCGGATGTGGGCTACTTGCACCGCGGTGACGAAAAAATCGCCGAAAACATGCAGTACAATCAGTTTGTGCCCTACACGGACCGACTCGATTACCTCGCGCCGCTTGCTAATAACGTAGCCTATGCCATGGCGGTCGAGAAACTCATGGGCTGGGAATTGCCTCCGCGTGGCAAAGCCATCCGCGTGATCTGCTGCGAGATGGCGCGCATCTCTGCGCATTTGCTAGGCCTGGGCGCTTTCGCGATGGATACCGGCGCGATGACCGTATTCCTCTACACGTTCACCGAACGCGAGAAGCTTTACAACCTGATCGAAGAACTAACCGGCGCTCGCTTTACCACGTCCTACACGCGTATCGGCGGCCAGATTCGCGATGTCTCGCCGACATTCCTCACCGGCCTGCGCGAGTTTCTCGATCAGTTCCCGGACAAAATTCGGGAGACCGAAAACTTGCTGTCGAAGAACCGGATTTTTGTGGATCGCACGCGCGACATCGGGGTCATCTCGAAAGCGGATGCGATCAGCTTCGGCTTAAGCGGGCCGAACCTGCGCGGCTCGGGCGTGGAGCACGACGTGCGCAAAGCCTATCCCTATCTCGATTACGAGACCTACGATTTCGACATCCCCGTGGGCTCGGTGGGCGATTGCTACGACCGGTACCTCGTGCGGATCGAGGAGATGCGCCAGAGCGTGGCGATCCTGCGCCAGGTGCTGGACCGGCTGCCGGAAGGTCCGATCAATGTCGCGGACCCGAAAAATGTGGCACCGGAGAAACGCCGGGTGCTTACAAAAATGGAGGAGCTGATTCATCATTTCATCTTGCATACTGAAGGCGTGGACGCACCTGTGGGCGAAGTGTATTTCTCGGCCGAAAATCCGAAGGGCGAGCTGGGGTTTTACATCAATAGCAAAGGCGGCGGCGTGCCGCACCGGCTCAAGATTCGTGCGCCCTCGTTTGTGAACCTCAGCATTTTACCGAAACTGCTTCCCGGCATTCTGCTCTCGGATGTCGTTGCGGTGTTGGGCAGTCTGGACTTTGTCATGGGAGAATCCGATCGCTAAATGAAGTCGCTGGCCCGATATATATGCCTTGTTGCCGCGCTCTTGCTGCTGGTCGGTTGTGGCTCGAAGCTCACCAGTGCGAATCTGGATCGCGTGCAGCCGCAGATGAGCAAGCAGGAAGTCGAAGCGATCCTGGGCAAACCCACGGAGGTGAAGACGACAGACCTGGCAGTTTTTTCCACGACTACTTACATCTACCGCAAGGGAAACGACGAAGTGGTTCTTTCTTTTTTAAACGATAAGTTGCTCACCAAATCGGGAGCTTTTGGCCGATGAATTTCACAATCAGTCCAGAATTTGCCGCTCAGATCGACGAGGTCATCACGCACTACCCGGTCTCACGGCGCAGTGCTGCTCTGCCGTTGCTGCATTTGTTCCAGGAAAAATTCGGTTACATCCATGCAGACACCATCCAGTGGATAGCTGACAAACTGGAGCTGCAGCCCATCCACGTCCTGGAGCTGGTGACGTTCTACCCGATGTTCCGGCAGGAACCCGCAGGCAAGTTCCACATCCGCGTGTGTCGCACCTTGTCGTGTGCGATGGCGGGCAGCTACGAATTGCTCGAGCATTTCCGCACGGTCGCAGGCATCACGCCCGACGCGGGGCACGGCGGTCACATCCAGACCAGTGCCGATGGCCGATTTTCCATCGAGTTCGTCGAGTGCCTCGCGAGCTGCGGTTCCGCGCCGGTGTGCATGGTCAACGATGACTTTTACGAAAATGTGCGACTGGATTCCGTGCCGGAGCTGCTCAAGCAGTATCAATCATGAGCGCACCTGCAAAACAACCTCATCCTCGCGAGCGGCGGCTGATATTTAAAAATATCGACCGTCCGGATTGGACACAGGACATCGATTGCTACCTGGCAGATGGTGGATACGAGGAATTAAAAAAAGCGCTCACCATGCAGCCGGGCGACATCACCAACGAAGTGAAAGCCTCCGGCTTGCGCGGGCGTGGCGGTGCGGGATTCCCATGCGGGGTGAAATGGGGCTTCATTCGGCCCGACGAGAAACGCCCGGTCTATCTCATCTGCAACGCCGATGAATCCGAGCCGGGCACTTTTAAAGACCGCTACATTATTCACCAGGACCCGCATCAGCTCATCGAGGGGATGATCATCGCGTGCTACGCCGTGGGTGCGCATCTTTCCTATTTATACATCCGCGGCGAGTTCCCCGAAGGCGCACGGATACTGGAGAAAGCACTCGCAGAAGCCCGTGCGAAAGGGTTTCTCGGGAAAAATATCCTTGGCAGCGGTTACGATCTCGAGATCCATGTGCATCGCGGCGCGGGTGCTTACATCTGCGGCGAAGAGACCGGGCTCATCGAATCGCTCGAAGGCAAGCGGGCGTATCCGCGCATCAAACCACCGTATTTCCCCGCAGCGATCGGGCTGTACCAATCGCCGACCATCGTGAATAACGTGGAGACGCTCTGCAATGTGAAACACATCGTCCGCATGGGCGGTGCGGAGTTCGCCAGGATCGGGCGACCGAATAACACCGGCACGCGCATCCTCTGCGTGAGCGGCGATGTGCAGAAGCCCGGTTACTACGAACTCGAGGTCGGCGCAGTCACTATGGGCGAATTGATCCACGACATCTGCGGCGGACTCAAGCCCGGACGCAAACTCAAAGCCGTGATACCCGGCGGAAGTTCCGCCAAGGTGCTCCGCGCGGACGAGACCTACACCATGCGCGGCAAGGATGCCGATGGCAATCCGACTGAGAAAAAGATCGGGATCGAAGAGATCGTCATGGATTTCGATTCGCTTGCCGCCGTGGGTAGCATGGCGGGCTCCGGCGGAGTCATCGTGATGGACGACACTCGCGACATGGTCTGGGTGCTCAATAATATTAACAATTTCTACGCGCACGAGAGTTGCGGACAGTGCACGCCGTGTCGGGAAGGATCGCTTTGGATGAAAAAAATAACCGACCGCATTGTGGATGGCGGGGGCACAGTAGAGGACGCCGACACCTTGCGCAGCGTGGCCGACAACATCGCAGGCAAGACCATCTGCGCCTTTGGTGAAGCCTGTTCGTGGCCTACGCAAAGTTTCGTGGAGAAGTTCCGCGATGAATTTCAAGCCCGCGCACAACGGCCCGTGCCACCACCCACGCCGCCGGAATATCTGCGCGAAATCCTCACAACGACCGCCCGACCATGAGCACCGAGACGGAAATCCAGATGCTGAACGTGCAGATCGATGGCAAGTGGCATCGTTTCCCCAAAGGCACCCGCGTGATCGAAGCCTGCAAACAGGTCGGGCATTTCATCCCGCATTATTGCTACCACCCCAAGCTCAGCTCACCCGGCAACTGCCGCATGTGCCTGGTGGAAATGGGCATGCCCAGGATGACGCCCGAACGCAAACCCATCCTCGGCGCCGATGGCAAGCCGGAGATCAGTTGGATTCCGCGTCCGCAAATTTCCTGTGCTCAGGACATCGCCGAAGGCATGGGCATCCGCACCGACTCGCCCATGGTGAAAGAATGCCGCAATGGCGTGATGGAATTTCTCCTCATCAATCATCCGCTGGATTGCCCCATCTGCGACCAGGCAGGCGAATGCCGGCTCCAGGAATTCTCCGTGGAATATGGCAACGGACGCTCACGGTTCCTTGATGAGAAAGTGAAAAAGCCCAAACGCGTGGAGCTGGGCCCGCGCGTCACGCTCGATGACGAACGTTGCATCCTCTGCACGCGCTGTATCCGGTTCATGCGCGAAGTGGCCAAGGACGATGTGCTCGGCATCGTGGATCGCGGAAGTCACTCCACGCTCACGTGCCATCCCGACCGGATTCTGGACAATAATTATTCGCTCAACACGGTCGATATTTGTCCCGTGGGCGCACTGACCAATACCGATTTCCGCTTCAAAATGCGCGTCTGGTTTTTAAAAGAAACCAAAACCATCGATGTCAATTGCGGCACAGGCAGCAAC
Source organism: uncultured Chthoniobacteraceae bacterium (assembly GCA_965365475.1). Lineage (GTDB taxonomy): Bacteria > Verrucomicrobiota > Verrucomicrobiia > Chthoniobacterales > CAKUMP01 > CBDUBV01. The sequence goes on along the minus strand of CBDUBV010000040.1, from coordinate 17,660 downwards.
ATCGTGATCGGGTCGCGCGAGGGAAAAATCTATCGCATCACGCCGCGCCAGAACGACGATGTCAATGAATGCTGGCTGCCCGATTCTCACCGGCTCAACTTCAAATACATCGACCGCGAAGACCGTCTGCGCGAGCCTTACATCCGCACTGCGAGCGCGGAGAGCCCGGCATCAACGGCCGGCTTGTCGGGGCATCAGGCCACCACGTGGGACCAAGCACTGGCGCATGCCGTGCGCGATCTGCAAGCCGCCGAGGGCCTGGCCATCATCGCCAGTGGCCGCATGACCAACGAGGAGCTGTATCTCACGCGGCGATTGGCTGCGAAGCTCGGCGCGGCGGAGTTGGAGATACTTCCCCGCCAGGGCGAGCCCGACGGATTGCTCATCGCTGCGGACCGGAATCCGAATACGACCGGAGCGCAGATATTGAAAGTGACTGGCGAGACGCCCGGTGCGCGGTTGCCGATCATCGCATCGGGGATCGAGTCTGGAAAAATAAACACGCTGCTGCTCTTGGGCGAAAGCGCGCTGGCTTGTGGCATATCTGAAGCTGCGCTTGCAGGCCTGCGGTCCGTGATCGTGATGGACATGCTGCCAAATGCTTCCACGCCTTTCTCTCATGTGGTGCTGCCGTCGTCAGCCTTTGCGGAAAAGCGCGGTTCCATGGTGAATCTCAAAAGTCGCATTCAGCGTCTCAACGTGGCAGTGCCCGCGCCCGGCCTGGCGCGGGATGATTGGGAGATATTGCGCGATCTGCTTGTGGCCCTTGGCGATGGCGAGGGACTCACCACGCTGGAGGAAGTATTCCGCGCGATGGCCGCCGATTGCCCCGCGTTTTCAGGTTTAACTCTTAGCCGCATCGGAGACCTCGGTGTGCAGCTCGACCGCGCATGACCATGGAATGGGACATCTGGACATACACAGCAATCTCGCTGGTGAAGACGTTGACGATCATCTTTGGCATCGTGCTGCCGCTGGTCTCTTACACTGTCTATGCCGAGCGCAAAGTCAGTGCCGCGATCCAGGACCGCGTCGGCCCGAACCGCGTAGGCATCCCGCTCACGCTTTTTGGGTTTAAAAGCGACGTGAAATTCCTCGGGCTGTTCCAGCCTTTTGCGGACGTGTTCAAGCTGTTGTTAAAAGAAGACTTCACCCCTTCGCACGTCAACAAATTCTACTTCTGGCTCGCCCCGGCGCTCGGCGTCATCCCATCGCTGCTCGTCCTCGCAATCATCCCCTTCGGCAGCACACTCGATCTCGACCCGATCATTTCCACGGTGGGCGGTTGGTTCGGACAGACATGGGCTCTGGGGCCCATCCCCGTGGTGATTGCCAATGTGGATATCGGCGTGCTGTTTGTCTTCGCTGTGGCATCGCTCGGAGTATATGGCATCACGCTCGCGGGATGGTCTTCCAACTCCAAATATCCATTTCTCGGCGGTATCCGCTCCACCTCGCAAATGATCTCCTATGAGCTTGCGTTGGGCCTCTCCGTGGTGCCGGTATTCCTCGTAATCGGCGAGCTGAATCTCTCCGCGATTGTGGATTTCCAGCGCATCAATGGCTGGTTGGTACTGCCATTCAGCTTTGAAGGTTTCACCCTTGAGCGGATTCTGCTGTGGATTCCGATGCTGGTCTCCTTTGTCATTTTCACCATCGCCATGTTTGCCGAGACCAATCGTCTGCCGTTCGATCTTCCCGAAGCTGAGACCGAACTCGTCGGCGGGTATCACACGGAATATTCCTCGATGAAATTCGCGTTGTTCTTCCTCGGCGAATATACTGCGATGATCGCTGGCGCATCCGTCATCGTGACATTGTTCTTCGGCGGATGGCACATCCCTGGCATCCCCGACGGCTCCGCCGGGTTGCTATTTGGCATCCTCAATGTGCTGAGCTTTTTCATAAAAGTAATCTGCGTGTTATTTTTCTTCATCTGGGTGCGCTGGACCTTGCCGCGCTTTCGTTACGATCAGCTCATGAAGCTCGGCTGGGTTTACCTTTTTGAAATCGCGCTGATCAACATCCTTCTTACTGCGGGCATCCTGGTGCTCATCTCCTGACACTCATGGCTTACACCATCCCACGACCCAAACTTTCCCTCGCCGAAAAATGGTACCTGCCCTCCATCCTGGGCGGGTTGCTCATCACGATAAAACATTTTTTCCGCATCCTTTCCCGCAAAGAGAAGGTGACCATGCAATATCCGGAGGAAAAATGGGACGCGCACATGCCGACGCACTACCGCGGAGCACCGACTCTGGTGAAGGATGAGCACGACCGCGAGCGTTGTGTAGCCTGCCAGTTGTGCGAATTCATCTGCCCGCCGCGCGCGATCAAGATCGTGCCGGGCGAGATTCCCGAGGAGAGCAAATGGGCCAAGGTGGAGAAATTTCCGCGCGAATTTGAAATCGACATGATCCGCTGCATCTACTGCGGCATGTGCGAGGAAGTCTGCCCGGAACAAGCCATCTTCCTACGCAAAGATTACGCGATCACCGGCCTCACACGTGCCGATATGGTCCATGATAAAAAGAAACTCTACGAGATCGGCGGCACGATGGACGGTCTCGTGCATAAATGGAATCCACTTAAGTAGTCATGCATCCCATCCTATTTTGGGCATTTGCCGCATTGATGATTCTCTTCGGCCTCATGGTCATCGTGCTGCGCAATCCGGTAAGCAGCGCGATGAGTCTGGTATTGTCGTTTGTGTGTCTCTCGGCGTTGTTCGTAAGTCTCGATGCTTTCTTCATCGCGATCGTGCAAGTGCTGGTCTATGCCGGAGCGGTGATGGTGCTTTTCCTTTTCATCATCATGCTGCTGGATATCCGGGCGGATGCGCGGCGTCGGCTGAATCTTCCCGCGTTCATTGGCGGGCTCGCGGTGAGCACTGCGTTTGCCTTCATCGTGGTGAACGTGATCGAGAAATTTCCACAGGGCAACGTGCCCGCTCCTGAGTTGGCTGCCCGCACGGAGGATGTGAAAATGGTGGGGTTCGCCCTATTTACAAACTTTAATCTGCCGCTCCAGATTGTCGGCGCATTGGTCCTGGTCGCCACAATCGGAGTAGTGGTCTTAAGCAAACGCGATTTGAAATGATCACGCTCAATCATTATCTACTGCTCAGCGGCATCCTATTCTCCATCGGGTTCGCCGGCGTCATGCTGCGCCGCAATATCCTCATCATTTACATGTGCCTGGAGCTGATGCTTGCCGCAGCGAGTCTGTCGCTGGTGGCGTTCTCGCGGTTCAATCTCGTAAACGGGTTGCCGAATTACAATGGACAGGTGCTGGTGTTTTTCATCATCACCGTGGCGGCTGCGGAAGTGGCCGTCGGCCTGGCGATCATCGTCGCGTTATTCCGCAGAAAACAAACTGTCCATGTGGAGGACCTTAACAGCTTGAAGTTTTAACTCGCTTCGCAATAGATGAACAATCTTCCCTGGGTCATTCTTTTCACGCCGCTGGCAGCTGCGGTGGTGGTGCATCTTTTTACCAACAGCTCGCGTCAACTCAGCGCCATGGTGTCCGTCGCCGCATGCGCGATAGCTTTCATCTGCAGCCTCATGGTGTTTGCGACGGAAGCCGCCACAGCTCCCTTGCTGCCATGGATACAGATCGGCGGGTTCTCGATCACCTTCGGTGCCACCATCGATGACTTCAGCCGGACCATGCTGCTGGTGGTCACCGGCATCGGGTTGCTCATTCATATTTACTCGCTTGGCTACATGAAGGAGGACGCGGGGAAATCGCGCTACTTCGCTTCGCTCTCGCTGTTCATGTTCTCGATGCTCGGCATCGTGCTGGCGGATAATTTCATCATGATGTTTGTGTTCTGGGAGCTGGTCGGCATCAGTTCCTACCTGCTTATTGGTCATTGGTTCGAGCGGCCAGCAGCAGCAGATGCCGCGAAGAAAGCATTTCTCGTAAACCGCATTGGCGATTTTGGTTTTATGCTGGGCATTCTGATGGTGTGGCTGGCAGCGGGGACATTTGTATTTGCAGAAATTCCTGAGGCATTGGCAGCTGCGGATGTCACGCCGTTGTATCTCGCGACAGCGACTCTGCTGGTCTTCTGCGGTGCGTTGGGTAAGTCGGCCCAGTTCCCGCTGCACGTATGGTTGCCCGACGCGATGGAAGGTCCCACGCCGGTCTCCGCACTCATCCACGCCGCCACGATGGTGGCTGCCGGTGTGTATATGCTGGTGCGCATTTTATTTCTCATCGAGTCCGCACCCACCGCGCAGGAAGTCATCGGCTGGATCGGCATCATTACCGCTGTGCTGGCCGCACTCATGGCGACTCAGCAAAGCGACATCAAACGCATCCTCGCGTATTCCACGCTCTCGCAGCTCGGCTATATGGTGATGGCCGTGGGGCTCACCGCAGGGAGTGCTGCGATGTTCCACCTCTTCACGCACGCTTTTTTCAAAGCTCTCTTGTTCCTCGGCGCAGGCTCGATCATTCACGGACTGCATCACGAGCAGAACATCTGGAACATGGGCGGGCTGAAAAACAAACTGCCCATCACCTTCATCACCTTCACCGTGGGCACACTCGCACTCACCGGGTTCCCGTATCTCTTTAGCGGTTTCTATAGTAAAGACGCCATCCTCGCCGTGGCTTACGAGCACAACGGCGCGATGTTTGGCCTGGCAGTGTTCACGGCGTTCCTGACTTCGTTCTACATGTTCCGGTTGTTCCTCGTGGTGTTCCTGGGCAAACCCCGCACCGATTCTGCGCGTCACGGACATGAATCACCCGGAGTCATGACTTTTCCGCTCATTGTGCTCGCAGTGCTTTCGATCATCGCCGGGTTCCCATTTTTCATCCATCGTTTCTTCGATGTCACACACGCCGCCATCCCTGCGATTGTCCCGGTGCTGGCCATTGGCGGGTTCCTCCTGGGTGCGGTCGTGGCGTTCTTGCTGTATCGCAATCGGGAGAAAGACCCGGTGTTCATCCCGCTATTGGCCAACCGCTTTTATATCGATGAAATCTACGCCGCGGTGCTGCTGCGGTTGCAGGCTCTGCTCTCGGGACTGCTCGCATGGTTCGACCGCTGGATTCTTGATGGACTCTTCGTCCGTGGCGGTGCGAGCCTCACCTGGGGCACCGGATATGTGATGCGCTTTCTGCAAGTGGGCAACCTGCAGGCTTACGCATTCCTCTTCGGCCTGGGCATCGTGGCGGTTCTTTATTTCACTCTTTTTTCCTGATCCATAAACTATGGCGAGTCTGCTACATCTCCTGATCCTACTTCCGCTTCTCGCAGCGGTGGCCGTGCTGCTCGGTGCCGCGCCGCGCCGCACCGCGCTGGGGGCCGCGCTGGCCACTCTGGTTCTCTCGCTCGTGCTGGCCTACAGCTACGACCGCGCCGTCGGCGGATTCCAGTTCATGTCGTCCCTCCAGGTGTTGCCAGCGATGGACCTGAAATATTTTCTCGGATGCGACGGACTGAATCTCATGCTGCTGCTGCTTACGGCCATCGTGTCCGTGGCCGCAGTGTGCGCGGTGCATCGGGATGTGGAGAATCCACGCATGTTTTACGCATCGCTGCTGTTTATCGCAGCGGGCGCGTTTGGGGCCTTTGCCTCGCTGGACATTTTCTTTTTCTACATTTTCCACGAGCTTGCTCTGGTGCCGACATTCCTGCTGATCGGCATTTGGGGCGGGCGCGATCGGCATGTGGCTGCGTGGAAAATCACGATCTATCTCGCGCTGGGCTCGTTCATTCTGCTGCTCGGTCTGCTGGGACTGTATTGGAACCTGCCAGTGGCGGAGCGGACATTCGACATGACCAAGTTGCTTGCGCTGGCGGAGGCCGGTCCGCTGTTTGCACCGGATGCACAGACGTGGGTTTATCTGCTCTTGCTGGTCGGCTTTGGAATTCTCATCTCGCTGTTTCCTTTCCACAGTTGGGCGCCCGATGCCTATGCGGCGGCGCCCGTGCCAGCAGCAATGCTGCACGCCGGGGTGCTCAAGAAATTCGGGCTGTATGGTCTCATCCGCATCGCCCAACCCCTGCTCCCACAAGGCGCAGAGTATTGGACCACGCTGCTACTTGTGCTGTTGGTCGGCAACATTCTCTATGTCGGCTTCGTGACGCTGGCCCAGCAAAGCCTGGAGAAAACGCTTGGTTATTCCAGCGTCATGCACATGGGGTATATCTTTCTGGGTATCGCGGCTTTCAATGTGACCAGCGTGGCGGGCGCATCGATGCTGCTCTTCGCGCATGGACTTTCCATCGCGCTGCTCTTCGCTCTGGCCGGTGAAATTCGGCGGCGCACCGGATCGCTATTCTATGCCGACCTGGGCGGACTTGCCAAAAGTGCTCCAGCTCTTGGATTCCTTTTTGGTCTGGCCAGCTTCGCATCCATCGGGCTGCCGGGCTTTGCAAATTTCTCTGCGGAAATCCTTGTGTTCTTCGGAGCGTTCGACCGTGGTCAGGTCATCGGCGGGTTCAATCAATTCCAGATCGCCACAACCTGTGCGCTGTGGGGCGTGGTGCTTTCAGCGGTGTACATGTTGCGAGCTTTCAGAAATATTTTCATGGGAGAAACAACCAACCGTTGTTCCGGAGTCCGCGATCTCTCCGGAAACGACCGGTGGTCATTGTATCTGCTAGCAGCAGGCCTGGTGCTGATCGGATTCATGCCAAATCTGCTCTTGGACCTTATCTCCACCGGACTCCAATCGTTCTGATCTATGTTGCCTCTCATCCAACCTTTGTTTCTTGAAGCAGCAGTGCTGGTGCTCGGTATTGCCATCCTCATGCTGGAGGCTTTCGCTAAAGACACAGACCGGAGGACCTTTGCCTGGGCCGGCGTGGCGGGATTGTCGATGGTATTCGTGCTTTCATTTTTCTCCGAGCCGACTCCTACCGGCAACCTTTCGGGCATCTGGTCGTTCTACAGCGCCGATCCCATGGGCACAGCGTTCAAGCAATTCATGCTGCTCACGACGATCATCGTGTTGATCATGTCTGTGGACTACAGCGGGTTGCTCGCGCGAAATATCAACCGCGATGGCTCGTCAGCAGGTGTCGGTGAATTTTTCGCACTACCGATCCTCACATGCGCAGGATTGATGTGGATGGTATCCGCTGTGGATTTCGTCATGATCTTTGTGGCGTTGGAGATGGTGACCATTTCTTTCTACATTCTAGTAGGCTACATGCGCCGCAACCTCGCGTCGCTCGAAGCAGGCACGAAATATCTCATTCTTGGTGCACTCTCGACCGGCTTTCTTGTGTATGGCATCGCGTGGATATTTGGCATGACCGGCCAGACCAATCTGGATGCCATCCGGATCATCCTGGCGACAGGCCAGGTGAACCCGACGGGAGTAATGTTCGGTGCGTTGCTGGTGATCATCGCCTTGGGCTTTAAGATCGCTGCGGTGCCATTCCACTTTTGGGTGCCGGACGTGTATCAAGGAGCACCGGCACCGATCACTGCTTTCCTTTCCGTCGGGTCCAAAGCCGCAGGCTTCATTGTCCTGCTCCGCGTATTGGATGCATTCTCGACAGTGCCGCTGATTCATGCCCGGTTGCTGCTGGTCTTGTCCGTGCTGGCAGTGTTGACATTATTTTTTGGTAACCTCGCCGCGCTGCCGCAGGAGAATGTAAAACGCATGCTTGCATACTCCAGCATTGCGCACGCGGGCTATCTGCTCGTGGGCGTGGCCGCAGTGTCCTACGATGCAGTGGCGTTTTATCTCGTGGGTTACATGATGATGACGCTGCTGGCGTTTCTGGTGTTGGTGCTTGTGCTAAGGTCCACGGGTGCGGACGATCTCAGCAGTTTCCGCGGGTTGGCTGTGCGCTCGAGGTTCCTGGCGTTTGCGATGTTGGTAGCGATGATCTCGCTGGCCGGTCTGCCATTCACCATCGGCTTTTTTGGAAAGTTCATGATCTTTGCCGCCGCCATGGAGCAAGAGATGTACTGGATCGCTGCGGTGGGCGCGCTCGGCGTGGCTTGCGGGTTTTATTATTATTTTAAAGTAATCCGCGCGATGTATTGGCACGAGTCCGAAAACATGGAGGCAATCACGATTCATCCTGTCACCCGCATCACCATGGGAGTGCTTATCGTATTGATCTTCGCCTTGGGAATTTATCCCGAGCCCGTCTTAACGCTCCTGCGCTAAGCGGCCTTTATTTCTGATTTGTTGCGTCATTACCCGCTGTGTGCGGCAGGCCAACTCTGGCATAGAGCTTCGAGAGGCGTCTGTTCGTCGTAGGCGGACTCAAAAAGTGCAAGATCATCGGATACAAATTTTCCTGCATTGCCTGCGAGAAACTGGTGCTGAAATCGCGAACTCCAGAGGAGCGATTATACATACCGCTCAAGATCGCTGCACGATTCGGCGCACATGCTGAGGAGACCACGTAACTGCGATCGAAGACGACACCTTCCCCCCCTAGCTTGTCCAACTCTGGAGTTTGAATCACGGTGTTGCCAGTGATGCCCATGGTATCGTAGCGCTGATCGTCGGTGAGCAGAAAGATGATGTTGGGCCGACTGGGTTCGCGGGCCTCAGCGTTTGTGAACCCAGCCAGTGCCACGAGCGATAGGGACATCACCAGCCAGGAGGATGTCAGCACTTTTACAAAAAGCATCTTCATGGATAGGGAACGTGGGTTTAATATGGGGATAGCACCTTTGGCACAAGTGGATAACTATCCCGCTTGACCTACTCCAGTGGCATTGAATAGCTTGCCGCACTTATGTGGCGAAATTATTGCATCCTCGCGAGCGTTGTCTGGTTCTTGGGACTGTCGTGGACGGGTGCGCAGACCACTGCAGATCGGCCTGCGGAACCTGAAGAAGCAGCGGTGGAAGAACTCGCCAATGCGCGCGCCCAATACGACCTTGCGGTAGAAGCCGAAAACGCTGGAGATTTGGGGCGGGCCACCTCCGCATACCGCACGGTCGTGCGCCGCTTTCCCCGGTCTGAATATGCCGAGCGGTCGCAATTGAAGGTAGGCGAGCTGCAAGAGAAAGCCGGAGATTTCCAACGCGCGTTCAACTCGTATCAGAAATTGATCGAGGATTACCCGAACTCCACGGAATTCAATCGGGCGATCGAGGCGCAGTTTAAGATCGCGACGTTGTATCTCGAGGGCGAGCGCCAGCGGGTGTTGGGTATTCCCACGCTGCCCTCAATGGACCGTGCGCGGTCGATGTTTGAGTCGATTGTAAAAAGCGCACCGTTTTCCACGCTTGCGCCGTTGGCGCAGTTTAATATCGGTCTTACGCATGAGCGGCAGGGTGACCCCACACAAGCGGTGGCGGCGTATCAAGTGGTGATCGATCGCTATGGATCGAGCGATGTAGCGGACGATGCCTACTATCAGATTGGCTATGTTTATTTCACTGAAGCCCGCAAAGGTTCCTACGACCAGGCTACCGCGACGCGAGCCCGCGAGACGTTTGAGGATTTCCTGATCCGCTACCCGCAGAGCGAGAAAACCGCGCAAGCTCAGGAGAACTTGAAACTGCTTGGCACAAAGCAAAGCACGGGGTCGCTGGACATTGCGAAATTCTACGACAAACAGAAAAACTACAAAGCGGCCGTGGTGTACTATACCGAGGTGGTGCAGCAACAGCCGGGCTCGGAGGAGAGCGAGATTGCTTCTGCCAGAATCGAAGAGCTGCGGGAACTAGTGGGGGAAGAGGAATTGCAATTCGGCAGCGAACGCGCCGAGACCGGCGGCATGGCAGCAGCTCGCAAACGTTTCCAAGCGCAGGTGGATACTGCCTCGCGAGCCGACTACGCCGGGCCTGCCGCTCCGATTGTGCCGGACGAATTACCACCGGAACGCCCGCGTATGCGCACTTCACCGGCGGACATTGCGCCTCTGCCTTCTGTCGAACCTGAACTTCCCACCGAATGAGAATTGCCCTGCTTGCTTTGATTTCCGTCGTCCTTTCCGGCTGCGCTGGCTACCGTATCGGCCCTGTGCAACCCACCATCATGGAAGGCGTGACCACCATCGGGGTGCCGACTTTCGTCAACGACACGCTGGAGCCGCGCATCGAGGTGCTGATCACCAGCACGGTCATCAAGCAGTTTCAGCAGGATGGCACTTATCGCATCGCGTCTGATGAAGACAGCGACGTGGTATTGCTAGGAACGATCAAGGACATCACACGACGTCGGGCCCGCTCGGTGCGTGGGAATGTGGCCGCAACCAGAGAGTTTGAGCTGACCCTGGAGATTGAGTATTCCGTGATCGATCGGGTCACGGGCAAACTTCTTTTCCGGCAAAGCGCGGATGGACGGACGACGTTCTTCGTGGGCGGAGATGTGCAGCAAGACGAACGGCAGGCATTGGGGTTGGCCAGCGAAGAAGCAGCGGTGCAGATCGTGAGTCAGCTGAGCGAAGGTTGGTAACAGGCGCCGATGCTGACTCTGGTTCCCACGCCGATCGGCAATCTGGGGGACATCACGCTTCGGTCGCTGGAGGCATTGCACGGAGCGGATGTGATCGCTGCGGAGGATACGCAGCATACGTTAAAATTGTTGCGGCATTATGACATCCGAGCGCGGCTCGTGAGTTATCATGAGCACAATGAGGAAGAGCGGACACCGGAGCTGCTGCGGGCATTGCAGGATGGGCAGCAGGTGGTTCTCGTGAGCGATGCGGGCATGCCGCTGGTATCCGATCCCGGCTATCGATTGCTGCATGCCTGCCGCGAGGCGGATGTGGCTTACACGGTGCTTCCCGGAGCTTCAGCGGTGATCACGGCAGTAGCGGGCAGCGGTTTTGGAGGCGGCAAATTTTTCTTCGCGGGATTTCTTCCAGTGAAAAGCGGAGGCCGCGTGCGAGAGCTGGAGGCAGCCCGCGACCGGGGGGAGATCACGGTGTTTTTCGAGTCGCCGCACCGCTTGTTGAAGACGTTGCAAGCTGCGGTGGAAGTGCTGGGGGATCGTCCACTATGTGTGGCGCGTGAGCTGAGTAAACAGTTTGAGGAATATCGGCATGGCACGGCCTGGGAATTGGCGGAGCACTATGGCCAGGCACCTGCCAGGGGCGAGATTTGTCTGGTGGTTTCGGCACTCACACGGCGCGAGGCCCGAGAGCAGTGCGTCGTCTGATCGATGAAGTAGGGTTGTAATCGAACTGGCCAGTGAGCACGATCAAAGCGGGCGTCGGGGCTTGACGCGGCGCGGTGGATGGGCAGAAATGGCTGCATGCAAAAAACGCGACTCTGGCTTATGTTTCCCGCTAAACTCATCACCCGCCCTGTGATCTACGAGCTGGGAAAAACATTCGAGCTGGTCACCAATATCCGCCAGGCCAGTGTCACCGAGGAGGTTGGAATCGTCTCGATCGAACTCGATGGCGAACGGGATGAAATAAAGAAAGCCATCAGGTGGTTGGAAGAGCTTGGAATCAAGGTCGAGCCGGTGGAGATCAATACAATCGAAGGCTGACGAGCCGCCGACACGCTCGATCAGCTTGCTGCGATTTTGCGCAGGATGTCGGCTGCAAACGGGTCGCCATCCGCAGCCAGCTCCTCAAGAAATTGGGTTCCTAGATTGCGGATGGTCTCGGAGCTGTTCTGGAGTGCTGCCTCCGCGACTTTGGGTGTGAGGAAACGCTCCAGCATCGTCCGGGCCTCTTGTTCCGACGCGGAAGGTATTTTTTTAGCGTATTCCCGTTCCGCTTTGGCTTCGAGAAATGCAATGTCCTGCATATCTTTTTCCCGACCGGTTGCCTGTTTGGTGACGAGCAAGTCGATCACGTCCGGAACACGTGTCCCGTCCTCCAGTTCGGTGCCGCGCTCCCAGACCGACTCAAACTCGGTTACATCCAGCTCGTTTGGTTTCCGAAAAATGTCGAGGGGCCGATCCAAGCCTAATATCCGAAACACTTCATCCTGATCGATAACTTCACTGAGTTCCATCTCGGTGAAGGGCTGCCAAGTGCCGATTCGGACCGGCCGTGCCATGGAGTGAGAAAAAACTAGCGAAGCAACCCGCACCGACCAGACCTCCGGCGATTCAAAAGGCTCAATCCAAATGTCAGCGTCGTGTGTATTTCTGGACAACCCATGGAAAATGACCGCAACACCGCCCAGCGTCACCACACGAAACCGCGAAGCGAAAATACGGATGAGCGAATCTACTGAATCGGGATTTTCCATCGTTCCATGTCTTCCTTGATCCTGTCAGAAATCCACAGAGCATCGGCGACGGAGCGGACTCCACCGGGCAGCCAGGGTTCGGAGTTATCGGGGAGTTGTTTTTTCCCTCTGGCGACCGCAATGTTCCCTTCGGGTTTGCCTTGTTTTCTGCGAAGCCAGGCGCGGGATTTCATCATGGAGTAAAGCCATTTCTGCCGCTCCACATCGGGACGGTATTGTTTCATGCAAATACGGTATCCGCACGTGCTCGGTGCCGCCAGTCGAAACTCTGACGCTGATATTTCGTCAGTATCAGCTCGTGCTGTCAGCCGGACCAATCCTCTGCAAGTCTGTGATCGAGCCGGGCAAGCACCTTGTCACGCCCGAGCACCTCGAGCAGGTGATACAGGCTGGGGCCCGATGGGGAACCTGTGCACGCCAGGCGAGTGGGATGAATCAGCACCCCGACTTTCACCCCCAGCTTCGCAGCAGTGGACTTGAGCACCGATTCAATCTCGGATGCCGTAAACGACTGCATCTGCCCGAACTCGGCGCGCACTTCAGCGATGCGCGGTTTGTTCGCTGCGGTAAATTGTTTTTCCGCAGCCTCCGCGTCGGTAGGGTAGTCGTCCGAAAAATAAAACCCGGCATAGTCCACCAACTCGTCCATGACACGGACCTTGCCCTCGCAAGTCTCCAGCGCACGCTGCACGTAGTCCACGGGGAAAGCATCCACGGGCACTCGAGCTTTGCGCAGAGCCGAGCGACCCATCTCGAAGAACCGCGCGGGGGGAAGTTCGCGTGCGTACTCCCCGGCCAGCCACAAGAGCTTATCCGGATCGAACGCAGCATTGCCCCGGTTCAGTTTGGCAATGTCGAACCGCTCGATGACCTCGTGGATGTCGAGCTTTTCGCGGTCGTCTTTCGAAGACCATCCCAGCAGGCAGAGATAATTCCGCACCGCCTCAGGCACGTACCCTTTGTCCATGTACGTGGTGAGGCTGGCGCCGGCATCGCGTTTGCTCATCTTGGACCCATCGCGATTGAGGATGAGCGGGATGTGCGCAAATTGCGGCGGCGTGGCTTCCAGCGCGTGATACAGCTCGAGATGCTTCGGGGTATTGGATAGATGGTCCTCGCCGCGGATCACTGTGTTTATGCCCATGGAGATGTCATCGACCACATTGACAAAATGAAATATCCACGAGCCATCCGGACGACGAATGGTCATGTCGGGTTCGTGTGAGCGGTCGAATTCGATGTCCCCGCACACCAGGTCCTTCACGCGCACAGGCTCGCGCGGGGAACGAAAACGCATCGAGCCGCCGTCTTCATAGAGCACGCCTTTATCGAGGAGCCGTGAAAAATATTCCTCATACACCGCATTGCGCTGGCTCTGAAAATACGGGCCATAACCGCCCTCGCGTTCCGGGCCTTCATCCCAATCCAGCCCGAGCCAGCGCAGGCCATCGAGGATCACCTGCACAGCTTGCTGCGAGTTCCGAGCTTGATCAGTGTCTTCAATGCGAAGAATGAACCGCCCTCCGGTATGGCGGGCGTGAAGCCAGTTGAACAGCGCAGTGCGCGCACCCCCGATATGCAGGTAACCCGTGGGTGAAGGAGCAAAACGAACGCGGACAGAGGATGCCATGCCGGATGTCTTATCGTGCCGGACACCGCTGCGCAAAGCTCATATTTACAATGGTCGCTGCTTGACTTTGCATGCAGACACCTCCTCACTGTGCGCCCGTGCGAGCAAGCCGGATTTCTATGACGACAAAAACTTTTGAAGAACTCGGCTTAAGCACGCCGCTACTGCGGGCCGTGGCAGAACTCGGCTATGAACAACCCGCACCGATCCAGGCCGGAGCGATCCCGCTACTCCTGGATGGCAAAAGCATTTTCGGCCAATCGCAGACAGGGTCGGGGAAGACTGCCGCGTTCGGCATACCCGCAGTGGAGCTTGCAGATGCTGCGGACCGCACCCCGCAGGTATTGATCCTGTGCCCCACTCGCGAACTGGCAGTGCAAGTAGCGGAGGAATGTTTCAAGCTCGCCCGATTCAAACCCGGCATCCGCGCGGTGCCGATCTATGGTGGCCAATCTTACGAGCGACAATTCCGCGCTTTGCAACAAGGGCCGCAAATCATTATCGGCACTCCGGGACGCGTGCTGGACCATTTGAAACGCGGCACGCTGCGCCTGGACACATTAAAACAGGTCGTGCTCGACGAGGCCGACCGCATGCTGGACATGGGTTTCCGTGAGGACATCGAGGAGGTGCTCCATGCAGCTCCGGCTGAGCGGCAGTTTATTTGTTTTTCCGCTACGATGGCCAAGCCGATCATGGCACTCATCCATCGGCATGCGAAGGATCTGGTCACCGTGCAGATCGAGCACAAGACACTTACCGTGCCAGCAATCGAGCAGACCTACTACGAGATTCGCGGGCGCGGGAAGACCGAGGTGCTTACGCGCTTGATCGACCTGCACGACATCAAGTTGGGCGTCGTATTTTGCAATACCAAGCGCACAGTGGATGAGCTTGCGGATGAACTGGTCGCGCGCGGGTACAGCGCGGACCGCATCCATGGCGACATGAGCCAGGCGCAACGCGAGCGCGTTATGAACGCATTCCGCGCGGGGCGCATCGAGTTTCTGATCGCCACGGATGTCGCGGCGCGCGGCATCGATGTGGACGATATCGAGGTGGTGTTCAACTATGAGCTTCCGTGGGACGAGGAAGATTACATCCACCGGATCGGGCGCACTGGCCGGGCGGGCAAATCAGGCCGGGCGATCTCGCTCGTGTCAGGTCGGGAAATTTACAAACTGCAAACCATCGAGCGCTACACCAAAGTGCGTGTGCAGCGCAGGCAGCCGCCGTCGCTTGAGCAGATCGAGGAGAAACGCACAAACGTGGCGTTCGAACGGTTGCGCACGGTGCTTAGTGAAGGCAATCTCACAGCGGAAATTCCCGTGGTGGACCGTCTGCTGGAGCAAGGGTTCACACCGACGGACATCGCCTGTGCGGCGCTCGCGGAATTAAAGCGCGAACAGAATCCTGGTAAACGCGAGAGCATAGAGATACCTGAGCAACCGATGGGGAGACCGAATCGCAAACCCCGGCCCGATCGTGACAGACCGCGTTTTGCAGAAGGTAAATTCAAAAACGAGCGCAAAGACGGCGGCAAAGCGTATAAGAAAAAGAATAAACGGTAACCTGGCGAGCTGCCCACAGGGGGCGACGGAATCGGCTGGACGTGGGAATTTGGCTGTGTTTTATTGGCGGCCATGATCGCCCCTTCTGTCCCTGCCCGGTTCTTGAGAGCCGCCAGCCTCATTTTACTGATTTCATCTGTTCTGATGCCCGGGCTGGATGCTCAGGTCTGGGATCCATCGGACGCGACGGACAAGAACAGCATGGGGTTGCGCTTACCCGAAGTGGCCACCCCAGACAACATGGTGTTGGCGATGGATGAGGTGTATGATTTGGAAAGTCGCTCCGTGATCAAAAAGAATGTGCAACCTGCTACGCGTTACCCAATTGCTGGCGGTGCGCCCAGTGCCACCAACCTTTCTGCGGGAGAAATGATGGTTGCGTATCCCGAGACCGGTCCGCGCAATGAGAAATCGCGAGCATATGTGTCGCGAAAAGTCTTAGTCGAGCTAAAGTCGGGTGGCAATCCTGGGGCACTTGCCCTTACCACCAATGCGAAAGGTATCGAGCGCCCCGACTATGCCAAGCGGACTGTGATTTTGGAATACCGCGACTCGCTACAGGCCTGGAATTCGGCGGAAAAATTAAAGTCCATGCGCGGGGTGGAGAACGCGGAGGTCTTGCTGGCACACACATTGCAACGCATGTCCGTGCCTTCCGATCCACTTTTCCAGTTCCAGTGGCATCTACTAAACACTGGTGCCAACAGCGCGGGCCGCGGGATCGACATCAATGTGACGCCTGTCTGGGCCACACGAAGAGGCGCAGGCATCACAATCGGTGTTGTGGACGATGGGTTCGATCTGACGCATCCTGATTTAGTTGAAAATATGGATGCCGCCAGAGGGTTTGATTACATCGACAACGATCCTGACCCGAGTCCGAAATTCGCGGACGATGATCATGGCACGGCAGTGGCGGGTGTGGCAGCAGCCCGCGGCTTCAATGGCATAGGCGTCAGTGGCGCGGCACCAGAGGCCCGAATCGTCCCGATTCGGCTTATTGGTGCTCCTGTAACCAGTGCTCAAATTGCTAATGCGTTGGCCCATGAGCAGGCTTCCATTCACATCAAGAACAATAGTTGGGGGCCTACCCGTCCTTTTGTGAATATAGGCAATCTGGTTCGACAATCACTGCTTCAAGGAATTACGGAAGGCCGTGGGCGCAAGGGAACAATTTTTACATTTTCAGCTGGCAACGACGGAATTACCCAGGATGTAAATTCCAACGAACTCGCCAACTCCATTTACACCATTGCCGTAGGAGCGATGAGCGACAAAGGAGAGCGCGCATCCTACAACCAGGTGGGCTCCTCTATTCTCATCTCCGCGCCATCCAGCAGTTTTTCGCCTCCTACTCCGGCTACCACGCCTCATCGCCAGGGCGTTACCACCACCGATAGAACCGGCGCAGCTGGCTACAACTCGGGCACGACACCCGTAAACCGCGGCACGCCACCCTTCGACT
This sequence comes from uncultured Chthoniobacteraceae bacterium, assembly GCA_965365475.1. Lineage (GTDB taxonomy): Bacteria > Verrucomicrobiota > Verrucomicrobiia > Chthoniobacterales > CAKUMP01 > CBDUBV01. Next base: position 833 of record CBDUBV010000040.1, on the reverse strand, counting down.
ACGAAGACCCAGACTATACCAACACATTTGGAGGCACCTCATCGGCATGTCCGGCGGTAAGCGGCGTTATCGCCCTTATGCTCCAGGCCAAACCTACGCTGGGCTGGCGCGATGTGCAGGAAATCCTCGTCCGCACCGCCAAGCGCGTGGCAGGCCCTGGCGTGGAATACCGTCGCAATGGTGCCGGGCTGGAATTTAGTCATTCTCTCGGAGCAGGAATGGTGAATGCGGTGGAAGCAGTGCGCGTGGCGTCTTCGTGGAGAACCTTGGGGCCGCAACGCAGCATCGTATCCAGACAAGACTTTCCGGGCCAAGGCCTGGAATTGTCCGACCAGGAAACAATTCCGCTGGCGTTCGACTTCTCTGGTGCCAACTTTCGGATTGAACATGCTGTGGTGGAGTTGGAGATGGAGCACACATTTTTCGGAGATGTTCGCATCGATCTTATCTCGCCGTCAGGCATGGTCAGCACTGTGAAATTTGCCCGGTCGAGTTTTGTTGGAACTCAATACAAATGGAACTTCATGTCGGTGCAACATTGGGGCGAGTCCGCTGCCGGGGAATGGCAAGTGCGTTTTACCGATGAACTCGCAGCCGACAATGGTTTTATAAAAAACGTAGCGGTTCGCTTCTACGGAACAGGCTCTGCGGGAGGTGGTGGCACAGGCGGAGGCGGCGGCAGCAATGGAGGGGGTGGAGGTGGCGTGGGCGGCTCTTCGGGCTCTATCGGCGGCGGCGGTGGCGGTATGGGAGGTGGCGGTTCCGGCCCTGGTGGCGGTGGTGGGGGCATGGGCGGCGGAGGCAGCATTGGCGGCGGTGGTGGTGGCGGTATC
>CBDUBV010000039.1:0-22791 GCA_965365475.1 uncultured Chthoniobacteraceae bacterium | reverse complement strand
GTGGAACTCGTCTGGGACCCAGCCTGGAATCAAAGCATGATCAGCGAGACGGGCCGCATGCAACTCGGCCTGGTGTAAGCTTATGAAAAGCATGACGGGATATGGCCGGGGCGAAGTCACCACGCCCGGCGTGCGCGTCGCTGTCGAAGTGCAATCGGTGAATCGGAAGCAATTGGACATCCACGTTTTGTTGCCCCGTGAATTTGCAACGCTCGACGCGCCTATCCGAAGTCTGATCGCAGGCGGCATCTCTCGGGGGCGCCTCAACGTTGCCATCGATATCACCATACCAGACACGGAGCAGCGCCTCACGATCGATCATGCCCTGGCTGCGCAATACCGGTCGGCCATCGACGCGCTCAAATGCAGTCTCAACCTCGAGGGGACGCCTGATCTCGAGACCATCTTGAAAGCACCAGGAGTCATTCGTTTGCATGAGGCCTCGCTGCCCGCTGACGAGGCGTTGCCTTCGGTGGTCCGCGCCGTGGAAGCAGCGCTCGTCGAGCTGGATAAAATGCGGCTGCGTGAAGGCAGGCATTTGGCAAAAGACCTGATTCAACGGCTGAAAACAGTCCGGCAGAAAATTCGGAAAATTCGACAGCTCCATCCCGGAGTTCTTTTGCGCTACCGCAATAATTTACAGGAACGCATCGCGTCTGCGGGTTTTGCCGTGGACGCCACCGATGAACGGCTGCTGAAAGAACTCGCGTTTTTTGCAGACCGTTGTGACATATCGGAGGAGCTTACCCGGTTGGAAAGTCATCTCGCCCAGATCGCGCACCAGCTTCGCGGAAGCGAGCCCGCAGGACGTCCCTTGGATTTTTTAACACAGGAGATTCAACGCGAACTCAACACCCTCGGCGCCAAGGCCAACGATGCCGACATCGCGCAATGCGTGGTTGCATGCAAATCGGAAATGGAGAAAATCCGGGAACAAATTCAGAACATTGAATAACTCACAATTTGTCCGCAGCGGCATTCTCTTCGTCCTCTCTGCGCCATCCGGTGCAGGCAAGAGCACGCTGTGTGAAGGTCTGCGACAGACAGCGGACTTTGTTTATTCAGTCTCCTGCACAACGCGTGCACCCCGGCCCGGTGAAACGGACGGCGAAGATTATTTTTTTCTAAGCCAGGAAGATTTTCGCAAACGCATTCAACGGGGCGAGTTTCTTGAGCACGCAGTCGTTCACGGAAACCATTACGGCACATTGCGTCGCACCGTTACCGATCATCTTCGCGAAGGAGTCGATGTACTGCTGGACATCGACACCGCCGGGGCGGCGCAGATTCGAGCATGCACAGATCCCCAGATTTGTTCTGCTTTGGCTGATGTGTTCATCATGCCGCCCGACCTGGAGGAGCTAAGAAGACGGCTGATAAAGCGCGGCACAGAAACACTGGCCCAGATAGATGTGCGCATCGCCAACGCAGCATCGGAGATGGCACTTTGGCGCGACTATCGCTACACACTCATCAGTTCATCCATGGAAGAAGATCTGCAAAAGTTCCGAGCCATCATGCGAGCAGAACGCTACCTCAGCCATCGCATGCGCCACACGAGCGACCCTGGAGCGGGTCAGACCGAGTTGGCCTTTACATAGTTGCCATGGCCACGATTCTTCTAGGTATCACCGGCTCCATCGCGGCGTATAAAGCGGCAGATATAACAAGCCGGTTAGTGAAGGCATCGCACGATGTGCATGTCCTGATGACGCCCGCTGCCACGAAATTTATTGCGCCTCTCACCCTGCAAACTCTTTCCCGACATCCCGTGGTGACCAGCGTGTTCGATGAACAGGAAGGCTGGTGTCCCAACCATATAGAACTCGCCGATCGCGCCAACCTTCTGCTGGTCGCTCCTGCCACTGCGGACTCTATCGCCAGACTATCTCTTGGCCTTGCTGACGATGTGATCTCCACGCTGGCACTTGTGCTGCGTGCTCCCATTCTTATTGCTCCCGCAATGAACGGCAAAATGTGGGAACACCCCGTCACCCAGGAACACGTCGCAAGATTGCGCGAGCGTGGCGTTCATTTCATTGGGCCTGAGTCAGGCATGCTCGCCTGCGGGTACGAAGGCGCAGGCAGATTGTGGGACGTGGAGAAGATCGTGGAGCGTGCGCTCGAACTCATCGGATGAAGTTCCTCATCACCGCAGGCCCCACACGCGAGCCGATCGATCCCGTGCGATACATAAGCAACCGGTCGTCGGGGAAAATGGGATACGCAATCGCCGAGGCTGCGGTGCATGGCGGACATCGTGTCACGCTCATATCCGGGCCCGTGGCGTTGGAGCCGCCCGAGGCGGTGGACATGGTGTATGTGCACACAGCCCGCGAGATGCACGACGCCGTGCATGCCCGGGCATCGGCAAACGACTACATCATCATGGCTGCAGCCGTTGCCGATTACGCGCCCAAGCTCCCCAGCACAACAAAGATCAAGAAGCACGAGAATGTGTTGATGTTGGAGTTGGTTCGCACGCCCGACATACTGCGCTCGCTCTCGCAGAAACCGCGGAAAAATTTCATCATCGGGTTCGCTGCGGAAACAAACGATGTGGATGCAAACGCGAAAAAGAAATGCGTGGAAAAACGTTGCGACATGCTCGTGGCAAACGATGTGAGCCGCATGGATACAGGGTTTGAGAGCGATGAGAATGAGATTACCCTACATTATCCCGATGGTGTCTCGGTATTGCTTCCGCGTGCGACCAAACAAGAACTCGCACACGAAATAATACAACGATGTCTGCAACTGCAAAAATATCATTGACGTGAATATTGCTGTTCACTAAATGCAAAGCGAAGTGATTGATCCCCAACACTTTTATTCCCACCGCAACTGCGGATTGAAAGGGGGTGTATTCCATGCCCGTAAAAAAAGCTCCCGCTAAAAAATCGGCCAAGAAAGCTCCGGCAAAAAAAGCAGCCGTGAAAAAGGCACCAGCTAAAAAAGCCCCTGCGAAAAAGGCTCCTGCCAAGAAAGCTCCGGCTAAAAAGGCTCCTGCCAAGAAGAAAGTCGCCGCGAAGCCCGCAGCAAAGAAAACCAAGAAGAAATAATATTCTTCACGCCAGTCATCTCCGGGAGAAGGAAGCAATTCCTTCTCCCGTTTTTTATTTCATGAAGTAAAGTTCCGCAGTTTGACCGCCATCACAAAAACGAGTCCTCGCAGTGAGTCAAGTTTGTAGCCTACCGATAACCTTCTTCGCCTGCCTGATGCAATTTCGGACCGCGCTCTGTTATCGGTTCCGCAGCTTTCTCCACCGGAATGTTCGGGCAAGAATCAATCCAGCGCGAACCTTCCGGCGCGGCCCATAGGACACCGTTGCGGATCACCTGCCGCACTTCTTTTTGATAATAGGTGGGGTAAGTCTCGTGCCCAGGTCGGAAATAGAAAATCTTCCCGTTACCCCGTTTCCACGTACACCCGGATCGAAATACCTCCCCGCCTTCAAACCAGGAAATCAGCAGCGTCTCGTCGGGTGCAGGGATGCCAAACGGCTCCCCATACATCTCTTCCTGCTCAATCTCGAAATAAGGATTTAAGCCCTGACAGATCGGATGTCCGGGATTGCACACCCACACGCGCTCTGTCTCTCCGGCTTCGCGCCAGGTCAATGAGCACGTGGTGCCCAGCAGACGTTTGAAAATCTTGGAGAAATGTCCGCTGTGCAACACCACGAGGCCCATGCCTTCAAGCACCCGCTTCTGCACACGATCCACGATCTGGTCGTCCACCGCACCATGGGCACAATGTCCCCACCATGTAAGAACATCAGTCGTCTCGAGCACTTCCTGCGTCAGACCATGCTCTGGCTCTTGAAGAGTGGCGCAGCGTGCATCGATGCCATCGTGTTCATTCAAGGCACTGGCGATGACGCGATGCATGCCTTCGGGGTACACTTTGGCAACAAGTTCATTTTTATGTTCATGGACGTTCTCGCCCCAGACCGTGACTCGCAGTGTTGTGCTCATTGTTGTGCTATGGAAAGCGGCTTGTAACAAAGCCAGAAAAATACTCAACCGCAATTGCCAAAGCGAACTCGCAATTTTTCAAATGTGGTCAATGCCAGTGCCACGATCTGGTCCATGTTGTAGTAGCGGTAATTTGCAAGGCGCCCCAGAAATGTGACATCGCGTTCGCACTCAGCCAGTGTCTGATATTTGGAAAAAACCAACCGCGTATCCGGCGCGGGCACGGGATAGTAAGGCTCGGCCTCCGTACCCGCTTCGATGGGATATTCCTTCATCACCGTGGTTACTGGCAGTTTCTGCCCGGTAGCGTGCTTGATCTCCACAGTGCGTGTGTAGGCGTGGTCGTTGGGGAAATTTACCTGCACCACGGGCTGCACGAATTCTTGAAAATGAGTCTCGGCCTCGAATCTCAGCGAGCGGTAAGCCAGCGGTCCGTGGCAGAAGTCGAAATATGCATCAAGCGATCCGGTGTAAATAAGATGCCGACAGCCCACGCCGCGACGCACATCTTCATACGCAGTGCCCAAGCGAACTTCGATGCGTGGATGATCGAGCATGTTGGCGAACATTGCGGTGTACCCATCGGCGGGCAACGCCTGAAAACTCTCTGTCAGATAGCGATCATCCCGGTTCGTGCGGATCGGGATGCGTCCGCAGACCGAGGGGTCCAATTCACGGGGCTCGCGAGCCCACTGCTTGCGGGTATAGTTGCGGTAAAACATCTCGTAAAGCTTCCAACCCACTTGCGAGACGATGACTTCCTCGGAATTTGCCGGACTCGTTATCGGCACCCGCCATTGTGCCAGAGTCGCTTCCATCTCAGCGCTGCTGGATGCTCGTCCGAGAAGCATTTCAAACGTGTTTAGATTGATCGGGAATGGCCACAGCTTGCCCTCTACGCAGGATTGGATGCGATACTCGACCGGATACCATGTGGTGAACCGGCTCAGAAATTCAACCACGCGCGAGGAGTTGGTGCGGAAATAATGAGGGCCGTATCGGTGCAATAGCACACCATGAGAATCGGTCGAGTCGAAGGCGTTGCCGGCTATGTGTTCGCGACGGTCCACGACCAGGCATGTTGCATGGCAATCCTCCGCCAGCTTTCGAGCCAGCACAGAGCCTGCAAACCCAGCACCCACGATGAGAAAATCGACCATGAATTTTGTTATATCTCCACCGGCAAAGCGCGAAGAAAATGGCCGATGCGTTCGGAGGTTTCACTGAGACAATGTAGAAGGCGGGCGGGCGGCGCGGACGATGTCCACTCGTTGCATTCCATGGCCAACTTATCCGCACCCACATGCGCTGCACTCGCTGCAAGATTGTCTATCTGCGTAGTGAGAATTGCGGAGGGTTGGCAGCGAAGTATTCCGTCCGCTTTCTCGCATTGTTCACGGAATGCGCCAAGCACACGCGCCAGATAATATGGCGACAAGCTCGAACTCTGCACGATTTGTTGCAGATAATGTTCATCCAACACTTCCGGGTCGAGTTGCACGGGGGGCGGGCGGTCCAGCGGAGCAACCGCATCCATTTGCCGATGTCGGGGCATGTAGGTCAGCGAAGGGATGCTTTGCATTGGCAACGTGATGGTCTGCGAAGCGGATCGATGCTTGAGTTCGCATTCGATCATGGTGCCAAGTTCTTTGAGTGCTTCTTTCTCATCCTCGCTCATGCGGCGCGGCCGGGTATCCATGAGCGATAGCACGCCGATCGCATGGCCCTCCGGAGAGTGCACTGCACACCCTGCATAGAATCTCACATGCGGGCTGGACACCACGTGCGGATTATCTGCAAACCGCGCGTCGAGTAGCGTATCCTCCACGACCAGCACAGAGTCCAAAGCAAGGACATGGCCAGCAAAAGAAATTTCGCGAGAGGTTTCCTGCGGGAAATCCGGGACGTGATTGATAAACCACTGCCGCCGCCGGTCTATGAAACTGATGCCCGCCATGCGGATTTGGAATATTTGCTGCGCAAGTCTTGCCACCGCTTCACAGACGCTTTTGCCCGGTAGATCGAGAGTGCTCAGAGCTTCGAGCGCCGCCAGGCGCTCGTCCTCGTCCGGTGGGCTTGGCGGCGGGATCATCTCAGCTCGCAGCAGGCAGGATGAGACGGACTTCCGCGCCCTGATCCGCAGGGACGATTTCAATCGCTCCCTGCATCTGCTCGATCAGCGTCCGCGCGACAGTGAGACCAAGTCCCACACAGCCGATGTCTTTTTTAGTCGTGTAAAAAGGATCAAACACCTGCGCAGTTGCGCCCTCGGGAAATCCCAGACCCCGATCGATCACGGAGACCACGATGCGGCCCGCAGCCGCGCCCTGCATGCGCTGCACGTGCAACAATACGGGTTGGTTTATTTTTGCCGCCAACGTCGCTTGGTGCGCATTGCGTGCAAGCTCCACAAGCACCGTCTTCAGCCGGGCTTCGTCGGCAAGCGCGTGGGTGGAGTTCGGGTCGAACTCCGTGTCGGTCGGCACTTGGGTATGGCCCTCCCGTTCCAAGGCAGCACACACGCTGCGCACCACGGTTTGTAGATTTACGGGACTCAACGCGACTGGCATCTGTCGCGCTGCGGATACCGTGCGCTCCAACAATTCCGAAGCAGATTCAGCTCCCTTCTTTATCTCCTGCAACCCATCGCGCACATCGCCGTCGAGACTCTCGTATGCCAGAAAAAGGCTGCTGTAGCCGTGAAAAATAGTGAGGATGTTGTTCATCTTGTGCGCCAGCCCGCGCACGAGTTGGCTCGCGAAATCGCCAGTGCTTTCAGCCGGGGGGCGGATCGGGGTGAGCGTGGCAGTGGGATCGGTCAAGATGAGAAGCAATTCTCCTGAAGTGCCGGCAGCGACGGGTTGGAAATGGCCTACGAGTGCGCGTTGGCCTCCGGCCATGGTGCGGATGGGCACAGGTCCCCCATCGCTGTCCGCCTCGCCGATGCTGAGCACGCTCTGCAGTGCTTTGCCCGTGAGGTTTGCATGCGGATGCCCACACAGGCTGGCAAACTCTGCGCTATGACTTCGGATGCTGAAATCATCGCTCACCACCGCCGCCCCCGGGTGATGTTCAGGTTTTTGTCCGGCTTGAAATGCACTCGGCAACATATGGGCTACTCCTACAGTCTGGCGGTGCGAATAAAAAGGACAAACAACTCTTTGCCCAGCCCTTCACACCCAGTGAGAGGCTGCTGCCTTCAAGTGCTGGCAGCTTCCACGCTGCGGACACGGACGACTTCGCCTGTGAGGAAACTACGCTCTTTACCAGCAGCATCGCACACCTGCAGCCCACCATCATCATCCATGCCTAGTGCGCGGCAGCTTATCACTTCCGAGCCTGTCTGAATCTCCACGGTCTTTCCTGCGAGCGAGCTGCGCAACCATGCCTGCTCCACGATGGCGGGGAAGTGCGCATCGATCCTCCCGGCCAGCGTTTCCAATCTCTCGAGCAGAGCGGCCAGGACCAGCATGCGGTCATATTCGCGCCCGGTTTCGATTTGCATCGAGGTTGCGATCGTCTCCAGTTCAGTCGGGAACTTTGTCTGGTTCACATTCAGCCCGATACCTGCCACCACAAACCCGGTTTCCGCAGAAGAAGTTCTGCCCTCGAGCAGAATGCCACACAATTTCCGTCCGCCGAGCAGGACATCATTCGGCCACTTGATCTGACATTTCTGTCTGCAGAAATCATCCACTGTCTCGGCCACTGCCAGTGCGGTCGCAGTAGCCAGACGATTCCAATGCGCCGTCGGCGTATGTGGGCGCAGCAACACCGAGAAAAGCAGATTCTCCCCAGGCATCGCCATCCATGTGCGCCCTTGTCGCCCGCGACCGCCCAATTGTGCTTCTGCCAGAAAGACGCTTCCGTGCGGCGCGCCTTCCAGCCCTGCCCGCAACGCCAGATCGTTCGTCGAACGCGTGCTGCGCAGCACGTGCGTGGCTTTACCCAGACTATGAGCTTCCCGCAGTGCTTCCAACTCTCCCGCAAACAGCGGCCCGCCCTGCAACTGCCAGCCGACATGCGGCACCGCCACGAGCGGCGCTCCCGCTGCCTGAAGCGTATGCAACAACCGTGCGACCTCATCTTCGCTCAGTCGCAGCCGGGCTGCAATCTCGCTCGCAGGCAGAGGCTCGGCACTTGTGCGCAACAGCACTGCTACACGGTCATCCGCATGGATCATCGCTCAACTCCATGGAGAGGTCCACCGCACGCGCGGAATGCGTCAGCGCTCCGATGGAAATATAGTCCACACCCGCAGCCGAGATTTCCTGGACAGATTCCAAGGTGATCCCCCCGCTCGCTTCCAACCGGATCGGCGGTGCCAGCCGATCGCGCAAGGCACAAGCCTGCCGCACGGTCTCGGCCGGCATATTGTCTAAAAGAATGACGTCCACCATGGGTATTTGTAGAAAGCATTCCACCTGCGCGAGTGTGTCGGCCTCCAGTTCCACCCGCGCGTGCGGATGCGCCTCTTTCAGTCGTGCGATTCGATTCGCCAGCTCGCTATGCCCGCCCAGGCGCAGCAGATGGTTGTCCTTCACCATCGCCATATCGTAGAGCCCCATGCGGTGGTTCGTGCCGCCCCCGGCGCGCACGGCAGCTTTCTCCAACACACGCATTCCAGGCGTAGTTTTGCGCGTATCGAGGATTTTGACATTCTGACCCGCCACCGCATTTACATATTTTCGGGTGAGAGTCGCAATGCCGCTGAGCCGTTGGAGGAAATTCAGAACCGTCCGCTCGGCTGTCAGCAGAGAGCGAGTCGGCCCGGTAAATGTGAGCACCGTCTGATTCATTCCCACCCGTGCGCCATCGTCAGCCACAGCCGCAACTTCGATGAGCGAATCCACGCGCTGGAATGTCTCCATCGCGACTTGCATGCCGGCAAGGACGATGGGTTCTTTGGCGAAAATTCTACCGCTACTGCGATGCGCGGCATCAATAAAAAATTCGCCCGTGATATCCATCGCGCCGATGTCTTCTTCCAAAGCCAGAGCGATGAGGTCGGAGCCGTATTTTTTGCTCATGAGAAAAGGTCGCGCGATGGTGCCTGATACACCGGCTCTCCTGCCACGTAAGTGTCCAGCACAGCGGAGGCGTTCCCGCGATACACAGCCATCGCGATGAGGTCCTCTGCGGAAGGAGCTGCAAAGGTCTTGATCTTGCGGCCATACGGCAGGAGTGCCGCGATATCCATCACGAGAAAATCAGCCGACTTGCCAGGCTCCAGGCTCCCGATTAGCTCCGATTTGCTGAGAGCATCCGCACCCCCCTTCGTGGCGAGATGGAAAGCCTCCACTGGCCCAAACCGCTCGACGCCATCCTCGTAAAATGAACGCATTTTCTGAGACTCCACAGCCGAGCGCATTACCTGCCACATATTGATTTCCGGCCCCGCCGCCACATCCGATCCCAGCCCAATGGTCAGACCCGCACGGCGCAACTTGTCCAGAGGCATGATGCCGCTGCCCAGATAGAGGTTCGAGGTGGGGCAGTGCGCGATCTTGGAATTCGTGGCGACCAGACGCTCGATCTCCCGTTCGCCAAGATGAATGCAATGCCCGAGCAACGTGCGCGGCCCAAGCATGCCGCATTTGTCATACACATCCGTGTAGGATTCCGACCACATAAACAGATTGTTCACTTTCGCAATCTCCTCCCGATTCTCGGCGAGGTGCGTCTGGATATATGCGCCATATTTTTCCGCCAGCACTGCAACGCTACGCATAAGCTTATCTGAGCAGCTCACCGCAAAACGCGGAGAAAAGATGTAATCCAACCGGCCATCCGCCTTACCATGCCATTTCTGACATAGCCGCTCGCTCTCCAGCACCGAGATGGACACGACCTTGCGCGGCTGATGCGTCCCGTAGCTGCCCACATCCATCATCATCTTGCCGATGAGCGCGCGGATGCCGCATTTTTCTGCTGCAAGAAATGCCGCATCGCAACTGTCCTCGAAGATCGCTGTAAATACGGAAGCCGTGGTGGTGCCGTGCCGCAAAAGTTCCTGAAAAAAAAGCGTGCTTTCCGTCAGAGTTCGCTGGCCGGAGAACTCACGTTCCAGGGGAAAAATCAATTGGCGCAGCCAGGGCAGAAGCTCGCATTCCCCGCGAGCTACGGCCGGATATTGCGGAAGGTGCGTGTGGATATCGATCAGCCCGGGGACGATCAATTTATTTTGCGAATCGAACCAGCGAACGCCTTGGTTGTCAGGGTGGCGGCGTAGTTGATCGAAAGGCCCGACGTGGGTGATTTTGTCGTTTTTAAAGATGATCGCGCCTTCGAGATGAGCACGCAATTTGCCGTACTCCGGCGCATCGATCACCGCGCCTCGGATTCCAATTGGGGGCTTCTCAGACATGGCGGGACCATGGAGGAAACAGCCAAGGAGATCAAAGGAAAATCCAAGTTTCCCTTGCGGGCCGAGAGACCGCGCCGGGGGCGGATCAACCCTCGCGCCGCGGGCGGATCAACCCTCGCGCCGCGGTTTCACATACACGCCAATCAGCGGGCGGGGGGAAGGCTTGGCAGAAGCAAAGTCACTTACAAAACCTTCCTTAGTGCGGATCTCGACATGCCCTGGGCCTTTGCCGCCATATACAAGAACGGAGCCGACAGGCGCAGCAAAAGGGTCGGTAACGGGAATTTTGGTGAACCCGTGCTGAGAAGCTAGCTCGCTTCCTGCCTGCTTGGCATAGACAGTGCCTGGATATGTATCCACCAGATCAGCCGCCACGAGAGCGCGTTTCACAAAACGCCAGCACCGGCGGATGCTGCGGGAGTTTGCGCTCTTCTTTGCAATCTCGGCTGCTTCAAGCATGCGCGAATCGTAGGAGACCAGTGTGCTGGTATTGGCGAGTCGTACGGTAATTTCAGATTTGGAAGATACAGCGTTTTGTTTGGCGGCCTGAGCAGCAGAGCTTTTGATCCGTGGAGCGGCCTTGCCTGAAGCGAACGCCGATGGGGCGATAGAGAGAAGACTGGACAAAAGCAGGACGCGAGAAAGTTTAATAAATAGCATTAGCAGGTTGTGTTTTGTATATCTGGGGTTGAGTGCGGGCAAACCCTTACCCCAGTATCGGGGATGCGCAAATATTTTTTAAAATTTTTTTCGACTTATTCGCAACCCCCTCGAACACAGATATTTTTGGAATATTAGGGCTATTTATAAGCGGTGCCGACCTTTAAGCAGCTGGCTAATCCGCGCCAGTTGCGGACTCTGATTGCGCTGATGCCTTCGACTTTTGAATCACAACTTCCATGAATTCTCTTTGTCCTCCAGTCTTGTTAGCGTCCATCTCGCCGAGTGCATTTTTTTTCTGAGGACTTTTCATGGCTGCCACCAACTGAGAGCGCATACTGGCCGGGAACGACACCAGATACCGGTGAGCGAGTGGGTAAGTTGAGATGGGCGTGATATCTCCGCCCGCAGAGCTGACGAGTTGCTCGATGTCATCATAAGTAGCCTCGGGGTCTGCCACTTCGAGCTGGATTGTCTCCAGGAGTGGGTCTGACGAGAGGGTTTGCTGGGCGTTTAATTCAAGCTGTGAACGCAAGGGTGCCAGGTCTGGTTCGCCGACCGCCGTGTTTGAACGACGGGAACCTGCCCAGAAGGCCAACAAAACCGTGGCAAATACTAACAGGAAAATAAACGCTCGACGTGTCCAGATGGAAGATGCATGGCGCATGGTGTAAATCGTGATAGCTGGATGAATTTCGGGTGGCAAGTCGCGCGGACGATGTGGTAGCTTGGCCTTTTAATTTTCTATGATCCCCTCTTTATTGCGCTTCTTCGTAGTTTGTATCGGACTGAGTTACATCGCGGTGCCGGAGCTTAAAGCTCAAGGTGGTGCGGAAGCAGAATTGGCGGCAGCCATGGAGCTGTTTAATGCTGGCAATTATGAGGAGGCCGCCAAGGCCTTCGAAGCCGTGGCGTCGAACTACCCTACAGCCGCGCAGGTGCCAGAAGCGCAGATGCGAGCAGGCTATGCCAACATGCTCGCGGGCAACTATGATCGCGCCGAAGAATATCTCCGCAAAATCCTGGACCCTCCTGCTCCGGCGAGCGTGCAGGAGATCGGCTACAGTCTGCTGCCGCAGGCGATTGCTGCCGGTGCTGCGGGGATGGAGCCGGGACCGAAACGCAAAGAAGCCTTTGAAAAAGCAATCGCGCAATACGGCATTTATTTGCAGAAGTATCCTCAAGGGTCAGAAGTAGAAAACGCGCGCTACGGTCGTGCGCTTTCCTATTTCCAGATCGAAAAATACACAGAAGCAGCCAAGGATCTGCGCGAGAACCTTGCGGCGTTTCCCAAAAGTGCCACGCTAGGAGACAGCCAATACCTTCTGGCACTCTCGCTCGCTACCCAAGCAAACCTCGCCATGCAAAGCGATGCGCACGACAAGGCTGCCGCCGATCCTCTCTACGATGAAGCGGAAAAACTTCTGCTCGATATCCATGATCGCAAGACCGACGTCGCTCTGGCCAACGACGCCATCTTTCAAGTGGGGGAAATTCGGTTCAACCGCGCCGCATTTACACAGGACGAGGCGCAGCGGAATAAACAACTCCAGCTCGCGCTGGACGCATATCGAAAAGTCGATGGCAAAGAGCGAATGATCGCCGTGCAGGAACGTCGGTTGCAGGAGATCCAGGACGCCCGTCAGCCCGCGCTGCGCAGTGGCAACCAAGCCGAGATTCAGCGCTTGCAACGCTTTTACGAAAGAGAAAGCGGCAAGCTGGCTCAGATTCGCGAGAAGGAAGATCAGACGGTGGCGGCGAATATGAAAGCCGGTCAGATTTTTTTCCAGTTGGGTGATTACGACGCGGCTCGCGTGCTCATGCGTCACAACCAGTCGGCGGCAACAAGCGAGGAGAACCAGCGTGCGGCACTCTACTACATCACCATGACATACGCGCTGCAGGGCTTGATCGACCAGGCGGTAGAGAACTATCAGGATTTCCAATCCAAATACAAAGGGCATCCAATCGCATCGAATCTGCCTCTAGCCATGGGCACGATGCTGAACACAGCGGGTCGTGCAGAAGAAGCCACGAAGTATCTCGCGGAACAGAGCGAGCTATATCCGGAAAGTTCCTTTGCAACGCTGGCCGTGGTGCAAAAAGCAAATTCGCTCATGGGTCTTGGCCGGTATGATGAGGCACTGAAAACGTATCAAGATTACCTGGCTGCAAACAAGAACGCACCGCCTGCTGTGGCTGCGCAAGCAGAGATGGGTATCGCCAATGTCTATAAAGACACTCAACGCTGGGATGAAGCACTCGCGCAGTATCGGAAGGTGCTGAGCACATACCCGGACGATGCCGAAAATGTCAAACTCGCCAATTTTTGGGTCGCTTACAGTCTGTTGCAGAAAGGCGATGCCGCGGCTGCGATCAAGGAGTTTGACTCGTTTTTAAAAAAATATCCGGAGGATAAAAACCTGGGACCCGCTGCCATGTTCAGCCTGGCTCAGGCGCAGCTTGCGGCGAACGAGAGCGGTGCGGCGTTGGAGACATTTCAGCGCGTGGCTACGACTTTTCCGGGCACTGAGCCAGCCAGTTTCGCTTATTTCCAGCGAGCGCAGATATTTGCTGGCAGTCAACGCACCGACGATGTGATCGCAGAGATGCAGGCCTTTGTGAAAGCATACCCCGAGGATTCGAAAGTCTTCGGCGCATACGATACCATCGGCCAGAACCAGCTTGCACTAGGCAAGATGGAGGAGGCAATCGCGCCGTATGCAGAATATGTGGAGAAATTTCCCGCCACGGAGCAGACCCCGCAAGCGTGGCTGAAGCTGAGCGAACTATGGCGCATGAAAGCCACCGCCATGGGACGCTATGTGGCACTGCCCGATGAGACACGTGCAGAATGGAATACCGCCATCGACAAGAGCGTGACTTCCGCAGAGCAGGTGCTGGAGAAATTTCCAGACAGCTCGGTGGTCGCTCTGGCGTTGCAATCGTTGCTCGAAGCGCAACGCATGCTCGTCGCATCGCAGCAGAAAACCGCACAGGATTTGGAAAAATACTTTGAAGATTTCGCGAAGAAATTTGAGTCCAATCCGGGTACTCGCTCCAAAGTGCTGTTTACGCTGGCTTCGCATCTGTATGCGACCGATCCCGAGCGGGCACTCAAGATCATGGGCGATGCATACCGGCCCGAGATCGTGCTCGCGCCGACCGATCTGGACCTGTATGGCCTGGCTTTGATCGATCGCAAGCAGCTTGATGAGGCACGAGCTGTGTATGAGAAGCTGGCAAACGATTTTCCAATTCCTGCCGGAGTGGACCCGCAAACCGCACCAGCACAGGTGCAGGAGGCTCAGGCGATCGTGTTGTTCGGACAGGCGCGCATCCTGCAGGAATCGGGCGATGCTGTGGAAAGCGCGAAGCTGTTCGAACGCTTGAAGGCACTGTATCCGTGGTCACCGAAATTGCTTGAGGCAAACTATGGTATTGCGGCCGGGTTGTTTGAAGAAGGCAAAGGCGATGAGGCGTTGTCGATGCTTTCGGCGATCATTCGCGCACAGACGGCGACAACTGAGTTGCGGGCAAAATCCATGCTTTTGGGTGGGCACATTCAAAAGAAAGCTTATGAAGCTGCGACGGATACGAAGGAGAAAACCGAGTTGTTAAATGCTGCGATCGATTATTTCATCAAGATCGCATTGTTTTACGAAGGCGTGCCTGCGCTCGCTGCGGAAGGACTATGGGAAGGGGCGCAACTCCTGGAGATTCAAGCATCCGGACTCTCCGAGCCGCAACGTGGGAAGCAGTTGGCCAAAGCTCGCACGGCATATCAGGACCTGATCAGCAAGTTCCCGAGTTCGTCTTATACCGACCAGGCAAGAGAGCGGTTGTCGGCCTTGGGAGCGAAGTGAAGTAGCCTGCGTGGCTCATTGCAGCTCGAAATTGATGTTCACCTCGTAGAAACCAGTTCCGAGACCTGCTGGCAGCGGGTCGATCTGACGCACGCGTTGCAGAGCAGCATCTACGGATTCATCCATCACGGGGTTGCCTGATCGGCGGATGATGGTCGCGCGCGAGACACGCCCATCCCGCTCGATTCGGATGCGGGCGGTGACGAGGAACTGATTATTGGCGTCGAAAATGGAAGTGGGCTGATCCCATTGGCCGTGGAAACGATCGTGAATGATGTTGAGGTAGTAGCCGAAATCAGCCGTGCCGCTGCTGCTGGCGGCTTGCCCGGTAGAAGGCTTCTCGGACTTCTGAGCGGAGGAACCCGAGACTGCTTCGGCTTTGCGAACTTCGGGCGTGGTGGCGGGTTTGGGAGTGCTTTTCGGTGTCGGCTTGGGGGTGGCCTTTGGCGTGGGCTTGGGCGTTGCCTTTGGTGTGGGCTTGGGGGTGGCCTTTGGCGTCGGTTTAGGGGTGCTCTTTGGTGTTGGCCTAGGCGTAGGTTTTGGAGTGGGTTTTGGAGTGGGTTTGGGCGTAGGTTTTGGGGTCGGCTTGGGGGTAGGTTTTGGTGTGGGTGTGGGCGTGGGTGTGGGGGTCGCAAGCGGAATGATCCCCGGAAGCGGTGTCGCCCGCGGGTCATCCAATGGCTTCGGGGTCGGCTCTGGTGTTTGTTCTTCGACTATTTCGGAACTGATAAAGTCGGCCGGTTTCGCCCAGATCACGATCTCTTCTTCCTTTTTTTTCCAATTTAAAAAAATCAGCGCGACCGCCACCACGTGCACCAACGCAACAATCGCCGTGTTGCGCTTGAAACGTCCATCACCGCTCATTCCTTGGGCCTTGTGGCGACGCCAACTTTTGTGATTCCAGCGCGCTGCAATACATCCATCACGTCCACGAGTTTCTGCACGCCCAATTCCTTGTCCGGACGCACGACCACTGCCGCAGCTCGCTGTTCCGCGTTCAACTGTCGCATCTTCGCTTCCAATTCACCCAGCGTGATCTCCTCTTCATCGACTCGGATTTGCTCATTGCGGTCGATCGACACCGTCCGGACTTTGGCCGGGTCGATCTGCGTGGATGCGGTGTCGCTTGTTGGAGCGACCAGTTCCATCTCATTATCCAGCAGCGGCGTGGTGATCATGAAAATGATGAGCAACACGAAAGCCAGGTCCAGCAGCGGAGTCACATTCAGCTCCGACAACGTGGTGAGATTGTGGCGTTGGCTATACCTGCGCATCAGCGTCGAAAAAACGAGGAGCGCTCTCCATGCTCCACATATTTATGTTCAAACTCCGAAGCGATCTCCGCAGCGAAATTATCCATCTGCACGATCATAGCCCGGATGCTGGTGACCAAAAAATTATATCCAAACATAGCCGGGATCGCAACCAGCAGCGCGGTCACGGTGGTCAGCAGCGCGCCGGAAACGCCCGGCGCCATGGCCGCGAGATTTGCCTGTCCCGCCATCGCCACGCCCGAGAAAGTATCCATCACGCCCCAGACTGTTCCCAATAATCCGAGGAAAGGTGGACCGCTCACGGCGGTCGCGAGCAGGATCATCTGCCCTTCGATTTTCAATGCTGTCTCGCCCACGCCGCGTTCCATCGCAGCAGCTACCGCCCGCATTTGTGCAGGCGAAATTTTATCCGCTATATCCAGGCGACCGCGAAATGTATCGTCCACCTCCGGCGAGCCAAGTATCTGAAAGCTCATCTCTTTGCAGCCCGCTCGATACACAGCCCAGAGCGGGCTGCCATCGAACCGGTGCTGCTCGGCGTAGAGCCGCAAGGGTTGCCGGTCTAGACGGAATTCCCGCAGAAAACGCGCGTTCTGTCGCTGTGCGTGCCGCAGCAGACGGAACTTCGTGAGCATGACCGACCAGCTGAAAATCGAAGCCACAAACAGCACTCCGATAATAATCTTACCCGGCACTGTGGCCTCGCGCAGCGCAAACTCCGCACCGCCGACCGCCCATGGATGGTAAAACAAAGATGTCATCACGCAACACAGCTATTAGACTACGGTCAATGAAACGACAACATGCAATCCACGCCCTGCTGCTTGCACTGGTCGCGTGCACCACATCCGCTCCTGCCCAGGAGGCCAATATCTACGACGTTCTCTCCCGCACTTTGCAGCCGATTTTAAGCCCATTCATGCAGGAACCTTTGCCGGATGCCCGCGCCTGGCGTATGACGTGTGTGATCGCAGCAGCGGGTGAACGTCGCCGCGTCATCCTCAGCATGGCGGCACCCGACCGACTGCGCATCGACACGCTGCATGAAGGGCGACGGGTGAGTCTTGCACGCCGCGGCGATGTGATCTGGGGCACTCCCGCAGATGTTTTGCAACCTCTGCTCGCCAACTTCACGCACCGTGCGACACCAGCCAATGCCCCTGCGCCCGGTCCCTTTCGTCTTCCCATCAACGACGCGGCTATTGTGTTCCTACCCGCGCTGCTTCAGGTCCAAGACCTTGGCACTTCCGCAGTGGGGGAGCGCACGGCACGCATGGCCGATCTCCGACTCGCGCCGGAACTTGCCCGCAAATCCGGCATGCCGAATGCCGTGGTCCGGGTGTGGATCGATCCCGCCCGCAACGAACCACTGCGGGCCGAAGTGCGAGGCGTGAACGGCTGGTCAGGCAGCATCCTCTTCGAGCACTTCCACCATGCCGCATCCCTGCCGCCCGAGACATGGGAGCCGGAATCGGAATCGGTGACCATGTCCACGTCCGATTTGTGGCATATGCTGCGTCAGCTCGGACTCACCGCGCCCACGGGTTGAGCCTCCAGCCGCTCGCGCAAAGATCGCGCCAGCACTTTGACCTGCGGCTGCTGCAGGATGGTGGGATGTGAGCCAGGTGTCTCGATCACTTCCAGCTCTCCCTGCACCCATTCACCCCAGCCGCGGTCCTGCGGATAATGCCAACCCTCCAGTGGTTCCTCCGCAGCATACAATACCACTTTGCCCGAGTAAGCTGCCGGGCGGTAATTCCACATCGCGCGGATATGCGCTTCACGGGCCTGAATCACCTGGTAATCCACGGGCACGTTTTGGCCCGCGTGCTCCATCACATCGGCTGCCATGCGTCGGGCATGCTCTCGATGCTTGAAAAAATTAGCTACGACCTTGCCCCATGCGCGAGAGACAAAATATGCGGCCATGGAAAGCCAACCTCTATCAGCCGCCGCTTGATAATTGCGCCGCATCCGCTGGCCAAAAGTCAACCGCTGTGGCGGGTGCGCAGGATTAAATGTATCGAAGAGCACGACAAGTTCCGTCGTTTCGCCAGCATGCTGCAACTGCCTGGCCATCTCGTAAGCCACTACGCCGCCGAAGCTGAAGCCGCCCAATCGATAGGGGCCGTGCGGCTGCACTTTCCGAATCCTGCCAACATACTCCGCAGCCACCTCTTCGATGGAACATTGCTCCGCGTGCCCGCCTGCGAGCCACGAAGCTTCCACGCCGTAGATCGCACACACGCCGGCCAGTTCCGCCGCCAGTTCGCGATAAAACAAAATGCCACCATCCCCAGCATGCACGCAGAAAAAAGGAATCGGCCCCGCGCCATCCTGCATCCTCACTACACACTGCGGCGTGTCCTCATTTTCCAGACGCGAAGCCAGGGCGCCAAGCGTCGGAGACTCGAACAGCACAGCCAATGGCAGACGGCGGCCGAGGCGTTTTTCCATCGCGGCAAACATCCGCAACGCCAACAGGGAGTGCCCGCCGCTTGCAAAAAAATCGTCCTCCAAAAACGCTTCCTTCACGCCGAGGAACTCGCACCAGATGTCCGCAAGAAACTTTTGAGCCTGCGTGCGGGGAGCGGTGCGGCTCACCCCGCAAGAGACACTTCGCAGACTCAGCACATCGAGTTTACCATTGCGGGTGCGCGGCAAATTATCCACACGCACCACACGGTTCGGAATCATATATGAGGGAAGTTTGCGCAAGAGAAGTGTGCGTGCCATCTCTGCCACTTCTCCCTCGCTCACGACATAGCCGATGAGTTGGCCCTCGTCATTTGCAGCCGCAGCTGCCGCACGCACCCCTGGCACGGTGCGCAACGCAGCCTCCACCTCAGCAGCCTCGATCCGGAACCCGCGCACTTTTATCTGCCCATCCCGCCGACCAAGAAACTCGATGGTCCCATCCACACGACTTCGCACCAGGTCGCCCGTGCGATAAACCCGCTCGCCATTCTCCAGACATACAAATCGTTCCCGGGTCAGGTCTTCACGTCCCTCATATTCGATCGCCAGACCCGCACCGCCCGTATAAAGCTCGCCCATCGCGCCTGGTGGCACTGGCCGCAATCGCTCATCCAGCACGTGGACAGTGGTCCCACAGATCGGCACTCCGATCGGTATCGTGCTGGCATCTTCCGAAACAGGCTCGCTGATGCGATGGCAACACGTGAACGTCGTATTCTCGGTCGGCCCGTAGCCATTAACCAAATCCACGCCCGGTAGCACCGACTGTGCCCTGCGCACGTGCGCCACAGAGAGCGCTTCACCACCAGTCAATATCTGAGCCAGCCCGCGCAGACTCTCGGCATCGTGATCCACGAGATGGTTAAATAATGAGGCCGTAATCCATGCACTGTCCGCACCGTGCGCTCTCACCGCATGCGCAATCGCCGCGCCATCGATGTGCGCATCCGCACACAGGATGCATGCGCCTCCATGGAGCAGCGGTGCCCAAATTTCCAATGTGGATGCATCGAACGAGATGGACGAGATATGCAGCCATCTTCGTTCAGATGAGAAATTCGCATACGTCTGCCCCTGCACCAATCGCACGATGCCGCGATGCGGAATCCGGACTCCCTTTGGTTCACCAGTCGAACCGGAGGTAAACATAATATATGCGGCATCTTCACCCGACACTTCGACAGGCCGGAACTCATGAGCAGTGAGTCCATTGACTTCAATTCCCATTCCTTCGAAGCGTGTGTCGAACTCTGTGAGTATGCGCTTCACCTTCGCGGTGCACACCATGAGCCGCAGACGTTCCTCGGGATATTCCGGATCGAGCGGCACATACACTGCGCCGCATTTCAGTATGGCAAGCAGTGCCACAATGAGATCGGTATTTCGAGAAAAACACACCCCCACTGCATCGCCATGCACGATTCCGACAGCTTGCAGCGCACCTGCAAGCCGGTCGGATGCTCCGTCCAGCTCTGCAAACGTCATCTCCGCGCCATCGTGTCTTCCCCCGGAAACAACCAGAGCCTTGTTGCGCGAACACGCGTGGTTGCGAAACCAGGTGACCACCGACTCCGTCTGCTGCAAGGCCGGGACAGGCAGCAGCGCATTTCCCAACTGAATTTCTCCGAGCACCGTGGCGGGCTCATCCGACACGGCCTTTAGAAATTTGCAAAAACTCTCCGCAAACCCAGCCGCCATCGCCATCTCGTAGCACCCGGCATCGAACTCCAAATGCCCACGCATCCCTTCCGGAGCATCCTGCACCATGAGCATGAAATCAAACTTCGCCGTATCGCCATCCATTGGCACAGATGAGAGACGCAGTGCTCCAGTAGAGAGTGGGCCGCTGCTTTTCTCCAGGCTGAATACCGTGCGCAGCAGCGGACAATCTGCACCGCCGCGCAGATGCGGAAGCAACTCCAGCACTCGCTCCAAAGGAGCTTCCTGTTGCTCCAGACTCTCGATCACCACAGCAGAAGTCTGTCGTAAATAATCGATCCAGGTCGTCGCGTCGTCCACGCGCAGCCTCAGCGCGATCATGTTGACGAAAAATCCCACCACGTCCTCCAGCTCCGGCAATGTGCGATTGGCCACAGGCGAAGCAATTACCCGCTCCGCATCTCCTGTGTAGCGCGCAGAGACTGCTGCAAATGCTGCAAGTAAAAAGCTAAACACCGTCGTATTCTGCGCACGCGCAGCTCTGCGCACAGCTTGCGAAAGCACCGGCCCGATCTCGAATCCATAATTGGCAGCCGGTGCCACACTACGCTCCTTGGGCTGACGATCCGGCAACAGCGCATAGCCCGGCTGCACGCCGTTGAGTTGCGTTTGCCACCACTCCAATGCACGCCCCACGTCCTCACCAGCCAGCCGCCCCCTGCGCCACCTGGCATAATCCAGATAGGATGGGCCGCTCGTTTTTTCCAATGCACCACGCTCATACGCCTCGATCAAATCCCGCTGCAGGATCGCGTTGGACCAGCCGTCCGTGATCACGTGATGAAGATTTAAAAGCAACACGTGCTCCTGGTCGTCACTTTTAAAAAGAACAACTCGCACTAGCTTGTCGTCATTCAGATAAAATGGTTCGCGTGCATGCTCTCGGGCCGCAGATTCGCCTCCCTCGAGCACGAGCAGTTTCAGCTTGGCGTCCTCATCCACCCGCATCATCGGCTCGCCGCCTTCCGCGCATATGCGAGTGCGCAACGCTGCGTGCCGGGTCATGACCGCCCGCAATGCCAGCTCCAGGCGTTGCACATCCAGCGCGCCGCTCAGCCGCAACAGCAGCGGCACATTATACATGGCCGAGGGTCCATCTTTCTGATCCAGAAACCACAAGCGCTCCTGCTCCGGAGTGAGCGGACCACGAGATTGATCCGCACCTGGCGCGATCACGCTCTTGGGCTTCAGACGCGCCCGCAGCAATGCTCGTTTCTCCGGAGATAACGCCGCCAATTTCTCTCGCAGCTCATCCATGGTCCCCTCCCAGTAGCCGCGCGACCTCCTCCTCAGACAAATCTTTCATTTCTGCCAACAGCGTCTCCAGCTCGACATCCTCATTCCCGCGCGCCTCATCGATCACCGCAGCCATCGCTGCCAACGTCGGGTATTGATAAAAATACGTGAGCGGCAACTGCGTTCCAAATCGTGCATTGATCCGCCCGAGCAGACGCACTGCCAGCAACGAATGCCCGCCCGCATGAAAGAAATGATCCTCCCTGCCCAATTGCTCCAGCTCCAACGCAGCCTGCCACAGCTCGGCCAGATGCGTTTCCGTCCCCGGGCGCGGAGGCTCACTTTGTCCGCTTCCCTCCTCAAACACAGCCAAAGCCTTGCGGTCGATCTTGCCATTCGGCGTAGTAGGCAGAGCTTCCAGTCGCACAAACTGCGCGGGCACCATGTAGTCAGGCAGCCTTGCTGCCGCATGGCCTCGCATAGCCTCCATCGGCACAGTCTGCTCCGCAACGACCCAGGCCACCAGTCGCATCCGCTCACCCTCGCCACGCGCGCCGACCACGGCTTGCCGCACCCCCGCGAGTTCCAGCAACACCGACTCGATCTCCTCCAGCTCTATGCGAAATCCGCGCAACTTCACCTGGTGGTCCATGCGTCCGAAACATTGGATTCGCCCGTCGCGCAGCCATTTTGCGAGGTCCCCCGTCCGATACATCCGCGCGCCAGGCTCCGAGGAAAAACAATCCGGCAGAAATTTCTCCCGCGTCAGCTCCTGTTGCCCGCAGTATCCACGTGCCAGCCCAGCACCAGCAATCCACAATTCACCCGACAAACCCGGCGGCAGCACACGGTGGTGATCATCCACGATGTAGCAACGCGTATTTGCCACAGGTCGCCCGATGGTGATCGGCTCCGGCTCTGCATCCAGCAACAAGCCCGTCGAGTAAATCGTGGTTTCCGTCGGCCCATACAAATTCCAAACGCCCCGCGTGTGCCCCCGCCACGCCTTCGCTATTTCTGCCGGAAAGGGTTCGCCCCCCGTGATCACTTTTATCCGCTCATCGCCGCGCCAGCCTGCTTCAAACAGCATGCGCCATGTCACCGGCGTAGCCTGCATCACGGTGATTCCGCGCTGCTTCATCAGCGCCATCAACTTGTCGGCATCCATCACATCCTCGCGCGATGCAGCGAAGATCGACCCTCCACAGATCAG
>CBDUBV010000038.1:0-23152 GCA_965365475.1 uncultured Chthoniobacteraceae bacterium | reverse complement strand
AAACCATCGTTAATAATTGTCACGTTAAAATTAACGCTGCTTTGTCCGTCCGGAATTACGACCGTGGATGGCATGCCGAGTCGGCTACTCCCCGAGGTCAAACGCACGACTTGATCGCCTGTTGTGCCGGTGCGCGTGAGGGTTGCAGTGAAACTGCCACCCGTCTCAGCCACGAGCAAAGCTGGTGATGACAGCTCAAGTTCACCGGAGGGTTCCGTCGTGCCCTGAGCGTATGCCCAGGCACTGGTGCCAATTGAATTGGATGCACGAACGCGATAAAACCGGGTGGTGCTGGGCTGCAGACCGACATCGGTATAGGCCGTTGCGTTTTCCGGCTTTGTCGCAAGAAACTCCCACGTGCCCGGCTCGCCCGTCGAGCTGCTCTCAAGTCTGTAAGACACCGCCGTGGCCGAGGGACTCCAGCCTAGCACAAGATCGTGCGCAGAGAGTGCCGTCACCATCAGGCCAGACGGACTGGGCGGTGGCTGAGGCACGACGACCTGTGCCGTGACCCAGGCACTGCTGCCCTCGCTGTTTACTGCGCGGATGCGATAGAAAATAGCGTCATCCTCTGCATCTAAGTCTGTGTGGCTCGTGGCATCGGGCGGAGTCTGGTGCAGAGGAGACCATGTAGAGCCGTTTGTTGATCGTTCGATGGAATAGTATTCCTCATCCACAGCCACATCGTTCCAGGTAAGCGCGATGCTGGATGGACCTGTGCGCACGGCGGCAAACTCAGTCGGTGCAAACGGCAGAGCAGGTGGCCCACTAAGCGTGACGGTGATCGGCCCAGCGGAAGGCATGTTGTACCCAGCACCTTGCACCACGATCGAATACGTAGTGCCCGCAGTAGCACTGAATGAGATGCGATGCGTCCCCGAGCGTGCACGATCCTCCGCGTCTCCGTTGAAAGGGTTGCCGGAGTTGGTTGGCACGGAAGTCACCGGCGTCAGCGCGTTTACTGTCGAGCCGGTGAACACTGCTGCAACATTGAAAGTCTGACTGCCAAGCGTGTCCACCGTGATCGTTCCAGAGACGGGTGCTGTCCAACGCCACCACACCGACCTGTAATTTGTATTCGGCGGATTAAAGAAATCTTCCACCATCGGCTCGCCTGTTTCTTTTGTTGCTCCGAAGTTCGAGCCGTGAGCAGTCCATCGCGATCCTTGCATCATCGTGGCGTTGGCAAAATGGTCGTTCGGTGCCGGCCGGCTCAGGATAAATGAAAGACTGCCTCCTATGTTGGCATCGACGCCGAAGTAGTATGTGGTGCCCGCGACAGCGTTGAATTGCGCATGGCTCCACGTGTCGTCCCCGGTATCAATCCCCGCGCCGTTTTGATTCGATGTGATCATCGTCAGGCTATTCACCGAGGTGCCTGTATAGACTCCGATGCCTGTGCGGCGTGCGTGGTAGTCATCGTACAGCAGGCCGGCTGTCGAAGCTACAAAAGTGCCCGACTCGGGAGCCGTCCATTTCCACCAGAGAGATCGTCCGCCGGAGATGCCCGCGTGGTTAGGCTCACCCGTTTCTTTATTTGCACCCCAGGTGGTTGTGACGATCTGATATTGAGAGCCAGAGATCACAGTCGCGTCCGCGAAATGGTTATTTGCTGGAGGGACGAGCTTTGCGAGATTGAGTTTTATAAGTCCCGTGTTCGTCTGGTTCGGGTGGGAGAAAGTGTCCAGGTTTTCACCGTTCACAAGAAAGATATACGTGGTGCCGGAGATGGCAGTAAACTCCACGCGAGAATTGCGTTGGAAGCTGATCCATGAGTTGCCGTAGCTTTCTTTCGTGCGGCTGTCATTGAAAGCCACTTGCGAAAGCGAACCCAACGCGGTGCCAGTATAAACGGCCAACCGGGTGTCGAATCCGTAAATTGTGCGGTCGGGATAAGCTGCTTCATCTTCACTCGCAGGCGTCTCCGAGCCGATTGTATCCAACTGGTACACACCCGACGATGGAGCGGTCCATTGCCACCATAGGGAGCGATGACCCAAAGAGCCGGACGCAGCACCCAGAGTGGGCTCATTCGCCTCTCGTATCGCCCCATGGTTCTGGACCGCGACCTGGGCTGCCTCTCCGGTCAACGTCGCGCGCCCTGCAAACTGATAATTGCCGGGGACTTTCTGAAAATGCACGATGTGTCGTCCTCGCCCGCCGGACATACGCTCAGTGACCACGTAATAGGTGGCCCCGGCAGAAGTCTCAAACGCCACTTCATTAAATAAATGATTTGCCGTGGCGACATTGTTGGCGACAGCCACAAGATTCTCGAACGCGGGCACCGCCTGATTAGCAACGCGATAAACAGTGGTCCCTCGCGAGCCCTCAGAAAGAGCCGTGCTGAAGACGTAACGAGCGGCATCCGGCGCGGTAAACTTCCACCACAGAGTCTCCGACGGGGAAAATCCCGAGTGCGTCGGTTCGCCTGGTTCTGCAGTGGCACCGTAGCTATGGCTGCGCAAATTGTAAGTAGCGATTGTGGGATTAAGTTCCACCGCCTGCGCAAACTGGTCGTTCGGCGCGGAATGCTCCTCCCGGGGGCGAATATCCAACGAGAACGGCCCGGTGGCCCCAGCTATGCCCGACGAGGTGAGGCCGGTGATCTGGATGTGGTAAGTCTGACCCGCTGTTGCGCTCCAAAATGCGAACGCGTCTTTCCCGATGCCGTTGCCGATATCTTCTTTTACGTGCGTGAGCGCATTCACTGCTGAGCCGGTAAACACATTTACCACCGGATACCATTGGGCAGGTTTGTCGAGGCGTTGCACATATAAGCCCACAGTTCCGGATGCTGGTGCAGTCCATCGAAACCACACAGAAGCCCCGCTGTTGCTATTGGCCGAAGGTTCCGACGGCTCGCGCGTTCCGCCGCGGTTCGAGCCGATGATAGTAGCCCGCACGCCTTGCAGTTCCGCTGAGTCAGCGAAATTGTCATTTCCAGGGATCGGAATCATTTGCAGATGCAACGGGACATTGACCAAGGACCAATCCCACGCATCCACAAGTATCCGGTATGTGGTGCCCTGTGCCGCATCGAATGTGACTTGAGCAAACCGATTCCCCGCTCCGTCGGCAGCCACCACATTCAACGACTGCACCGAGTTGCCGGTATAAACACCGATCAATCCGGGAAAGAACGAGCCCTTGAGATTCAGCGTGGTCCTGCCAGCCTGCGGTGCTGTCCACACATACCAAACCGATTCCCCACGCCCACCCGTGCTGAAAGGGACAGGCTCCCCTGCCTCACGCGAGCCGCCCGTCGTGTTCACATTGCCCACCACGTCCACACCAGAGAGCACCATGGGGGATGCGAAATGGTCATTTGCCGGCGGGACTGAAAGCATCACTGTCGTTGTGCCCGAAGCTCCGTTTTTTCCATCGACAGCGATGTAGTACGTGGCTCCGGCTTCGGCGATAAATTCTACGCGGCTATAGTTGCCGCCGACAGCATCGTCATTCGACGCGAGTGCCACGAGAGAGCCCATAGTGGGGTTCGCAGCCGGACCGGAATAGACCGCTGCGACAGTGTTGAAGGAACTTCCACGTGTCGAGAATGCGACTCGTCCCCCAAGGTTCGAAGTCCATTTATACCAAATCGAGGCAGTGGCGTTCTGACCGGCATGCGGAGGTTCGCCGACTTCAGCGAGCGCATTGCGATTGGTACCCGTGGTCGATTTACCCAGTTGCAGTGCGGTGGCATTGGCGAGAGTGCTGTTGCTGGGAGGTCCCACCACTTCCAGCATCACCAAGCCTTCAGCCGCGTTGCGACCCGCAACTGCGATGCGATACGTCGTATTTGCCGTCGCAACGAAAGATACGGAGTTCACCCCGGAGCCCGTGGAAGAAAGCGCATTGATTTCAGAACCGGTAAACACTTCTAAATCCGTGGAGATCACGTCATAGCCAATCGAGTTGGAAGAGCCTGTCTGCGGATTATACATTTGCAGGTCGTGGGCGTTGCGCACTGTGGTCAACCCGGATGCCAGCGGAGTGTATGCGAACCATATCGTCCTGGCATTGGCATCCCCTTGAATGGCAGGCTGACCTACATCGGCGGTGGCACCGTGGTTAGATGTGCGCAAAAGCACTATGTCCCCATGAATGGTTCGCGGTGAATGGAACTCATCATTGAGCGGACGATTGGAGTTGGTCGTAAGCGCACCCGCGAGATTCAGCCGCCGACCAGAGGCGATCTTTCCTCCTGCGAGTGCTGGCACCGGGTCCCCACCGCGATAGAGACGGTGTATAAGGCCTGACCACGGTTCCGTCGGATACTGTGCACGCAACAGTGCAAGCACCCCGCCCACATGTGGCGTGGCCATGGATGTGCCACTGAGAAGTTTGTAACCCGCGAGATTCTCGTGGTCCGCAGACAGAATCTCCGAGCCGGGCGCAGCAATATCCACCGAGCCCTGTCCGAAACACGAGAAGTTGGAAAGGGCGTCGGAGCGCGTGGTCGATGCCACTGTGATGATGTTGTCCACGGGCAACGAAGCAGGGTAGATGGGCACCGCATCGTTGTCCGATGCCGAGTTTCCGGCTGCCGCTACAAAGATCACCCCAGCATTGCGAGCTGCGCGGATGGAGTCGAGCAGCGCTTGTGAGAAACCGTTGCCGCCCCACGAGTTGCTTAGGATATGGGCACCATTGGCCACGCCATAGTTTATGCACAGAATGGCATCGGACGTCGAACCACCACCCGAACCGGACAGAAACTTAAGCCCCATCAAGCGCACATTCCAAGCAACTCCAGCGATGCCCACGCCGTTGTCTCCGCGTGCACCGATCGTCCCCGCCACATGGGTGCCGTGGCCTTGATCGTCGTCCGGATTTCCGCTGAGCTGGATAGCGTTTATTCCGTGCAGGTCGTCGATGAAGCCGTTGTTATCATTGTCCACCCCGTCAGCAATTTCGTTCGGGTTAGTCCATAGATTCATGGCGAGGTCCTCGTGCGTAGTGCGAATACCGCTATCCACCACGCCCACGATGACACCGGGAGCATCTTTGCGGATGGCCCAACCTTCGGGCGCATCGATGTCTGCATCGCCTGTTCCCGATTGCTGCCCGGTATTATGGAGACCCCAGAGGGAGCCGTCCATGTAGCGTGGATCGTTCGGAGAAGATGCCGAGCGGACGATATAGTCGGGCTCTGCATAGTGCACGAGGTCGGTCAGTGCGGACAATTGTTTAAGAAAAATGGGAACCGCATCGAGTTCCTGACTGGGAACGGTGACTCGGTAAAGCCCCTGATCGTTGAGCTGAGCATCCAAAGCGCTCCCCAGCGCCGTCAGTGCTGCCTGGAGTCTTGCCGTGTCGATATCCGGTTTAAAGTTCGCCAGCACATGGTTGGCTACCGTTTCATGCCGGGTCACCAATTCGTCCGACCCATCTTCTTTTCGCAAAATCACATCCTCGATCCGGATTTTATAAGGCAGATCGACTGGAGAAATGATCATGACTCGCCGCGCACTTCCATCGGGTTGCAAAGGAGTGCGGCCAATCTTGGCAATCGATGCGCCGGGCCAGTGGGAGATATCCGGGGAGAGCTGCGTTGGATCCTCGGGCAGCAATGGGAGGGTGTGTAGGTGACCCATGTCGCGTTGCGACTGGCGATCGAGCTGGATGCGCGGTGAATTCGATTTATGGATCGAGCCTGGCGCGGATGGCTGCATCGCGGATGGGACGCGTGCTGCCAATCCAGGCTGCGTGGTAAAATCTGGCGGCTCAGACTGCACGGCCATGTCTGACAGAGCGGACAGTGCATCGCGCTGCTTAGGAGCAGAGTAGAAGCCCAGCAGCATAACTGCCAGCACCGCAGTCCAGGCTGAGAGCCATTTGAGGTATTTCATGCTTTACGGGGAGAGGAAAAACTGGAGGACTATGCTTTGTGGAGATAGGCTTGAGTCTCGCGGCTGTCGCCCACAAAGCAACGAACGGTTGTTGATACCGTATCATGCATCTACATGGAGATGCCTTTGAGCTGTTAAGCTTGGGCACTAATGGAAATGAACTTTCCCAATGGCATTTTTTTGCCACGCATGAAATAGTCTGCATCGCCTATGAATCGACCGACCCCTTCCTGGCTGCGCGATGCGGTTTTCTACGAAATTTATCCTCAAAGTTTTCTCGACACTAATGCGGATGGCATCGGCGACTTGCCGGGTGTGTTGAAGAAGATGGACTACATCCAGTCGCTGGGAGTGGATGCACTCTGGTTGAACCCGTGTTTCGTGTCGCCATTCCGCGATGCGGGTTACGACGTGGCAGACTTCTATCGCGTGGCACCACGATATGGCACCAACGCGGACTTAAAACGCATCTTTCGCGAGGCTCACCGGCGTGGCATGAAAGTCTGTCTTGACCTGGTGGCGGGTCACACCTCGGATCAGCATCCTTGGTTTCAGGCGTCAGCGCGGCCAGAAAAAAACAAATATTCGAATTGGTATATCTGGACCGACAACGTTTGGCGCGAGCCAGGCAAGCCGCTAGCAGGCATCCATGGCTACTCGGACCGCGATGGGAATTATGTTCCGAACTTTTTCCATTTCCAACCTGCGCTCAATTACGGCTTCGCTTCGCCCGATCCCGCGCAGTCCTGGCAGTTGCCGGTGGATCATCCCGACGTGTGCGCGGTAAGGGAGGAGATGAAAAACATCATGCGCTATTGGCTCGATGCAGGCGCGGATGGCTTTCGCGTGGACATGGCATCGTCGCTGGTGAAGAACGATACAGATTTTGCTGCGACCATGGCGTTCTGGCGCGACATCCGGTCGATGTACGACAGCGAATATCCCGAGGCCGCGCTTATCGCGGAATGGTCGCACCCGGCTACAGCCCTGAAGGCCGGATTCCACATTGACTTCATGATTCATTTTGGAACCGAAGCTTATACGACGTTATTCCGCCATGAGCGCGAACGGGATTGTTTTAAAGTCGCAGACAAGTTTGGCCATAGCTTTTTCGATATACTTGGGCGTGGTGATATCACTGCGTTTCTTGACATATATCGGGAGCACTACTCGAAGACACGCAACCTTGGGTATATTTCCCTACCCACAGGCAATCATGACATAAGCCGACTCGCGACAAATCGTTCGGTTGCTGATTTAAAAGTTATATACGCCTTTCTGCTGACCATGCCCGGTGTGCCTTATATTTACATGGGAGACGAGATCGGCATGAGACATGTCGAAGGATTAACTTCCAAAGAAGGCAGTTATGGGCGTGCTGGAGCGCGGACGCCGATGCAATGGACCGGGGGAAAAAATGCAGGGTTTTCGAAAGCCTCGGCCGATAAGCTATATCTTCCACTGGACCCAGATACCGCTCGCCCCACGGTGGCGCAGCAGGAGTCTGATCCTGAGTCGTTGCTGAATCACGTGCGCAATCTCATCGCGCTGCGGCGTGCGCATCCAGCACTTGCAGCGGAAGGCGGGTTCAGAGCTGTGTATGCGGCACCAGGCGAATTGCCTTTCATCTATGAACGCACTGCGGGTCGGCAGCGGGTGCTCATCGCGGTAAATCCAAGCGGCAAACAAGCGAACGCGCGGATAAAGACGACGAGCAAAACTTTTGGATCGCTAAAGCCGCTGAGTGTGAACGGGGGTGAGATTGCCATCCAGGGTAAAGAACTTGTGGTAACCATGCGTGGCGTCTCCTGGGCGATATACCTCTGCGATGCACACCACCGCCGCCAAAGCTAAGCTTCCCACGCCAGATCGGTGGCAGTGTTTCGTTTGACACTTTTCAGAGAGAAATCTATGGTGGTCGCTCTCCTGACCTCCCTTCCATTCATGCAAGTTTCTCCAGTGATGCCCCGCCAGACGGTCGGACGCACATTTATTGTGTCGATCAGTCTCATGGGCGTGCTGCTGGTCGTGCAGATCGGAGCGGCTTTCTACGCTTTGTATCAGCGCGGCGAAACTGCTCCTGCGCCTGTCGCCGCTGCACCCTTGGAAGCAGTCGCCCCACAGCAGCCCGCCCCTGTGGCGGAGGTTCCCAAGCAGGAAGTATTGCCCGGGCTTGCGCCTACACCCATGCCCAGGGTGCGCAATGTCGTATCCGTCGAGACACGCATCGCGGCATTGGTGGAGCAGTCTCGCAGCTTTCGTCAGCGAGGAGACACGAATTCCGCGTTAATTAAACTCCGCGAAGCCCAGACGCTCGAAGGGGATCATTCATTGGTGATCGCGGAGATGGCGCTCACCTACGAGATGATGTCGCTCACCGACAAGGCGCTTGAGCAATGGCAGCGCTTGAGTGCGCTGGGCGAGTCGGCTGGCGCACTGAGCCATCTCGCCCGGATGAAGCTCGATCCTGCATTTGCCGCACGCGATGTGAGCGCAGTCGAAGCTGGTGGCATGCCGGTGGACCTTGCGGATTTGCAGGGCATCCAGCCCGGTGCCACGCTTGGGCTTATGGAAATCCAGGTTATCGAATCTCAAGACCCGGAAGTGGCGAAAAAGCTGGATTTAAAAATCGGCCTTCGAGCGCGCCCGGAAGCGGAGATCGATGTGCGCGATGTGATGATCCAGGTTTTATTTTTCGATATCATCGAGGACGAACATGTTGTCCGCACCAATGCCACGGTCGATTCGCGCTGGATCACAGCACCGGCCGATTGGCGCGACGATGGCGTGGAGATTCTCGAAGTGGGCTATGTGCAGCCGAAAGTGCCTGCCGAAGAACTGACACCTGAAGAAGCTACTCGGAAATACTATGGCTACATTGTGCGTGTGCATTACAAAGATCTGCTGGAGGATGTGCGAGCCGATCCCGTGAGCCTACTCAGCCAATTCCCTTCCACCCCTGATTCGGAAACTAATTAGCTTATGAAAATCCTGATCGTTGACGATGAACATGAGATCGTCCAAAGCCTTCACAATCTGATCGCGGCCTCGGGCGAGCAGGAGGTCTTTGGCGCATCCAGTGGCGAGGAGGCTTTGCAATTGGTGCAGACTCTCGGCGGCGTCGATCTCCTGATCACGGATGTGATTATGGACGGGATCGATGGCTTTGTGTTGCGGGAAGCGTTGCTGGCGAATCATCCGATGCTGCAAACGATTTTCATCACCGGCTACGACCTTAGCGAGTACACATCGCATGCCTCGGGGAATAAGATTTTTAACAAGCCGCTGAACACTGCTGAGATTCTGGCAGCCGTGGAGCAGGCCAACCAGACGCTGCGCACCTCGGAGTATGAGCGCGAAGACGCTGCCGCTGCGGTGGGGCAACAGGAAGGCGGCGCGAAGGCTGCGAACCTCGCGCATGTGATGAAGCAAGGGTTCACGGGCAAGCTGGATCAATTCCAGTTGCTGGACATCATCCAGATGTGTTGTTTGAGTCGGCGCAGTGGTCGGTTGCGCCTGGCCAAGGGGGTGGAAAAAGCTGTTCTATTCCTACAGGAAGGCCGCATCGTCCACGCGATCAGTGGCAGTGTGGAAGCGGAGGAGGCGGTGTATAAAGTCATAGCCTGGGACTTCGGCGAGTTCTCTTTCGATGAAGGTCTGCAACCGCCGAAGGTGTCGATTCAATCTGGCTGGGAGCATGTGATCATGGAAGGTGTCCGCCGCCGCGACGAGACTCATGGCGACTCTCAGGCCGCTGCGGACCAGGGGTTGGAGGGCAAAAGTATCGGGGATTATCAGATCACTCGTAAACTTGGAGAAGGAGAATGGGGCGATGTGTATGAGGCGACTCAGATCTCTGTGCAACGCCCGGTTGCGCTCAAAGTATTGAAGCAGGATGCCTTGCTCGACCCGCAGTCGGTGCAGAAATTTATCGCGGACGCCAGCGCCAAAGCCAATGTGCAGCATCCATCCATCCTGTCGGTGTATGAAGCTGGTGAAGCCAACGGCTTTTACTATTACGCACGCGAGCTGGTGGACGGCTACACGCTTGCTGACCTCATCGCGCAGGGTTCATCGCTAAGCGATCAGCTCGCATTGCAGGTGATCCGGATTGTGTCGGAGGCATTGTCTTACCTGAATCATTTCAAGGTTCCTCATTCCGAGATCGAAGCCAGCAGCATATTTATTGGAAACGATCAGCGCCCGCGCATTGCGAACATTGCGCAGGTCGGCGGGGAGCAGACCATCGCGGTGCAGCGGGAAATAAAAACTCTTTCCGGCATCGTCAGTGCGGCTATGCAGGAGGGAGCCGCCGCATCCGCCGAGGTGCGCTCGCTTCTCACCAAGATGAAGATCGATGGCAGCGGCGGATTCCTCTCCTGGGGCGCACTTATCCAGACCGTGCGAAATCTTGAGCCGCAAGTTGTGCCCAAGGATGCCTATAAACTGAGCGCACAGGACGAGGCCGCGATCCGGGCGGTGGAAGCGGAGAAGTTGCGACAACGGCGGTCGATGATCCTCAGCACCATCGGCATGATCACGCTGTTCTGGATCGTGGGCGTGGTGGTGTATTTCAAGGTGTTTCGCAATGCCGCGACGGATTTTAGTTCCCTGGTGGAAGTGCCAGCCGGGGAGTTCATTTATCAGGATGGCGAGAAGCGCACGTTGCCGACCTTCTATATCTCACAGTATGAAGTCAGCATCGGCATGTACGAACGCTTTCTCAAGCATCTGGAAAAAAATCCAACCACTGAATACGACCACGAGAAACAGCCCAAAGGCAAATCGCATAAGCCTTTTAAATGGGATTTGATGATCATGGCTGCGAGGAAGAAGTCGGTCACGTTCGAAGGCTACCATCTGGAGTTGGATCATCCTGTGTTCAACCTGGATTGGTACGATGCGTATGCATACGCGAAGTGGAAAGGACATCGGCTGCCGACCGAGGAGGAATGGGAGAAAGCCGCACGCGGGACCAAAGGCAACCTCTACCCATGGGGCAATGAGTTCGAGGCCAAAGGCGTCAATTCTGCCATAGACTTCTCGCAGAACCCGACAATCACTGGTTCGGTGGATGGCTACAATCGTTGGGCCGAGGTGGACGAGACCAAGCAGGATCGCAGCCCGTTCGATGTGTATAACATGGCGGGCAATGTATCGGAGTGGACCGGTTCGTGGGATAAAAACCCGGATAACACATCGGAAGTGCTGCCAGTAATTCGCGGCGGATCATACAACTCCACGTTGCCGGATGGCTCTCCCGATGTGTTGCTGACCCGTCGTATCGTGGTACTGCTCCCCGAGCAAGGTGACACGCGGGTGGGGTTCCGCACGGTGTCTGACACAGCACCTGAGAAATGAGATACTTTCTCCTCGCAGCAGTTCTGTTTACATCCAGCGCGATGGCGCAGGTCCAGGTGGAGCTGTCAATCAAGCGTCGGCTTTTCATCGTGCATGAGCCGGTGCTTGCGACGGTATCCATCCGCAATCTTAGCGGTGCCGATCTGGAGCTGAGGGATGATAACGCCCAGTCGTGGTTTGGTTTTGAAATCACACGCACATCCGGCATGTCGGGCGTTGTAAGCGCGGTGAATCCGGACTACCGGTTGTCGCCATTGGTGATTCCCAATGGCCAGACGGTGAGCCGCACTGTCAATGTGCGCGAGCTGTATCAGCTCCAAGAGTTCGGCGTGTATAATGTGAAAGCGGTGATCTATGTCGCGCAGACTGGAAGGTTCGTCACATCGCGTCCTGTGCAGATTGACATCACTGATGGCAAGGTGATATTTCGCCAGACCGTGGGCATACCGCCAGGGACTGGAAATGCCGGGCGGGAACGTCTTTTCACTTTGCTCTCGCACAATCTGCCGCGAGGCACACGGCTATATGCGCGGATCGTGGATCCTGAGAGCGGCCGCATATATTGTACGCATTCTCTGGGGCGTTTGCTTTCCTATGACACTCCCAAGGTGGTGTTCGATCAGGGAAATGAATTCCACATCATGCAAGCGATCGCTCCGAAGTCATTTTTATATACTCACCTGGGCCTGGACGGTGAGGTGATCCAGCGCGGCACCTACCATGCTGTCGCGGACATCCCACGATTGCAACGGCTGGCCGATGGCACCGTGCAGGTGGTCGGGGGTGTCCTGGATGTACCCGCCGCACCGGGGGCACCGGATGCGCCTTCCGCGCCGAATATTTCGGATCGGCCTGCCGGGTTGCCCAAACCGTGACGCTTATGGCGAGGGCACAACGTTGGCTGCTGGTTGCGGCGACTATTCTATTTTGTAGCTCTGGTGCGGCAGCATCGTTGCAGACTTTTCGAACGGTGGTGATCGATGCCGGACATGGCGGGCATGATAGAGGAGGCATTCCAGGCCAGCGGGTTTCGGAAAAGGTGGTCGCTTTGGACACGGCAAAAAGGCTGGAGCAAATCTTGAGGAGATCTGGGTTCAAGACTGTGATGACGCGCAAGAGCGATTACTTTGTGCCACTTGGTACGCGGGTAAGCATGGCCTCGAAATACCGCGACGCGATTTTTGTCAGCGTCCATTACAACTCTGCGGAGCGCGAAGGTGCACGGGGTTACGAAACATTTTACTATAACAGTGCCTCACGACCGCTGGCTGCGAATATTCTGGGGAACTTGCTTAGAGTGCAGCGGACGGAGAATCGTGGAGTGAAACAGCGCGGATTCTACGTTCTGAGAACCAACCGGCTCCCGAGCGTGCTGGTGGAATGCGGGTTCTTGACCAATAAAAAAGAAGCCAAGCTGGCTCAATCTTCTCGCTACCGCCAGGCTGTGGCTGAGGCAATCGCGCGCGGCATTATTCAAACACGACGCGGGCGATGAGCAGTTGTGTCGTGGATCGCGAAGGCATGGTGGCTGCCGAAGAGCGTGCTTTCGCGCAGGGCACTACAGCCGAGATGCTCATGGAGGATGCCGGGCGGCAATTGGCGGCGTTGATCACGCAGTTCCGCCCCGCCAAGGGCTGTGTGCTCGTGTGTGCTGGAAAGGGACACAACGGCGGCGATGCTCTGGTCGCTGGCAGATTGCTCAGAGAGGCAGGTTGGCAGGTGCAGGTGCGTCTGGCTGCAGCGCAAGAGCAATTGAGTCCGTTGACGCTTAAGAAACTGATCGAAATCGGGCACGACATTCAAGGGCGGTCCCAACCGCAGCGATGCGACGTGATTCTGGATGGCCTGCTCGGCATCGGAGCGACTGGACCGCTGAGGGGTGAAATACGAGAAGCTGCGAAAGAAATAAATCATCTTCGCGATGGGTCGGAGGCACTGGTGGTGGCCGTGGACGTGCCCAGCGGGCTCGACCCAACCACTGGTGTGCCGCATTCCGAGTGTGTTCGCGCGGACATCACCGCTTGCATCGGGTTTACAAAAACATGGTTGCTTACAGATGAAGCCACGCCGGTAGTGGGACGGTTGGCGGTATTGCCGCTGCAGGCTTTGGAAGCTGTGGGTGCAGTAGCCGATACCGAGGTTATAATTCCAGATTTGATCCGAGGTAATGTGCCCCGACGCGGATTCGATGTGCACAAGGGGCTTTTCGGCAGAGTTGGCATCATCGCGGGGTCGCCCGGATATTGCGGAGCGGCGGTGTTGACTGCGACTGCTGCATTGCGCTCGGGAGCAGGGTTGGTGACGCTTTTTGCAGGGCCAGAAATTTATCAGACGCTCGCGCAGATGTGTCCGCCGGAGGTCATGGTGCGACGGACCAGCGATTGCCGCGAGGCCATGGAGATGGATATGGATGTCCTGGCAATCGGTCCGGGTCTGGGTGCAATGAGCGGGCGCGAAGATGAGTTGCGCACTGTGTGGAAAGAGTTCGCGGCGCCGTGTGTGTTGGATGCCGACGCGCTCAACGCGCTCGCTGGGCACCGGGATGATCTTTTATCGATGGCAGCGACGCGGCTCCTTACGCCGCATCCGGGCGAAATGAAACGGCTGTTTCCCGAGGGGAATTCCATGACGCGTGTGGAGTCGGCCCGGAATTTTACCAAGCGTTTTGGCAATGTGCTTTTACTAAAAGGTGCTCGGACTGTTGTCTGTGAAGCCGGGGCGGCGGTGGCATATAATTCCACGGGCGGTCCTGCTTTGGCAAAGGGAGGAAGCGGCGATGTGTTGACGGGTGTGTGCGCTGCATTGATCGCGCAAGGTGCATCGGTGCGGGGCGGTGCCATGTTGGCAGCGTGGATTTGTGGTCG
Organism: uncultured Chthoniobacteraceae bacterium; assembly: GCA_965365475.1. Classification (GTDB taxonomy): domain Bacteria; phylum Verrucomicrobiota; class Verrucomicrobiia; order Chthoniobacterales; family CAKUMP01; genus CBDUBV01. Next base: position 9,072 of record CBDUBV010000038.1, on the reverse strand, counting down.
GGCAGCGGAACATGCGGTGTTGCATGTGACGGCTGAGCATGTAGTAGCAAGCGACGTAATCGAACATCTGGGTGCCGCATGGCGAGATTTGCGGAAAGGATGTTATTGAGTCGGACATTGCAAAGCCTATTTGCTTTTTTCTATAACGTGCAGTTGCGCCGGGCGGTGCGCATAGAAATCATGTCCGAAATAATCCTAGAGGCTTCCGATGTGTGGTGCAGTCGCGCTTTCCGAACGGACGATCCCAGTCAGGTGCGCGGTGTGTCTTTGCAGGTCGCACGTGGGGAACAGGTGCATCTGTATGGGCCGCCACAAGGTGGTAAAAATTTGTTGCTGCATGTGATGGGTCTGCTGGAAGCACCGGATCGAGGCCGTCTGCGTGTGCTGGGCAATGATACGCAGGGCTGGTCGAGCGAAGAGTTATCCAGGTTTCGCAGTGCGCATGTGGGTTTTCTTTTTTCTTCGCCTTACCTGCTGCCAGACCTGTCTGTGGTTGAGAATGTGGCGATGCCTTATTTCAAGCTTGGTGCCGCAACTCCCGAACAAGCGCAGGAAGAAACTCTTGAAATGCTGGAGCTTGCCGGGGTGGGAGGTTTGAAGGACGTGCCAATCGCTCGTCTAAGTGGAGAGCAGCAACAGCGTGTCGCTCTGGCGAGAGCATTGATCACGCGTCCGAATTTCTTGGTGGCCGAAGAGCCGTGCGCTACGATGGATGCTGCGTCGGCGGATGTGTTTTTGTCCGACATACGTCGTGTGGCAGAGGTGCTGGCGATGACGTTGGTGTGGTCTGGCGGCGAAGAGCCCGCGAGCGATGTGCGAGCGGTGCGTGTATCTGCCGGGCGGGTGGAGGAGCGGATAGTAAAGACTCCATGAGACCTCACGATCCTGCTCAGATCACCGCCACGAGTCGCTCGAATCTGGCACTGGCGTTTGTCTCCCTGCCACGCGACCGCAAACGGGATATCGAATTATTCTACGCCTTCTGTCGGCTGGTGGATGATATTGCGGACGACCCCGCAATGCCGGTTCAGGAAAAAGCGAGTCAACTCGCGGCATGGGAAGCGGGAATAACAGGGCCGGACGATTCCCAGCCATTGGCGTCCGCAGTCCGAGACCTCATCGAGCGCAGGGGGATTGAGCGTGAACATTTTCTGGAAATCATTGCCGGTGTGCGGATGGATCTGGAGCCTGTCCGGTATGAAACGTTCCAGGAACTGGCGGTGTATTGTCACCGGGTGGCGAGCGTAGTGGGATTGGTGAGCATCGAGATATTTGGCTACAAAAATCCTCGCTGCAAACGCTACGCTGTGGCGTTGGGTATGGCCTTGCAGCTGACCAATATCCTGCGCGACGTGGCGGTGGATTTGGAAAATGGTGGCAGAATATATCTTCCGCTGGAGGATATGCAGCGGTTCGGCTTACAGCCTGAAGGTCTGCGTGATGCAGCGGATAAATATGCTTTTCGGGCTCTGATGGAGTATGAGGCCGGGCGTGCGGAAGCGTTTTATGCGGATGCTGTGCGACTGCTGCCTGGCGAAGACCGCAGATCGATGGTCGCGGCGGAAATAATGCGCCGTGTTTATCATCGGCTGTTGCGAAAGATGAAGCACGATGGCTTTCGTGTATTCAAAAATCGCTACCGGGTAAGTAAAGCGACCAAAGCGATGATCGTGGCCCGGACCATGTCGATCGGGTAGAGGATGGGTCAAATCAATCACCCATCCCTTCCTGCCAGCCTTCAGCGTTCGCGGTAAGTGATACGGGCTTTGGTAAGATCGTAAGGAGACATTTCCACTTCCACTTTGTCTCCTGGGACGATGCGGATGAAGTGACGCCGCATCTTGCCGGAGATATGTGCAAGCACGTTGCGCCCATTGGGCAGATCAACGCGGAACATGGTCCCCGGTAGAACTTCGGAGATCACTCCCTGCATTTTTATCGCTTCTTCCTTCGGCATGGGCAGGAGAATACCGGCAGCGCAAACAAGATCAATCGCTTATTGGAAAAATTCATGCATTATTCGATGTGGCAGCGTCCGATGCAGCGAGAGCCTTGCCAAGTGCCGTCCGATGCGGGCTGGGCATGGGCAATGTGGAAATGTCGCGCAGCGAAAACCACCGCAGATCTTCTGACTGGGCTGGCACAATCTGGCTCGCGCGAACATGCATGGTGATGCGATAACGCGTGATCGAGTAGCGATGGATGCAGAGAAGCTGCTGCGAGGACGAGCCATCGGGCATGCGCCACAGACCTCGCCAACGAGTGCCTTTTTCCTGCTGAAGCAGAAAGCGGCCTCGATGATGCACCAGCGCACGGTTTTCTATAAGTTGCGTAATGGCTGGGCGAGCTGACTTGATGGGCAATACATCCGGTTCGCCCATGCGGTGCGCTGCGCAGAATCCTTGCACCGGGCAAACGCTGCATTTGGGGTTGGCCTGCGTGCAGACCAGAGCACCAAGTTCCATGAGCGCTGCGTTGAATGCACCTGCGCCGGACATCGGCTGTAGAGCCAAGGCGAGAGCATGGAGGTGCTTTTTTCCCGCCGCACAATCAACCGGACTTGCATACCCTGCCACCCTCGCGAGGACGCGCTCTGCATTTACATCCACGGCGGGCTCTGGGAGGTCGAACGCAAATGTGCACACCGCTCCGGATGTGTATAGCCCAACGCCAGGCAACGCCCGGATCGCGTGAGCATCGTGCGGAAGCCGTCCGCCATGGTCGGAACACACGATCTGGGCGGCGGCATGCAGATTGCGAGCGCGGCTGTAGTATCCCAGGCCCTGCCATTGCGAGAGCACTTCCTGCTCGTGCGCGCTGGCCAGCGTGGACCAGTCAGGAAAGCGCCGCAGCCAGCGCGTGTAGTAGCCCAGCACGGTGGCCACTTGCGTCTGCTGAAGCATGAACTCGGAAACGAGAATGGCATAAGGATCGTGAGTCTGACGCCAGGGCAGAGGACGTGCATTATTTTTAAACCATCGCACCAGACGATCTCGAAATGCTCTTCGGCGACCGGGTGTCATGTGCAAAATGTGGAAAGGCTCGGACACGGAGAATGTGTTTTGCATTGCTCGACGAGTTTGGCAACACTGCACGCACCGTGGCGGAACTTACCACCCATACTCAAATGCTTACCAGCGAGCAGGCACGCAAATTACAAAACGTGTTGCGTGACCATGGGTTCGATCCGCTGGAAAAACCCTACACCATATATGCAGCCCGCAAAGGCAAGCTGAACGTGTCCATTTATGAGAAGGGTCCGAAAGTGCTCGTCCAAGGCAAGGGCACGGAGGATTTCATTCGTTTTGTATTGGAACCGGAAGTTATCGGCGAGGCCCAGCTGGGATACGAGGAAGTCTTGCATCCCGAGCGTTTCGAACCTCACTTCGGTGTGGATGAGAGTGGGAAAGGGGACTTCTTCGGTCCCATGGTCGTGGCTGGAGTGTATGTGGATGCAGAAATCGCGCGGACCCTGATGAATGCTGGCGTGCAGGACAGTAAACGCATCACATCCGACGTCCGGATTCGTGAGATAGCCAACGAGATTCGCACCATCCAGGGTTTAGCCTGGCGAGTCATTCAGATCGCGCCTGAGCGCTATAACGAACTGGTGAAAAAAATGGGAAGCGTGAACCGGCTGTTGGCGTGGGGCCATGCCCGAGTCATAGAAGATTTACTCGCCTTGCGTCCGGACTGTCGGAGAGCTTTGTCCGATCAGTTTGGCAATCCAGCGGTGCTGCAACGAGCGATGCTTGAGCAAGGTCGCACTATCCAGCTCGACCAACGAACGAAAGCGGAGTCGGACCCAGCCGTCGCAGCCGCTTCGATCCTGGCCCGCGAAAAGTTTATCGATTGGATGGACACAGCCTCGCGTATGAAAGGGGTAAAAATCCTGCGTGGCGCCTCAGCGCATGTGAAGCAGCTGGCCGCGCAGTTGGTGGAACGCGAAGGAGTCCAAGTGCTGCACACGATGACCAAAACGCATTTTCGAACAGCTTGGGAGATCGCGCCAACGCACTTTCCGGAGCCCCCCCCGCGCAGGGAATGGCAACGGTAGCATAGGATTTTTAGAAAAAGCCCTGTGCGCAAAATGCTTTCTTGCAAGGTTATTTCCATCTCGGGTAAAACGGCTCCTTCTGTTCGGCAAAAAATGGCATTTACAAGGGTTGCAGCCGACTTTTCGAAATTTAAGAATACTCATCGGGAAATCTCACCATGGCAAATTTAACCAAGCGCGATATAGTCATCGAAGTTTCTGAGGAAACAGGTCTTACCCAGCTCAAGGTGCTGGAGGTCATCCAGAAAACATTGGACCACATCACCAACAGTCTTGCAGAACAACGCGATGTGGAGTTGCGCAACTTTGGTGTATTCGAGGTGCGACTCACCAAGCAGCGAGTGGGGCGCAATCCGAAGCAGCCTGAAGTGAACTTCGTGATCCCGCCGCGCGCTACGGTAAAATTCAAGCCGGGAAAAATCATGCGTCAGAAAATCAGCATGCTGACCGGCATCTTGAAAGAAGCTCAGGAAAAATAGGATGCGCGTTAGCGAGCTGGCTCTTAATTTAAAAGCGGTCTGCGCCCAATTATATTGAATCCACTTGCGGCTGGGACACAAGCCATTGGCTGCACAAGGGGAGCGCAAAGGTCGGCGTCTCAATTCGCAAAGGCATGATTTTTTCCAACGGCATTGCACTGGTTTGAACCGGTGATATAGTGCGGCTCCTCTGGTCCATGGCTGGCCGGAGGTGATAATTTCTTATGATTTTAAGTTCTCTGCGGGTTTTGTTTATTATTCTGGAGGTGATCTTGTTGTTTAACTTGATCATCATCGTGCACGAGCTGGGACATTTCCTGGCCGCACGGTGGCGAGGATTGGTGGTGGAACGGTTCGGTATCTGGTTTGGAAAACCTCTTTGGAAAAAAACCATTGGCGGCGTGCAATATAGCCTGGGATGCATACCTGCAGGCGGTTTCGTGGCACTGCCGCAGATGGCACCGATGGAAAGTATCGAAGGGAAAAACATCACGGAAGGTGCACCGTTGCCACCCATAAAACCGCTGGATAAAATCATCGTCGCATTTGCCGGGCCGCTTTTTAGCTTTCTTCTCGCACTCGTCTTTGCGTGTGTGATCTGGCTTGTGGGCCGACCCGTCGCTGAGTCGGAGGGCACGCGTGTGGTGGGCTATGCATTGGAAGGTGGCCCCGCTGCCCAAGCCGGGCTCCTGCCAGGCGACGAAATCCTGGAGGTGGACGGCAAGCCGGTCACTCGCTTCGCCGGCATGGTGGATAGCGTGATCTGGAATGTGGTCCGAAGCGAGGGCGAGACGGTGGTTTTTAAAGTGCAGCGCGGAAGTGAAGTTCTTGAATTGGAGACCACGCCGGTAAAAGAGGACGGCAAAGGCTGGAGTCGCTCGGGGCTACGTCAGGTATTGCTCGAGCCGAAGTTGACACCGGTGATCATGGAGGTACAATCCGGGACGCCCGCTGAGAAGGCTGGTTTTGAGTCGGGCGATATCCTGCTGCGGGCAAATGGCATCGAACTTCACCATCCGGTAATGCTTTCGCATTTAATCGAAAAAAACCCCGGAGCTGCCATTCGCATCGAAGGCCGTCGCGGCGACGAATCCTTCGTGCGCGAGGTGACTCCGGCACTGCTTGAGATCGATGCGAAGGAGCCCGATGCACGTCCGCGAATTGGCATCATGTGGAATCTTTCCGGTCGCGGTGGGCTTATTCATCCCGGCCCCGTGGAGCAGGTGTGGGCAAGCATGCGCACGATCACCAATACGCTCAGTGCTTTATTCTCTCCGAAGTCGGACATCAAAGCCCAGCACATGAGCGGGCCGTTGGGCATCATGAGCATCTATTACCGGATGTTTAGCGATCCCGATGGATGGCGGCTGGCGATCTGGTTCAGCGTGGTGCTCAACGTGAACCTCGCGATATTAAACATGCTGCCTTTGCCAGTGCTGGACGGTGGCCACATCACGCTTGCGCTGGTGGAAGCGGTGCGGCGCAAGCCGATGAATGTCCGGCTGCTGGAAATCTTGCAGACAGCGTGTGCTGTATTGATCCTGGGGTATATGTTGTATGTCACTTTCTACGATGTTCAGGATCTGCCGGTGTTCAATCGCGAACCGGTGCTTGAAGCCACTCCGACGCCTTCGCCTGAGGTGCCCTGATGCTTGCTTACGCAGACAGCGTGCTAAACTACCAGCGCCGACTTTCGCGTGAGGTGCGTGTGGGCGGTGTGGGCGTGGGCGGGAAAAATCCGGTGCGGGTGCAATCGATGATCACGTGCGACACGATGGATACTGCGGCTTGCATCCAGCAGACGCTCGATCTTGTGGATGCCGGTTGCGAGATTGTGCGGATCACGGCTCCCACGGTGAAAGATGCCGCAAACCTGCAGCATATCGTCGCCGGGGTGCGGGCTGCAGGATCGCAGGTGCCTATCGTGGCGGATATTCATTTTAAACCTGCTGCTGCGATGGAGGCCGCCAAGTGGGTGGATAAAGTGCGCATCAACCCTGGTAATTATGCGGACTCGAAAAAGTTTGCGGTCCGGGAATACACCGAGAGTGAATACGCTGCGGAGCTGGAACGAATCCGAGAACGCTTTGTGCCGTTGGTGGAGCTGTGCAAAAGCCGTGGGCTGGCCATGCGCATCGGGACCAACCATGGTTCACTTAGCGATAGGATCATGAACCGCTATGGAGACTCACCGTTGGGCATGGTGGAGAGCGCACTGGAGTTCGCTCGCATTGCGCGCGACATGGATTATCACGAGCTGGTTTTCTCGATGAAATCGAGCAACCCGAAAGTAATGATCCATGCCTACCGGTTGCTCGTAGCCAGGCTGCGCGAGCTAGGGCCAGACTGGAATTACCCCATTCATCTCGGCGTGACCGAGGCGGGCGATGGCGAGGATGCACGCATTAAGAGCGCCATTGGGATCGGCTCCCTCCTTGCAGATGGTATTGGCGACACGGTGCGGGTGTCGCTCACGGAGGATAGTGTGCATGAGATTCCCGTGGCCAGTGCTCTGGTGCAGATCGCGGCGCGCAGTGAGAATGCTGGAAGTGATGTGGGTGAAGCGGCACTAGCATACGACCCGTTCATGTATGAACGTCGAGGCTCGCATCGCGTGGAGGTGGCCGGAGTTGGTGTGGGTGGGGAGGAGTTGGTTCGCGTGGTGGTGCGCAGACAACGATGGGATCAAGTCGCACACAAGTTGGCTCAGATGGGTGACTACAAACCGGAGATCGTGTATGAGGATGCGTCGATACACGAAGTCGATCCGCGCAATGATATGGTGATCGATGCGATCAACCAAACGCCAGCACCGCAGTTTGTAACCGTGATGGATGGTCTCTCCTTGCCGGTGATTGCGGCGTATCGTCTGCTTGCCTCCAAATTGCAGGCGCGACATCCTATTTTACTAAAAGATACTTTGCATCCTGGCGATGCGGACGAGTTTCTTCCGGGCTTGTTGCGTGCAAGTGTGCGCGTGGGCTCGCTGCTATGCGACGGCATCGGCGACGCGGTCATGATCCAGGGCGAGCACGCACCAGGGCAGGCGTTGCGACTGAGCTACAATATCCTGCAAGCTGCCGGGACGCGCATTTTCAAGACTGATTACGTGGCGTGCCCATCGTGCGGGCGGACGTTGTTTAACCTGCAGACCACGACGGCTCGCATCCGTGCTGCGACGGAACATTTGAAAGGCGTAAAGATCGCGATCATGGGCTGCATCGTCAACGGCCCAGGCGAGATGGCGGATGCGGATTTCGGCTACGTGGGAGGCGCACCAGGGAAGGTAAATCTATATGTGGGCAAGACGCCGGTGAAGTTCAATATACCCGAGGAGGAAGCAGTGGATCGGCTGAGGGATTTGATCGCTGAGCATGGGAAATGGATTGAGCCGCAATTGCAGGAGTCAGTATGAGCATCGGGTTTAAAGAATGGGCGATAGTATGCGACGCGCTAGGTGGAGGTCGGCAACGACTCATCCTGCGCAAAGGCGGGATAGCGGAGGGTCGGGCGGGGTTTCGTTTCCAGCATGACGCGTTTTATCTTTTCCCAACATGGTTTCATGAGCAGATCGCAAATACGCGTCTTCCGCTGGAAACGCCTTTGCCACCGCGAGTGGAGGGGCGAGTATGCATTTCGTTTTTTGCTCGCGTGGAACTTGCAGAACTCGTCACTTCCCGCAGCGTGGTGCAGGCATTGGCACCATGGCACATACTAGCGGATGGGATCGTGAATGAGCGGTTTCAGTATGACGATGTGACCGGGATCAATGTAGCACTGCTGCGCGTGTATCGACTTGCAGAGGATTGGGTTTTCGATGACAAGCCGGGCTACGGAGGGTGCCGTTCGTGGGTTACTTTGCCTGAACCCGCACCGGCGACGATGCAGCCAGTGATCGGGGACGATGAGCACGCGGCGACGCTGGCGCAATTGCGCACGATACTACAGCAAGTCGAGTAAGCGGGGAGGGGGCTGGCCGCATCCGTATCCTCACACCCGCGCCAGCTCGATCTCAGGCTGGTGTTCAGCGATGGAAAACAGCACCGGCAATCGGGTGACGTCCTCCAGAATGGAGGCATTCGTCGAGAGTGCTACCGATTCCCCTTCGCCAAAATGATTCACGATCAAGCCTTCGCATTTCAATCCGTGCGCGGCAATGCTCTCAAGCGAAAGCAGCGCGTGATTGATCGCGCCTAGCCGGTTGTGAATGACCAACACGACGGGCAAACCGAATTCTCTGGCCAGATCGGCGGTGGTAAAATCGCGGGCGATGGGCACTTTCCACCCGCCCACGCCTTCGACCAGCACAGATTGGAAATTTGATCGCAGAAGTGCATATTTGCTACGAATCAAGTCCAAGTCCACCGGGCGCTCTTCGATCATGCTTGCCGTGTAAGGAGCAGCTTCAGGCCGTAGCCAGACAGGGTTCACCGTATCCACTGGGATTGCGCCATCTGCAGCGAGGTGCAGTGCGAAGGCGTCTTCTCTGCCACCGCAGCAGATGGGCTTGAAACCCACCGTGTCGAGGCCGGCTTT
>CBDUBV010000037.1:0-23795 GCA_965365475.1 uncultured Chthoniobacteraceae bacterium | reverse complement strand
GCGGAATTGACCCACTGGATATGACCCGCCCGGTCGGCAACGACGACTGCCTCGCCTTCGCGTGCAAAAACGTTGCCGAAGCTGCTGAAAACGTCGGGTGTGTCGTCCAAGGCGCGGAGGATGCGTGCTTTGGCATGGGCGGGCGGTTGCTGCACTGCGGTCGTCTGAGAAAGCAGCAGATCACCAACGAGATCATTGTATTCGTCCATATATCTGGAAAGCTCAGAGTCGTGGACTGCGGTGATTTCGAGCGCGGCGGATTCGTTCTGCTCGAGAGCGCCCAGAGCGTGGAGAGAGGCCAGCGCTTGTTTTTCTTCGGTTGTCATGGTGCAACATAGGTGTAGCAAATAAGTATGGGTCTGCAAGGACGAGTTATAGCTGTTGTTACGCAAAGGCGGTGGGCAAGGATGCACTATATTTAAACAGCTCATCGGGCCTGCGATTCTGGGCAAGGACAAGGGCAGAAAAGTTTTTTACTTTTTCCAAAAATATTTCTTGCAGCGAGAGTGCGCTCGCCTATAGTGCGCGTCCCCGCCGACCCAGGCCTGCTCCAATTTCCTTGGAAACAAGCCACTGGAAAGCGGTTGTCTTCCTCGCGATCCTTGTATCCGGAAGAGTTGTCCGTCACGGGACCGCTTGGAAGCAAAACGGCCCGGTCCGTGGGACGACCTCGTCTCGAATTCCGGCAAGAACACCAACCATCGCGAAACTAAATTTTCATGCCGACGATCAATCAGCTTGTCCGGAAAGGACGGAAGAAAATTGTCCTTAAGACAAAATCTCCCGCCCTCCAATCTTGCCCTCAGCGCCGTGGCGTTTGCGTGCAGGTGATGACCCGCACACCCAAGAAGCCGAACTCCGCGCTCCGCAAAGTCGCCAAGGTGCGTCTGACCAATGGGCAGGAAGTCATCGCGTATATTCCGGGCGAGGGACACAATCTCCAGGAGCACTCCATCGTGCTCGTGCGCGGTGGCAGGGTGAAAGACCTTCCAGGCGTGCGCTATCACATCGTCCGCGGGAGCCTCGATAGTCTCGGAGTGGACGGTCGTCGGCGCGGGCGTTCCAAATACGGTGCCAAACGTCCGAAACCCGGCGCCGAAGCCGCTGCAACCAAGAAAAAGAAATAAAGAGCCATGTCACGCAGGCGCAGAGTAATCAAAAAAGAAGTTCGTATCGATGGCCGCTATGCCAGTCCGCTGGTTGCCAAGCTCATCAGCACGACCATGAAAGAAGGCCGCAAATCTGTGGCGGAACGCGTGGTCTATGACGCCATCGAGAAAAGCCGCGAAGGCTCCGATGTCGTGGACCCGCTCGAGATGCTGAACAAGGCTGTCGAAAATGTGAAGCCGCGTCTTGAGGTCAAGTCCCGCCGGGTGGGCGGTGCGACGTACCAAGTGCCGATGGAAGTCGCGCCGGATCGTCAGGTCTCACTGGCGCTACGCTGGATCGTTGCGTTGGCAGCCAAGCGCAAAGGCGTGCCGATGGTCAAAGCACTCGCGTCCGAGCTGAAAGAAGCGGCAGCAGGCCAGGGGAATGCGATCAAGAAGCGCGACGACATGCACAAGATGGCTCAGGCCAACCGGGCGTTTGCCCATTTCCGCTGGTAGTAAATTTTTCACTTCCCAATTTTTCCCATGTCCGCAACTGCTGAAGCCACTCAAGCCAATCCGAACCATCCCAACCGTGCGTTCCCGCTGGAGCGTACACGGAATATCGGTATCGCCGCGCATATCGATGCCGGCAAGACCACACTCACGGAGCGGATTCTTTTTTACACCGGCATGATCCATAAGATCGGCGAAGTGCACGATGGCACTACCGTCACCGACTGGATGGAGCAGGAGCGCGAGCGTGGCATCACGATCACCTCGGCGGCGACGACCTGCTCGTGGGTGCAGAGGAAAGAGTCTGTGCCTGGCGTGTATAAAGCGTTTGAGGACATCAAAATGCGGGTCAACATCATCGACACTCCCGGCCACGTGGATTTCACGGCCGAGGTGGAGCGCTCGCTGCGTGTGCTCGATGGCGCGATCGCAGTGTTCTGCGGCGTGGCCGGTGTGCAGCCGCAATCGGAGACCGTGTGGCGGCAAGCGACTAAATACGGGGTTCCGCGCATCGCTTTTGTAAATAAAATGGACCGCACCGGCGCGGACTTCGACGCAGCAGTAGAGAGCATGCGCACGAAATTGGGCGCCAATGTGTGGCCCGTGCTCATCCCGATCGGACGTGAAGACCAGCTCAAGGGTCAGATCGACGTCGTGAACCAGAAAGCGGTTCTTTATAAAGATGACGATGCGATGGGGAGCACCTACGACATCAAGGACATCCCGGAGGAGCTGAAGGACCTTGCCGCGAACGCATACAACGATCTCGTCGAGCAGATGGCGAATCTGGATGACGAAATCGGAACGCTTTTCCTGGAAGAAAAACCGATCAGCAAAGAGCAGATCAAAGCTGCTATCCGGCGTCAGACGATTGCCAACCAGTTTGTGCCGGTCGCTGGCGGGTCCGCTTTTAAAAACAAAGGTGTCCAATTTCTGGTGGACGCGGTGATTGATTATCTTCCAAGCCCGCTCGACATCGAGCCGGCGCGCGGACAAGACCCCGACACCGCAGAGCCGATCCTGGCGGTCTCCGACGACAACGGGCATTTCTGCTCCCTCGCGTTCAAGCTGTGGAGCGATCCGTTTGTGGGTAAGCTCGTATTTTTCCGCGTGTATCGCGGCAAGCTCAGCAAGGGCGATACCGTTTACAATCCTCGAACTGGAAAGCGCGAGCGCATCAGCCGCATTATTCAGATTCAGGCCGATAAACGCGAGGACATCGACACGTGCTATTCGGGCGACATCGCCGCGATTGTGGGAATTAAGAACATCACCACGGGCGACACGTTGTGCGATGAAGACCATGAGATTCTGCTGGAGCCGCCATCGTTCCCCGATCCCGTGATCTCGATGTCCATCGAGCCGAAGACCAAGATTGATCAGGAGAAAATGGCGGTGGCGTTGCAGCGATTGGCTGAGGAAGATCCGACATTCCGCGTGTTCACCAACGAGGAGACCGGGCAGACGATCATCGCCGGCATGGGCGAGCTGCATTTGGAAATCATCCGTGACCGACTCCTGCGTGAGTTCAAAGTGGAAGCCGATTCTGGCAAGCCGCAGATTGCATACAAAGAAACCATCACGGGTGCAGCCGATGGCGATGGCAAGCTGGTAAAGCAATCCGGTGGCCGCGGTCAATATGGCCACGTGATCGTGAAGATTGCTCCGAACGAACGTGGCAAAGGCCTCACGGTCGAGAACAAAGTCGTGGGCGGAACGATCCCGAAGGAATACATCCCGGCATGTATCAAAGGCGTGGAAGAGTCCATGCTCAACGGCATCGTAGGCGGCTACCCTGTGATCGATGTGGGCGTGCAGATCGTGGACGGATCGTATCACGACGTGGATTCCAACGAAATGGCGTTCAAGCTCGCCGCGATTTTTGCGATGAAAGACGCTTTTAAAAAGGCCAAGCCCATCCTGCTGGAACCAATTATGAAAGTGGAAGTCATGGTGCCGGATGAATACCAGGGCGACATCATGGGCGATCTGAACCGCCGCCGCGCAAAGATCGTGGGCATCGAGAGCAAGAATATCGTGAGTGCGGTGAATGCGGAGGTGCCACTGGCAGAGATGTTCGGCTACGCCACAGCCATCCGTTCGCTTTCCAAAGGCCGTGCCTCGTATTCCATGGAGCCATCGCATTTCGAGCAGGTTCCGGCGCAGGTGCTGGCTGCTGTGGTGGAGAAGAAAGCTTAAATTTTACTACTATGACCAACGGCCAACGCATCCGCATCCGCCTCAAAGGCTTCGATTATCGCTCGGTGGACCAGTCCTCGCTCGACATCGTGGAGACTGCCAAACGCACCGGCGCGCGCGTGGCGGGACCCATCCCACTGCCCACGCGAATTGAGAAATTCACCGTCAACCGTTCACCGCACGTGGATAAGAAGTCGATGGAACAATTCGAGATTCGCACCCACAAGCGGTTGCTCGACATCATCGAGCCCACGGCCAAGACCGTGGATGAACTGAAAAAACTTAACCTGCCGGCCGGGGTGGACATCACCATCAAGATCTGACGCAGCCAACCCGGAGACCCTCATACCAAGGAGACTACCCAGAGCACAAGCAGTTGGCTCGCAACACGCATACAACATGAGCATCGGACTTTTAGGACGGAAAATAGGCATGACCCGCATCTACGATCAGACGGGCAAAGCCACTGCCGTGACGGTGATAGAGGCAGGCGGCAACACGCAACTTCAACTCAAGACGCTTGAGAACGACGGCTACAACGCTGTCCAGGTAGGCTTCGACACGCAGAAACCGCAGCGCGTGAACAAAGCCATGGCTGGACATTTCGCCAAGGGAGAGTCTGATCCCAAGCGATTGGTGCGCGAGTTCCGCCTCACCGAGGAGGAAGCCGCTGGAGAGATCGATCTCAAAGTGACGCGATTTGTTCAGGGCCAGTTTGTCGATGTGATCGGCAAGAGCAAAGGCAAAGGCTTCCAGGGCGTCATGAAACGCCATCATTTCAAAGGTCAGGAAGCGGCTCACGGCAGCAAGACCCATCGGCGCAACGGTTCGATCGGACCGGGCTCAACTCCGGGGCGCATTTGGAAAAATGTCGGCATGCCTGGGCACATGGGCCATGAACGTATCACGGTGCAGAATCTGCAAGTCGTGCAGATTCGCGAGGAAGACAACGTGCTTCTCATCAGCGGAGCGGTGCCAGGGCCCAATGGGTCATACGTGGTGATTCGCCCTGCCAAAAAACGTCCGAACCTGCCGGAGGCCAAGTAACAAGTCATGAGCGCAAATATTTTAACAGTTGAGAAAGCCAAGGAAGCGAATCTGACTCTCATCGAGAACGGACGCGGCACCCAGGCTGTGCACGATGCGGTAGTCGCTATGCGGGCCAATCGCCGCAGTGGCAGCGCAAACAGCAAGAGCAAGGCGGATGTGAGTGCTTCGGGTGCGAAGCCATGGAGACAGAAAGGCACTGGCCGCGCACGTGCAGGGTATAAATCTTCGCCGGTCTGGCGTGGTGGTGGCGTGGTCTTCGGACCCAAGCCCCGCGATTATTCGAAGAAAGTTCCGAAATCCGTGCGGCGTCTTGCTTTCCGCAAAGCTCTTAGCAGCCGGATCATCGCAGGAGATGTGTTGTTGCTCGATGGCGTGCAAATCGCAGAGCCGAAGACGAAACAATTCCTTGCATTTCTGCGCGAACATACCGATGCGCCAAAGGTGCTGGTGATCGCGGATGCTTTCGACGAGACCACGTATAAAGCCGCCCGCAACGTAAGCCGCGTGCTTCTCATCACGGCCGACGAAGTGAACACGGAAAACCTTTTACACTATCCCAAAATCCTCATCACCAGTGCGGCGCTGGGCAAACTTGCAGAAAGGACATCTGACCAATGAACGAGTCCACAATCATTCGTAAAATCCGGCTTTCGGAAAAGAGCACGCTCCTGGGCGAGAAGGAAAACAAATACGTGTTCGAGGTCGATCCGCGTGCAAACAAGCTCCAGATCAAGAGCGCGGTCGAGTCGTTATTCGGCAAGAAAGTCGTCAACGTGAATACCAGCAACTACGCCGGGAAGAAAAAGCGCGAACGCCGCGCGGACTTCGGACGGCGTGCGCACTGGAAGAAAGCCATCGTTCAACTCAAGGAGGGCGACCGAATCGATCTGGCTTGATCGAAATATCTTTCCCTGGCCGGGAATCCTGTGTAGCGTTCGCTCCCATTTTTTCCGGTTAAAAACATCTTCACCCTATGGCAATCAAAACTTTCAGACCTCTCACGCCGACGCAGCGCTTCAAGCAACTGCCCGCGTTCGAAGAGATCACCAAGAGCAAACCGGAGAAGTCGCTGATCGAGCCGTTGCACAAGACTGGCGGGCGCAACAACCACGGCCGTCTCACCTCGCGCCACATCGGCGGCGGGCACAAGCGGCACTATCGGATCATTGATTTCAAGCGTTCAAAGCGCGACATGGCAGCGGAAGTTCTCGGCATCGAGTACGATCCCAACCGTTCAGCTCGCATCGCTCTGTTGCAGTATGGCGATGGCACCAAAGCCTATATCCTCGCGCCGAACGGCCTGCAAGTGGGAGCCAAAGTGCAGGCCGGCGAGAATGCCGCGCCGGAGGTGGGCAATGCGTTGCCGCTCTCGCGGATTCCGTTGGGAACCAACATTCACAACGTGGAGCTGGTGCCCGGTCGTGGCGGCCAGATCGCGCGCAGCGCAGGCCAGCTCGTGGTGCTCAGCAACCGCGAAGCCGGGTATGCGTTGGTCAAGATGCCATCGGGCGAGATTCGCAAGATTCATGAGACCGCATACGCCACCATCGGTCAGGTGGGAAATGTGGACCACATGAACGTCTCGAGCGGCAAAGCCGGTCGGACTCGCTGGCAGGGACGCCGTCCGCATGTGCGCGGCATGGTGATGAACCCGATTGATCACCCGATGGGTGGTGGCCAGGGTAAGAGCAAAGGCGGCGGTGGCAGGCACCATCCGGTGAGCCCCTGGGGCCAATTGGCGAAGGGTTTCAAGACCCGGCGCAAACACAAGCCGAGCAACAAATTTATTGTGCAGCGTAAGAAAGCGAAGAAATAATTATGGGCAGATCACTTAAAAAAGGTCCGTTTGTTGAAGGTCATCTTCTGGATAAGATCGACAAACTCAACGAGTCCGGCGTGAAGAAACCGATCAAGACCTGGTCGCGCCGGTCCATGGTGACCCCGGACTTTGTCGGGCACACCTTTCTCGTTCACAACGGTAAAGCTTTCATCTCAGTGTTCGTGACGGAAAACATGGTCGGCCACAAGCTGGGCGAGTTCTCACCGACACGGACGTTTAAGAAACACGGCTCTCACACAGCCAAAGTTACAAAATAATGCGGTTTACACTCCTTGCTGGCAGGGCAGCAGGGGGACTCATGTGCCTGCTATCGGTCTCCGGATTGATGGCACAGGAAGAGGCACCAGGGTTTGGTTCTTTGTCAACACAGGATATCGAGTTCGCGGAAACGCGGCTGACGTTGCAGACGATGGCGGAAGAGAACAAGGTTCTCCGCCAGAGACTGGAGCAAAGTCGCGATACCGTCCGCGCCCTCACGCACTCGCTGGCTTTGGCCAACGACGAAGCGGAGGTGTTCCGACGACTCACTTCCGAGCTGCAACTCCGCATGGAGGCACTCGGGTTGGGAGCGTTGGATACGGACCGGGGGAAGCTGGAACAGCGGCTTCTGGCGGCGGTGCGAGACATGCAATTGGAGAATGAAGAAAAGCTCCAGTTGCGGGAACGTCTTGCGGCGCTCACAGAAGCCATTGTGCGATTTCTCCCATCGGCGCAATCCTCCGATGCCGAGGCTCACATGAGCCTGGAAGCGGAGATTCGCGCTTCCAATGAAGCTCTTGGTTTTTCCGGAGCCTCGGAGACAGTGCCCATCGATCCCGGTCTCATGGACGGGATGGTGGTCAGCGTCAAAGAGGACCTCTCACTGGTGGTAATGAACATCGGAGAGAAACAGGGAGTAAAAGTGGGAATGCCGTTCACTGTCTGGCGCGGAGAGGAGCAAATCGCATCTCTACGGGTCATCGATGTCCGGAAAAGAATCGCCGGTGCTGTGATTCAACGTCTCAGGTCGGAGAAGGAAAATATAAACGTAGGAGACCGCCTTCGGGTGGAAACCAGATAAAACTTAAAATGCAGGTCAAATCCATACATAGATACGCGCGCATCTCGGCTTTCAAAGCACGGGAGGTGACCCGTGAAATTCAAGGTCTTCCGGTCTCGGCAGCCCTCGACATCGTTGCGTTCAGCCCCAAGAAGGCAGCGGCGCTCGTCGAGAAAACGCTGAAGAGCGCGATTGCCAACGCCGAGAACAACAATCGTCTGCGCGCCGACAAGCTCGTGGTGCAAGAGGCGGTTGTCGGCGAAGGCCCGACCTTGAAGCGGTTCCGTCCGCGCGCACGAGGCAGTGCCAGCCCGATCCATAAACGCACCAGTCACATCCGCATCATCCTCACAGACGAGATTGAAATCCCCAAGCGGGACAAAAACAAACCTTCCAAGCGCAAGAACAAAACAACAAAGCCTGCGGCGAAAACTCCTGCAACTGAACCCGCAGCGACCGAATCCACAGCAGAAGCCTGAACCACTAGAGAATTGATATGGGACAAAAAGTAAATCCAATCGGCTTCCGCCTGGTAGTAGATCGCAACTGGCGTTCGCGCTGGTATGCCAACGAAAAAGAACTCCCCGAGTTCCTCCAGGACGACCTCAAGATTCGTGCGTATGTGAAAAAGAAGCTCGCCGCTGCGGCCGTGAGCAAAGTGCTTATCGAGCGCGCATGGAACAGTGTGCGCGTGACTATTTTCACTGCTCGTCCCGGAATCGTGATTGGTAGAAAAGGCACCGAGATCGAAAAGATGTCGGAAGAGATCAGCCAGATCGCCAAAGGCAAGTCGGTCAAGATCGACATCCAGGAGATCAAGACTCCGGAGCTGGACGCGCAACTGGTCGCCGAGAACGTGGCGATGCAGATCGAGCGCCGTATTTCTTTCCGCCGGGCCATGAAGAAAAGCGTGCAGACCACGATGGATTTCGGAGCGGAAGGCATCAAGCTGCGGTGTGCTGGCCGATTGGGCGGTGCGGAAATTTCCCGGGCGGAATGGTATCGCGAAGGCAAAGTGCCGCTGCACACCTTGCGCACGCCGATCGATTACGGTTTTGCAGAAGCCAACACCGTGTATGGCAAGATCGGCGTGAAATGCTGGATTTGTAAGAAAGAAGAAGCACCCGTAGAGGCGCCACAAGCAGAGACCAAGGTGCCAGTCGCGATTGCGCAATAACCCTCGAAAGCCACACTTAGAACCCACTTACAGAGGAGTAAAAATTTATGCCATTGATGCCCAAACGAGTGAAGTATCGCAAGACGATGCGCGGCAGCCGCGCCGGCACCGCTTCACGGAACATTAATATCGATTTCGGCGAGTTCGGTCTTCAGACACTGGAACGCGCCTGGATCACCGGAACTCAGATCGAAGCCGCGCGTGTTGCGATCAACCGCAACATGAAACGTAAGGGCAAACTCTGGATTCGTATTTTTCCAGATAAATCCGTGACTGCGCGTCCGCCGGAAACCCGAATGGGTAAAGGCAAAGGCCAGCCGGAATTCTGGGTGGCAACGGTGCGCCCTGGTAACATCCTGTTCGAACTCGATGGCGTGCCGGAATCGCTGGCACGCGAGTGTCTGCGCCTGGCGGCAAATAAGCTACCTGTCCGCACCAAATTCATCAGCCGACACCACGCAGCCGCCTAACTCCTGCTCCGATGAAAATTAAAGATATCCGAGAACTCAGTAATGAAGAACTCACCGCGCGTGCCCGGGAGATTCGGCACGAGACGGTGAACCTGCGCATCCAGCAGGCCAGCGGTCAGCTCGAGAAACCCAGCGTGTTGCGCGAGTTGCGCAAAGACGTGGCGCGTATTGAAACCGCGCTGAGCGAACGCCGATTGAACCCCGCAAGTAAATAACCTATGTCCGAGACCGCAACAACTACCGCTATCGAAGCCCGCAATCTGCGCAAAAGCCGGGTGGGGACCGTCGTTTCCGACAAGATGAACAAAACCATCGTCGTGGAGACGGTGAGTCGCGTGCCGCACGCACGTTTTGGCAAGATCATCAAACAGAGCAAGAAATTCCACGTGCATGATGAGGAAGGCAAAGCTCACCTGGGCGATGTGGTCCGCATTATGGAGACGCGTCCCATCAGCAAATTGAAGCGGTGGCGCCTGGTGGAAGTCATGCGCACTGCCACATTGGCGGACCTGCCTACCGGAGATGCTGCGTAGCGGTTCCATTGCCGTGCCGTTTCGGCGTCAGGGCGACATCCATTTATAAAATTATATGATTCAAATTCGATCCAGAGTAGCTGTCGCAGACAACACCGGTGCCCGCATCGCGTCCATGATCGGTGTCATCGGCAAAGCCACGCAAACCGCTGCGGTCGGCGACATCATCACCGCCAACATCAAAGAAGCCGCGCCTAAAGGCACGGTGAAGAAAGGCGAAGTAGTGCGGGCAGTGGTCGTCCGCACCTCGCATCCGATCCGGCGTGCGGATGGCTCCGTGCTGCGCTTCGATAACAACGCCATCGTCGTGATCGACAAAGATCAGAACCCGCGCGGGACCCGTATCTTCGGCCCCGTGGCTCGCGAGCTGCGCGAGAAGAATTTCATGAAGATCGTATCGCTTGCCCCTGAAGTCCTATGAGCAGAAAAAAATCACACGTTAAAAAAGGGCAGGAAGTGCAGGTCATCTCCGGCGTGCACAAAGGTGCCACGGGGAAAGTCATGCAAGTATTGCCAGATAAAGGTCGGGTGCTGATCGAAGGTGTGCGCATGATTAAAAAACATACGCGCAAATCCGCCGAGCATCCCAATGGTGCCATCGTGGAGCGCGAAGGCACGGTGCATATCTCCAATGTGAAGCTTGTCGAGGAAAGCGCAGACAAGACTTCTAAAAAATCAACCAAACCCAAAAAGAAAGCTGCTTAACCAAGCGGGTTCCTTTTAATTCACACGCCGCAAAATCGGTATGGAAACACAATTACATAAATTCTATCAGGAGCGGGTCATCCCAGCTCTCCGTGAAAAGCACGGATATAAAAACATCAACCAGATTCCGAAGCTGGAGAAAGTGGTCATCAACACCTGCGTGGCTTCTGCTGCGGACGTGAAAGTCGCTCTGGAAGAGGCCAAGAAAGAGCTGGCCACGATCACCGGGCAGACGCCAGCAGAGACTTCTGCCAAGGCGAGCATTTCCAACTTCAAACTCCGCCAGGGCCAGCAGATCGGGGCCAAGGTCACTCTGCGCGGACGCAATATGTATGAATTCCTCGAGCGTTTCATCAACGCCGCGCTGCCACGCATCCGCGATTTTCGAGGCATCTCGCCGAAGTCCTTCGATGGCAATGGCAACTACACGCTGGGCATTCCAGACCAGAGCATTTTCCCTGAGATCGAGTTGGACAAGATCAAACGCAACATCGGCTTTGATCTCACCATCGTCACCACGGCCAAAACCAATGAGGAAGCCAAGAGCTTGTTGAGCGAACTCGGCTTTCCATTTAGCGACCGTAAAAATCCTGCAGCAGCCGCTTGATAACTCGCGCGTTGTCCTCTATAACTCACGTCCCTTTTTTCCCAAGACCGAATAAATCATGAGCACAGTAACTGATCCCATCGCCGATTATCTTACCCGGCTGCGCAATGCCAAGAGCGCGCGGCTGGCGACGCTTACCGTGCCGTATTCCAAGCTGAAAGCTGAGCTAAGCCGCATCCTGCAAGCGGAAGGTTACATCAGCAACTACGAAGTGGAAACCACCGAAGCCCGCCCGCAGATCAAGATCACCACGAAATACGTGAACCGCACGCCAGCCATCACCGGCCTCAAGCGCGTGAGTCGTCCCGGGCTGCGACGCTATGTGGGTGCCGACAACATCCCGCGCGTGTTAGGCGGAATGGGCATCGCTATTTTATCCACATCGAGCGGCATTCTCACAGACCGCGAAGCTCGCAGCAAGAAGGTCGGCGGCGAACTGCTGGCCTACGTTTGGTAATTTTTTAAAGGAAACTGCTATGTCCCGAATTGGTAAAAAAGAAATTCCGCTCCCCGATAAAGTCAAAGTATCGGTCGGAGCATCCGGTGAACTCGCTGTCGAAGGGCCTAAAGGCAAGCTGCAATGGACACTGCCCAGGGAGATCAAAATGGAACAGGCCGACAACATCCTGCGGTTCTCGCCCACAGATGAAGGCAGCAAGAAAGTGAAAGCACTGCATGGTCTCTCGCGCAGTCTGGTGGCCAACATGATCACCGGAGTCAGCGAAGGTTTTAAGCGCAACCTGGAAATTCAAGGTGTGGGCTTCAAGGCCAACGTCCAGGGCTCGATCCTCAATCTTGCGCTAGGAAAATCGCATCCGATCAACTTCCCGATTCCCAACGAAATCAAAATCACCGTCACCGACAACACCAAGATCGCGGTGGAAGGCATCGACCGCCAGCTCGTGGGCCAGGTGGCTTCGGACATCCGTTCTTACTATCCGCCCGAGCCGTATAAAGGCAAAGGCATCCGCTACAGCGACGAAGTCGTGCGCCGCAAGGAGGGCAAGACCGTCCAATAACCCGCCTGGGCACAACCGCCCTTAGGCCACGTCTCTCAACATCATGGCAGCTCCTACTCAACAAAAAATCCGGCACACGCGCATTCGCAAGAAAGTCAGTGGCACCTCGGAGCGTCCGCGTCTGGCGGTGCATTTCTCCGGGCAACACATTTATGCACAAGTGATCGACGACATCGCGGGACAAACCCTCGTGGCCGTTCAGACCACTGAAAAGAGCATGAAAGAGGAAAAAGGTATCCGTCCCAACTGCGCAAGCGCAGAGAAAGTCGGCAAGCTCGTGGCGGAACGCAGTCTGGGTAAAAACATCAACAAAGTCGTGTTTGACCGCGGAGGAGCCCGGTATCACGGCAAAGTAAAAGCTCTGGCGGAAGCAGCACGGGCAGGCGGACTTCAATTTTAATTTATATGGCACAAGACAACAACAGGCCTCGGGGCCGCCGTGACAATCAGCGTGAAGCACCTCAATCCGACACCGTGGAGAAAGTGGTGTTCATCAATCGCTGCGCCAAAGTGGTGAAAGGCGGACGCCGATTCAGTTTCAGTGCGCTGATCGTCGCGGGCGATCACAAAGGCAAAGTCGGCTGCGGATTTGGCAAGGCCAACGAAGTCTCCGAAGCCATCCGCAAAGCCTCGGAAGCCGCTCGCAAGGATATGAAGCCGGTCTCGATGAATGAGAACACCATTCCGCACGAAGTGATCGGCGAGCATTGTGGTGGCCGCGTGTTGTTGCGTCCGGCATCGGCCGGCACAGGCATCATCGCAGGCGGTGGAGTGCGTGCAGTGGTGGAAGCAGCAGGCATCCGCGATGTGCTCGCCAAGAGCCTGGGCTCGAACAATCACGCCAATGTGGTGAAAGCCACCCTGGCAGCACTTTCCACCTTGCGCACACGCGACAGCGTCATGGCACTACGCGGGATCAAACGTCAGAAAACAGAAGCCAATTGAATATGCGATTGCACACTTTAAAACCTCGTCCGGGCGCGAAGCATCGGACCAAGCGCCTGGGTTGCGGCGAAAGTTCCGGACACGGCAAGACAAGCGGTAAAGGTCATAAAGGCCAGAAAGCACGTTCTGGCGGCAGCATCCGCATCGGGTTTGAAGGCGGACAGATGCCCCTCATCCGGCGTCTGCCCAAGCGCGGATTCAACAACGCCGCGTTCAAGACCGTGTATGGCGTGGTGAATGTGGAAGACCTCACTGCTTTTGAAGACGGTGCTGTGGTCAATGAGGAATCGCTGCGCAAAGCGGGCCTTGTCCGGGGCACGATCGATGGAGTGAAAATCCTCGCGCGCGGTGAAGTCTCCAGTAAGCTCACCCTGGAAGTGAACAAGATCAGCGAAGCCGCCCGGGCAAAAATCGAGAAGGCCGGTGGCAGCGTCAAGCTGACCTAAGGAATCGCCTCGGGACCGCATGCATACTGCCGTGTCTGATTATTCTCATCGGCAGGCGGGTCGTCCGCAGATAGCTTGCGCGCTCGATGCCGCATTCCACTGCGCTCGCATTTTGTGCGTGCGTTTCGCCCGCATCCGTGAACAAATCCCACTTCGCTTTTTTCCGGCACCAGCCGACCAGAGCAATCCGCTTTTAATCCCATGATTTCGGCATTTGCCAATAGCTTTAAAATTCCTGAACTCCGCCAGCGCATCCTTTTCACGCTGGCGATGCTTGTCATTGTCCGGGTCGGTGCTGCCATTGCCGTGCCCGGCGTAAACGCAGGCGTGCTCAAAGAATGGTTCGATTTCGAAGTGCATACGCAGGCGGGCGGTAGTGTCGCGGCGCTGTTCAATATCTTCAGCGGCGGGGCGCTGGAGAAATGCGCAATCTTCTCCCTGGGCATCATGCCTTACATCAGCGCGTCGATCATGTTTCAACTGCTCACCGCAGTGATCCCGCAGCTCAGCCGCCTCTCCCGGCAGGACGGCGGTCGGCAGAAGATCATGCAGTACACCCGCTACGCCACGCTGGTGATCTGCATCTTCCAGGGCTATCTGCTCGCGCTCTCTTTCGAGAGTCCGCAGGCGAATCCGTTTCTTCCCGGAATCATGGAAACCATCGAGCGCAGCGGGGTGCCGCTGGTCGCAGACCCGGGCATGGGTTTCCGGCTTCTCACCGTGCTCACGCTCGCTGCCGGCACCATGTTTCTCATGTGGCTGGGCGATCAGATAACTGAACGCGGCATCGGCAACGGCATCTCGATGATCATCACCGTAGGCATCATCGCGCAGTTGCCAGCGGCCTTGATCCAGGCGTGGAAAACATTTGTGCCCTCCGACGCGGCTCCCGGCACGCAGGTCAGTCCAGTGGTGTTGGTGTTCATGATCGCATTCCTGCTTTTCGTGATCGCAGCAGTCATCGCGGTCACACAGGCGCAGCGACGCATCAGCGTGCAATACGCCAAGCGCGTGGTGGGCCGCAAAGTGTACGGTGGCCAGACCCAATACATGCCGCTCAAAGTGAACTACGCTGGTGTGATGCCGATCATCTTTGCGCAAGCATTGCTCATCTTCCCATCCACCATCGCGAACCTGGCGTTCAAAGGATCGCCGCTCGCGGGGCGCATCGCAGACATGCTCACCACGGGCTGGGTGCATTACATTTTCTTCGCGGCGATGATTTTCTTCTTCAGCTATTTCTGGGTCGCGACGCAGTTCCAGCCATTGCAAATCGCGGACGATTTGAAAAAGCATGGCGGCTACATTCCCGGCGTGCGCCCTGGCCAGCCGACCGCAGATTTCCTCGACTACACCATGACCCGGCTGACGTTTGCGGGCTCGATATTTCTTACAGTCATCGCTGTGTTGCCGCAGATGCTGGCCCAGCAAATGCAGGTGCCGTACATCACCGCCCAGTTTTTCGGTGGCACAAGTCTGCTCATCATGGTCGGCGTGGTATTGGACACCATGCGGCAGATCGAGACCCATCTCATCCAGAGACATTACGACGGATTCCTGCGTAAAGGACGTCTGCGTGGACGTTTCGAACGCAGCGTGGGTGCGACCGGCAACGTGGTCAGCCAGAACACGCTTGTGTGGCTCTACGTGGTGGTCTCCATCGTCATCGTGGCTGGAGTAGTGATCTTTGCGCTAAGTCGCATGGAGTAACCAATCCACGCGCACCTTGTGAAGCGACTTGTTCTCCTGGGCCCGCCCGCATCCGGCAAAGGAACCCAGGCGAAACTCCTCGCCCGGTGGCTTGAGATACCAACTACTTCCACCGGCGCGATCCTTCGGCAGGAGAAAGCCCAGGGAACCTCGCGCGGGCAGGAGGCCGACGCATACACGCGCGATGGGAATTTCGTGCCCGACGCAATGATCTTCGAGCTGGTGGAGGAATGGCTGGCCGACCACCACGGCGGATTCATCTTCGACGGATTCCCGCGCACAGTGTCGCAGGGCGAATGGCTCGAGCGATGGCTGCTCGCACGCGGCATGAATCTGGATGCCGTATTTCTCCTGGAAGCTAATCCGGAGACCATCCACGACCGCGTGATGAACCGACTGGTCTGCGCACAGTGTGGACTCACCACGCAGATTGGCAATGGCGTCGCCGGTCCTTCCAGCCCGTGCCCAAAATGCGGCAGTGCACTGGAGCGTCGCCGCGATGACACGGAAGAATCCTTGCGGCACCGGATGCAAGCTTACGAGACGCTGACGGCACCGCTGATTCCATTTTATGAACACCGGCGTTTACTAATTCGCATCGATGCCAATGGCAGTGCAGAAGAGACATTCCACGCAGCATTCATCGCGTGGTGTCAGCGGTAAACGCTCCTTGCAAAGCACTCCGCGTGGCGCGCTGCATATTCTTTATCCTTGCGGATCAATTCGGCGGTTCATTAGGATGCACGGCTGCCCGGTGAGCGGGCATAACCTTTCTATCACATGGCAAACATTATCTGTGTCGGCGCACAATGGGGCGACGAAGGCAAAGGCAAAATCATCGACGCGCTTACGGACAAGGCGGATATTGTCGTGCGCAGTCAAGGCGGCAATAACGCCGGGCATACCGTCCTTGTTGGCGACGAGAAATATGTGCTGCACTTGGTTCCCTCTGGCATTCTGCATCCTGGAAAAATTTGTGTCATCGGCAACGGGGTGGTGATCGATCCGGTCTCGCTCGTGGGCGAGATCGAAGGGTTGCGCAAGCGCGGCATTCAGATCAAAAAAAACCTGCTCATCAGCGATTGTGCGCACCTGGTGTTTCCTTATCATCGCCAGCTCGATACGCTGCGCGAACAATCCAAAGGCCGCGCAAAGATCGGCACGACAGGGCGGGGGATCGGCCCTGCGTATGGGGAAAAGATCGCGCGCACGGGCTTGCGTCTCAGCGATCTTATGCAACCGGAAGTTCTGAAAAAGAAGCTGACAGCCCGCGTGGCCGAGCACAACGCGATATTCAAAGCAGCCGGACTCAAGCCCCTGCGCACAAGCGAGCTTTTGAGCGAAGCTTTACAAGCCGCGCAAGTCTTGAAGCCTTTCGTCACCAACACCGTCGCGTTTCTTCACAACGCGGTGCGGGAGAAGAAAGAAATTCTCTTCGAAGGTGCGCAAGGAACTTTCCTCGATATCGACCATGGCACGTATCCTTACGTGACTTCCTCAAACACGACTTCCGGCGGCGCATCCACAGGCTCCGGGGTGCCGCCGCACCGCATGGACCGGGTGTTAGGTGTGCTCAAAGCTTACACCACGCGGGTAGGCGAAGGACCTTTCCCTACCGAGGACGAAGCCTTCAGCAAGCGTATGCATGGCATGGGCCGCGAGTTTGGCGCCACCACGGGGCGGGCGCGCCGTTGTGGCTGGTTCGACGCGGTCTCCACGCGCTATGCAGTGATGGTGAACGGGATCGATGAATTTGCGATCACGAATCTGGATGGACTCGATGGTGTGCCCTCGATTCGTGTTTGCACAGGCTACAAGCTGGGAAATAAAACTCTGGAGGTTCCGCCGAGCGACATCGAGCAGCTCGCTCGATGCAAGCCAGTCTATCGCGAATTTCCGGGTTGGGACATGCCGACTGCCGGCGTGGCTACTTTTAAAAAGCTGCCCGTCAAAGCCCGAGAGTATGTGAAAGAAATCGCTCAGCTTGCTGGGGCCAGGCTCTCGATAGTGAGCGTGGGTCCTGGGCGCGAGGAGACGCTTTTCTTATAGCAAATGTCCGCAACGCCACCCACTGGCACGGTCGGCGTGCCACGCCACATCGCGATCATCATGGATGGCAACGGACGCTGGGCCGCGCAGCGCAATCTGCCTCGCATCCGCGGGCATGAGCAGGGTTCGAAAGCCGCTGGTGCCGCAGTGGAAGCTTGCGCGGAATGCGGCGTGGAGTATCTCACTCTCTATGCTTTCTCGGCGGAGAATTGGAAGCGTCCCCGGTTGGAGGTGAACGCCCTCATGACTTTGCTGGAGAAATTTCTCAAAGATAAGACGCCCGAGATGATTGAGAAAGGAGTGCGACTGCAGGCGATCGGGCGTCTTCATGAACTGCCCGTTTCCTGCCAGCAGGAACTCGAGCGCAGCATCCTGGCTACTGCGGACGGCACTCGGCTCACGCTGGTTCTTGCGCTGAGCTATGGCGGTCGCAATGAGATTCTCGATGCTGTGAAAAATATCCTTCGCAGCGTCGAAGAAGGCCGGCTGGATCGTGATGCGCTGGATGAAACCCTGTTTGCACAGCATCTTTATACGAGTCAGCTTCCCGATCCGGACTTGCTCATCCGCACCTCGGGAGAGATGCGGCTATCCAACTTCCTCCTGTGGCAACTAAGCTACACCGAGATCGTGGTGACCGAAAAGTTGTGGCCCGATTTCTCCAGGGAAGATCTGGCAAAAGCAATCGAAGAGTTCGGGAAACGACATCGACGGTACGGAGCGGTATGAACCAGATCATATTGATCGTGGACCCGGAGGTGGATTTTCTCGAGTGGGCGCAGCGCCAACTGGAGACCCCCAACACGCGAGTGGTCACTGCCACAACTGCTGACAAGGCACTTCTGATTTATCAGAATGAAACGCCAGACCTGGTGATCTGCGAGACACATCTCACGCCATTCAGCGGCCTCGAGCTTCTGGCCAAGCTGCGCCAGATCGACCCGAATGCAACGGTGATTCTGATCACCGCATTTGCAAGCACCCAGGCGGTGATCGAGTCCATGAAGCTCGGCGCATTTGATTATCTGCGCAAAGAACAATTGCCCTTCAACCTCAAGGTGGTTGCGGATGAAGCACTGCGCGGCAAAGCGGACATGAAGACCGCGACACGTTTCAAACCGCAACTCACGGTCGAGCAATACCAGGACAGCATCGTAGGACAATCTCCCGCCATGCAGCAGGTGTTTAAAATGATCGGGCGTGTCGCGGGCAGTGAAGTGCCCGTCATGATTACCGGCGAGAGCGGCTCTGGCAAAGAACTCGTGGCCAGTGCGATCCACCATTACAGCCCGCGCAATGGGCGCACTTTCCTCGCAATCAACTGCGCTGCGATTCCAGAGAACTTGCTGGAAAGCGAACTCTTTGGCCATGAGAAAGGCGCATTTACTGGCGCCACAGCGCAGCGCATGGGTCGCTTTGAGCAATGCCACGACGGCACGCTTTTCCTCGACGAGATCGGCGACATGCCGCTGCCGTTGCAAGGTAAGCTTTTGCGCGTATTGCAGGAAGGCGAGTTCTCGCGTCTTGGCAGCAGCACCACGATCAAAACCAATGTCCGTGTGGTCGCTGCGACCAACAAGAACCTGGAAAAAGAAGTCGCTGAACGGTTGTTCCGCGAGGACCTGTTTTATCGGCTCAATGTGGTGCGCATTCACCTGCCGCCACTGCGGCAGAGACGCGAAGACATCCGATTGCTGGCGGAATACTTTTTGAAACGCATCGCACTGCGCAAACACATCCCCGCAGTCCGGCTGTCCGAGGACGCCGCGCGACTGCTCGAGGAGCACCATTGGCCAGGTAACGTGCGTGAACTGCAGAATACGATCGAGCGAGCAGTGGTGCTCTCCAACACGGATTTGTTGTTGTCAAAGAACATTCCACTCAACCCGGCGGGCGATGTCGGAGTGCATGCGTCCTCTGCTGCGGATGGCACGCCCGAGCCCAGCTCTGTGGACCATGCAGTGGCGTTGCTTCTGCGTACTGCATTGGAGAATAAAGAACTGCAACTGCTGCCGTGGCTGGAGAGGGAGTTTACGCGCCACGCCATGCGCATGACCCGAGGCAATCAGGTGCAGACCGCCAAGCTCCTGGGCATCACCCGCGCGACGCTGCGCAAACGCTTGGAGCGATTCGAGATTTCCGGCGAGTGATGTGCCCTCCTGTCGCACTCCATGGCACGCCCCCGTCCGGTCGAGATATTATTCTCAAATGCGGCTGTTTGGCACTCCACCGCCCATGATCGGGCGGGTATCTGATCGACGGGGGAAGCCGGTGATTTTGTTATGCCCGGCTCATCTCTGTTGGTCTCTCCGGGATGCCATGCTGCTCGTCCATGCCGGAGGCATGAGAGAAAATAGGCAGTGGTAACAACCACCGGGCTTTCTCAGTATGAACAAATTCTGCCCCGGAGGGACGGCGGAATCCTGCACCCCCATTCTCCGCCAAAAAAGGCAACAAAAAACCCGGCAGGAAAATCGCTTCCTGCCGGGTAAATATTGCTGCTGCTAAGTTTTATTGTTGATCGCGAATGATTACACCGCCCCGGAAGTTTCTTTCCCGTTCATCATCGAGGATCCGCACCGAAGCGCGTCTGTTACCCTGCAAGAAATAGGAATTGGACGGTTGAAGGGTGACGGTGGCTCGTTCAGTGTTCTCTTTAATTTTGTCATCGATCGGCTTCACTTTGATTGTGGCAGTCTTTTTACCTGATCTAAAGGTGGCAAGCCCGGAAAGCTCTTTATAATCCTCGCCTGCTTTCGCAGAGCCGCCCACGGTGTAGAACACCGAGAGTGCACCGCGCGAATGAGACCGGAACACTTTTAGCTTGCCACTGCCGCCGGATTCCTTGGCAAATGATTTCTGAGATTTGATGCGAATATTGGGTGCAAAAACATCAGCCGTATCTGTAATGGTCAAGAATACGGAATTTGGTGAACCAACGCTGTAGGCCGAAGGATTTGCGACGATCGATACTTGAAAAGCCTCAGCTGATTCCCGGATGAAATCATCAACAATTGAGACCGAAATATCCACCGCATCTTCACCGGCTTCCAACGTCACAATTCTTGGGATTGCTGTGTAATCCGAGCCTTCAGTGGCTGTGCCGACAGCATTTAACTGCACAGTCAGCGGGCCAACGACGGAGCCTGTCCGGCTAAGTGTGAGAGTGACATTTTGGCCTTCGTCGACTTGCGTTGTGGAAGTTGAAATGCTGACGGTCGGCTGGCTTCGATCGATCGTATCCGTGATTGTAATACCAACCGCTCCCTGCGTTGGAGAGACAGTATAGGTGGCATCAGCGATGATGGAGATGGCGATTGATTCTGGAGACTCTGCAATCAAGTCGTCAATTAAATCCACTTCAAGCAACGCGGAAGCTACACCTGGAACGAGGACCACGCTCCGCTGAATGGCAGTGTAATCAGCATTTTCGGTTGCTGAGCCGCCAACGAGCAATCTAACCGTGAGGGAGGCCACAGTGGAGCCGGTGCGAGCGACGGTGAGGACGACTGTCTCGCCCTCGTCGGCCTGAGTTGCAAAGGTAGTGATGCTGACACCAGGCTGGTTGCCGTCAAAGATTGTGACGCCAACTGCGCCTGAGGTAGGTGAAACAGTGTAAGCAGCATCAGCAGCGATGGAGACCGAAAACGCCTCTGGGGACTCAATAACCGCGTCGGCAATCAAAGTTACTTCGATGGTCGTGGAAATTATACCAGGCACCAAAACCACACTTCTCGGAATGGCAGTGTAATCCGTGCCTTCTGTCGCGGAACCTCCAGGCGTAAGATTGACTGTTAAATTGCCAGCTGTTGAACCAGTGCGGGCGATGGTAAGTGTCACTTTTTCACCTTCATTTCCCTGAGTTGCGGAGGCGGTGATGCTGACAACCGGGAGGCCGGAAGCAGCCGCTATTGTCGCAGTGGCGGAGTTAATGCCTGTTCCCGGCTCCAACAGTTCAATAGTTACTGTCTTGCCATCGCCCGTCCCCCCCGCGTCAAGCGTAGGTACGGTCAATACGGCACTGCGACTATTAATAGGAATGGTCACAGACATCGGCGTAGGCAAAGTGTAGTGAACTCCTTCAATAGCGGTGCCTGGGCCTTTTTTTAAATAAACAGTTAATGGACTCCCTGTAACATTCGTGCTTGTTGTGATAACGTAGCTGATATCACTACCTTCCGTAACTACAGGCGTTTGTGCGAGGATGGAAACGGTTTGCGATAGAGCAGTTTGCGCAAATAATGTGCAGGAAACTGCCACAAAGAGAGAGAGGATGCTTTTCATAGGATGGTGAAGGGGTTTAGAAGGGATGAAGCTGCGGCTTCGCTATTTAACAAATCGCATGTTTAATTCAAGACTTTTATGCAAGATATGATTCTTAAGTGCCGAAAAATTTTCCCGAGCTGGATCATGCCATTATGGGTTGTTGCCTTGGCAGCATGTGCTTCCTTCCTCGGGTGCGAGCGCAAGGATGCGCCCATGGGTAGCCGTGAATCCGCTGCACCTACGCCACAATCTTCCGCCTATTCTCTGCGAGATGCCGGCATCGAGCTGGATAAAACGATAGACAATGAACATCGAAATTCTTTGCTGTCGGACACGATCGCGCGAGGAATGGCCGATGATCCCGAAGCGTGCCTGTCATTTCTTCAAACAAATTTGGAGGGCGACGAACGAGTTCGCTGGTTGGGCGAAGCAATTCTGCTGCATGCGGAAACGCATCCTGCGGATGCTGCTGAGTTCTGTGTGAAATATCTTCACGGTGGACGCGACGAGGACGTTTTTGCCGAGGTGGCGGCACAATGGGCGCAAGAGGAGCCCGAGAAAGCGGCTGACTGGGCCGCTATCTTTCTTGCTCTGAGCCCGGAGAATGCCGTTTACCCCGCCACGGTGTCGGCATGGGCAGAACAAGACCCCGCAGCAGCCATGGAGCACTTGAACAAGCAGAGCCATCTCGATGATCGCGCGTTCGGTGTGATCGTGGCGAATGTGGCGGAGACGTTTGCAATAAAGGACCCCGAAGCTGCTTCGATGTGGGCGGTGCAACAACAGGAAGCTAATGGGATGGGCAACCCGCTGGATGTAGTGTTTACAGTGTGGGCGGATGAGAACGCGGCTTCGGCAGCGTGGTTTGCGGAGCGGAAATTGCCGACTGCGATGCACCCAGAAGTTTTTTCTACTATCGGTTCGGTATGGGCAGATAGTAATCCGGAAGCGGCTATCGGGTGGGCTATGCGGCTGGACGGTCCGGCTCGAATGGACGCGCTGCTTGGTGCGTTTGGCTCCGCAGCCGCTGACAAGGTGGATGTGGAGAAGGAGCTATCCATGCTGCCTGCGGCGGAGGCAACACAGGTCCGCGAGCACGTGCGGACGATTATCAGCGAGAATGCAGCCTTGGAAGCAGGTGAGGAGCGCGAAGGCGCGGAAGATGAGAAAAACGCAGGGCTAGGTTCGACTTCAACATATTGATTTACTAAGAAGGCATGTAGAACATGGAGATGATACGTTCGCAGTGAAGCACTAGTTAGGCAGCTGTCATGCGTCAGGTGGATGAATCTGTCAGAAACGGAATCAGTCGGCCAGTGTCCGGTGAAGGACCGGTGGCTGGACATTCGTGAGTAGAAGCATCGGCCTGCCCCAGCATAGGTGGCACCAGCAAGAGGTGACCGACCACGCTGGCAAACCGCCGACGGACCCCAAACGCCCGGGGCCACTGGAATCCTCTGCATCCCGGGTAGGGTGGGCATCCTGCCCGCCGGTTTGGGCATCCTGCCCAAACGATCTTCCCGAGATACCGGTTGCGTTTTTGCGCAGTTTGAAAGTTCGTCCATGCGAGACGCCTGAACCGGCGGGCGAGACGCCCATCCGATCCCGGGAGGTGATCTGGCGGGCGGAGGTTTGTATTATGAGAGGGCGAGCGGGAGGTCGCCCTTCCGGGGGGGGAGAGTCTGAGAGGGCGAGCGGGAGGTCGCCCTTCCGGGGGGAGAGTCTGAGAGGGCGAGCGGGAGGTCGCCCTTCCGGGGAGATGGGCTACTCACAAATATGGGGATGTTCGCGGGATCGGGTGGGCGTCCCGCCCGGTATTCTGGGAAAGGGGATGGGGATGATTTCGGCGGGACGCTTACCCTACCCGAGATGCCCCCCACGTTTCGCTCATCAGAGTGTTGCTGACCTTCAATTACCTCTTACTGCGTGGCGAGTTCAAATTTCGCAATGCCATCGAGCGAGGCATGCGTGCCAGCCGTCTGCGGCAGGCGCGTGGGAAGGCTTTGGTTTTCCTGGCCATGGGGAGAGAAGTCACTTGACCTCATCGGCAGGAATACGAACCTTCCACCGCGTGATCCCACCGCCTATTCACTCAGCTCCGTTCTGGCAGGAAGTGCTGGACGCACGCGCTCTGCC
>CBDUBV010000036.1:0-24485 GCA_965365475.1 uncultured Chthoniobacteraceae bacterium | reverse complement strand
CACGATATTTCCGCGCTGCACGCGGCATTATCGGAGCGTCCGCAACCAGGAATTCCTCTCTGCATCATCGCCGACACGGTGAAAGGCAAAGGCGTGGACTTCATGGAGGACGTGGCCGCCTGGCACCATCGAGTGCCGACAGACGCCGAGCTGGAGCAAGCTCTGGAGCTGTTGGATGCAGCGGAAAGGAGTATCACGCAATGAGCGCGCCTGCCTCCGGCATGTTATCCGCGCAAGCTCAGGAAATCGCGACCGGGCTCGGGTTGACACTCGGCCCACCCAATTTGGATGTTTTTGCTGGCACGCTGCTGGAGCTTGCTCAATCCGACCGCTCGATCGTGGTCGTAGCGAGCGACTCGCGAGGGTCCGGAAAATTGACGCCTTTCGCACAGGCACTCCCCGGGCAGTTTGTGGAAGTGGGCATCGCCGAGCAGAATCTGGTGGGTGTCACTGCGGGACTTGCTGCGTGTGGTAAAAAATCCTTCGGCGTATCGCCCGCTTGTTTTCTCACCACACGCGCACTGGAACAAATCAAGAACGACATCTGCTACAGCGATGTCCCGGCCGTGGTGGTGGGAATCAGTGCGGGCGTGAGTTACGGCGCGTTGGGGAGCACCCACCATTCGCTGCACGACTTCGCAGCACTTCGCGCCATTCATAATATCGCCATCCTCGCGCCTGCGGACGAAGCGGAAACGCGGGCGGCAGTGCATGCAGCGGCAGTAGCGAGGTACCCCGTGTATTTGCGTTTCGGCAAAGCACTCATGCTGCGGTTGCCTGAACGGGAGTTCACGATCGGGCGCGCCCGCGAGTTGCGAGCGGGCAACGACCTGGTGTGGATCGCGACCGGCGAGACAGTCGTGCACGCGTTCTTGGCAGCAGAATTTCTCGCGCACGAAGGCATTCGCAGTCGAGTCATCAGCATGCATACCGTGCGCCCCTTGGACGCTGCGGCCGTGCTGGATTGCGCCCGCGACTGTGCAGCGGTCGTGACGGTGGAAGAGCACTCCGTGCATGGCGGATTGGGCGAAGCCTGTGCGCATCTCATTCTCGAGTCCGGAATTCAGACCCGATTTCGCAGTGTGGGCATACCCGATGCCGATACGGTGACGGGATCGCAAGCCGACATCTTCCGGCATTACGGCATCGGCATGGAGAGCTTGGCTGCTCAGGCGAGGGCGCTGCTCGCCTGAAGTCCGAGCTGCACGGGCGGCTCATCCTTTTTCCATAACCGATTGACAGAACCGGTAGTTGCCATTTTGTTACCGCCCCGTGAACATTACCCGCATGTTGCAGTCTTTCCTGGCCCGGACGGCGATGGTCCTGCTGTGCGCATGGCTCGCGGGCTGCGCCACGGGAGTCCGCAGCACGCATCGCAGCTTTAACACAGTAGTCCTCGACGCGGGCCACGGCGGGCACGATCCCGGAGCGCTTTCGCGGACTGGTCTGCGGGAAAAAGTGGTGGCGCTGGATGTGACCCGGCGGCTGGAGTATAAGTTGCAAGCAGCCGGCTTCGACACGGTGATGACCCGCACCGACGATCGTTTCATTCCGCTCGGGGGCAGAGTGCGCATTGCGAACAGGAAAAAGAATGCGATCTTCGTCAGCGTGCATTTTAATCACAGTCGCAGCTCCCGTGCGCGCGGTGTGGAAGTGTTTTATCACCATCCGTATGGCAAAGAAGTGGCGACGCGCGTGCAGAACTCTCTGCTTCAGACGGGCTCTGTGAATCGGGGCGTGAAGCGCGCCAATTTCCACGTGCTTCGCAATGCAAAAATCCCGGCCATATTAATCGAGTGCGGTTTCCTGAGCAATTCCTCGGAGGAACAACTTGCCCGCCGGGCGGAACACCGTGAGCGATTGGCAGAACAGATCGCGCGCGGGCTGGTGGAGCAGCGCTTTGGACATGGATTTCGGGCGCGGCGGGCCGAGTCTCGCTTGGTCCGAGCGGCTTCGCCCGACAGCGAAGGCTAGATTTTTTATGGAAATACTATTTGCAACGACCAATCCGCATAAGACTCAGGAAGTGCATGCCATTCTAGGCGAAGAATTCGACGTGCTGGACTTGACGCATTTTCCCGGCGCTGGACTGGTTGAGGAAACGGGCGAGACTTTCGAGGAAAATGCAGCGTTGAAAGCCTACGCGAGCAGCCTTCTTTTCGACGGCCTGGTCTTGTCTGATGATTCCGGCCTGGAGGTGGACGCTCTGGGCGGTGCTCCCGGAGTGATGTCTGCTCGGTATGCGGGGCTTGATGCCAGCGCGTCGCAGAACAGGGAGGCACTGCGAGCTGCACTGCGAGCGTTGCCAGAGTTGCCGGAACCTATCGTTGCGCGTTTCCAGTGCTGCATGGTACTGGCGCAAAAGACGCAAGTGCTCGGTGTATTCAGCGGCGTGGTGGAAGGCTCTTTGTTGCTGGAAGACAGCGGCACAGGCGGCTTCGGCTATGACCCGATGTTTATTCCCGATGGCTATGCAGAGACGTTTGCCAGTCTGCCTTCGGAGACCAAGAACGCGATCAGTCACCGAGCGTCGGCACTGAGGCAGGTGAGGGAATTCATACAAAACATGCCCCGCTAAAACCAGGTCATGCCTTCAATCAACTCCCGCACCGGCACAGTGGCAATTGTCGAGCATGTGTCGCTCAGCGCATAAGGCAGCGTGAGCGTGTCGCGGTGAATAAGGGCACCACATGAATACACCACATTCGGCACATAGCCTTCGCGGGTATCGCCATCGGGTTCAAGCAGTGGCCGGTCCAATGCGGCGATGACCCGGCCCGGGTCTTCGCGATCCAGCAGTATGCCACCTACGCAATATCGACGCATGGCACCCACCCCATGCGTCAGTACCAGCCAGCCGTGCTCGGTCTCGATCGGAGAACCGCAGTTTCCGATTTTTACCGTTTCCCATGGCATGCGCGGTGTCTGCAAGAGCCGGGGCTCATTCCAGAAATGCATGTTATCCGAGAACATAAGGTAGAGGTTCTCGTCGTCTTGCCGCGAGATCATGGCGAAATTTCCGTGCACGCGTCGTGGAAACAACGCCATTCCTTTATTTTGCGCAGCTTGCCCGTTCAGCGTCAGCACTCGAAAGTTTCGGAAATCCAGCGTCTCGATCAATTGCGGCAGAATCGCGCGACCGTTGTAGGCGGTATAAGTGGCGTAATAGGCTGCGCTGCCGTCGTCCTCGACAAACCGCACAAACCGCGCGTCCTCGATACCATTGCTCTCATTGGGAGAGAGCGGAAAGATGATCTGTTGCGACAGCGGAATGGATGGATCGAAATGAATTTCGTAGTTGGAAAGTGCCAGCCACTCCACGCATTCCATGGTGCGGAAAAATTCGCGTGGCCTTGCCTTGCCCGAGCCCAGCACCTGACGAGAGGAGTGCTCCATCTGCTCATGAGTGAATAGATCGCCAAGCGGGTCCATGATTTTCTGCGACCATCGGTTCTCAAAACCCATCTCACGAAGTTTGTTGACGAAAATGCTTTTATGATAAGTCGGATTTTCACGGAGATCGGGCGTGACGACATAGGGCGAGATCGGATCGATCGTCACCGTGCGGCCATCCGGCGCAATCACGCCAGAGCGGAACTCAATCGAGGAGATATGACCCTCGCCGATAGCCCGCAGACTTAAAATGAAACGCAATGCACCGTCTTCGAGTCCACTCTGATCAGGATGAGGCACGATGGATGGATTGAAAAGTGCCGCGCTTTCCAGTGCGTATTCGCCGGAAAAAAGTGCACCCATATACAGTGCACGCTCGTCGCTCGAAGGTTCCTCGTCCAGATGCACGCGCCCGATCTGGTAGTGTCGTCGCCAGCACCGTTCCAGATCCGTGTGTCGGCTGCCAAATTCCTTGCGAAGGAAATCCAACTGCTCGCGCACCTGCTCATCGGTAAGCTCCATCGCGCGGCGATACATGTTATTGAGCTTCACGGGATCGGACGACATGAAAGGCCGCACGAGAACTCGTTTGCTATCGGGACGAAAGATGATGCCGGTCTGGTGGATCGGAATGCTCATGGTGGTTTCAGATTAAGCCCGCGCGTTTCATTTCCACCCAGGAAAGATAATACGCAAGACTGGATTCAGCACCCTGGTTTTGGTTGAGATGATCTTTTAACAGCGCGTCCCGACAACCGCCGGTATGCTCATCGTAAAGTGGCAAGCCCAGATCATTGCGACCCAGAAACCACTCGAAGCACCTGCGGGCAGCAGTGCGCCAATATTCATCGCGGGTCACGCCATAGGCTTCAAGACATGCTGACACCATGGAATGCGCCTCCAACGGCTGCTGATCGAAACGAGCTTTCTCACCGCCTCGAGGCCAAAAGCCGTGGCAGCCCACAGGCGCGAAATGCCCGTCCGACGTGGTCTGCGCATCGAGCAACCAGCGCAACGATCCCAGTCCGGTCTCCAGCACATCCCCACGCGAAGTCCAGTATCCGCTCAGAATCATCGCATGCGAGAGCTTCGGATTGTCGTAAGTCACAATGCGCTCGAACCATTGCCAGTCGGGCTTGGAATATCGCTGAAACAAATCACTCAGCATGCTTGTGAGCGTATCCCGCATCTGGCCTGCGAACCGGTCGCCTGCCAGCGTGCGGAGATATTCATGTATGGCGAGGATCGCAAAAGCCCATGACCGGGGCGAATTGAAACGTTCCACCGGCGGCAACCCGCGCTGAAACAACAGCGCACACAGCGTGCGATGCCCTTGATTGCGCGAACGCCCCAGCGCAGTCGCCACCGCCCACAACGCCCGTGCATGACTGTCCTCCGAACCAAACGTCTCCAGCCATTGACGCGAGAAACTCATGAAATTTCGGAACCGGCACGTGTCCGTCTCAAAAGCGTGCCAGAGAAAAGCCAGAGCACTGTTTGCCAATGCGTCAGTCTGCGGAGTCGCCGCGTCGATCTCTCCCAGCAACACCGTGAGGATAAATGCGCGAGCATTGTCGTCCGTGCAATAGCCTTCATGGAAGTTGGGGACGTTATAGATCGCGTGTTGGAATATGCCTGTGCTGTCGCTCATCGCCAGCAGATGATCCAGCTTGAGCGGCGGCACTGGAAGCGGGTCGGGTGGAAGCGCGGTGGCCACCACCAGAGCGTTGCTCATGCTCTCGCGCGCCTTGCCGAAGCTTTCCATGTATCGGCGAGCGACCACGGGCCAGATCATTTCGCGACCGCGTTTCCAGGCTCGTTTCCGAATGGCAGTCATGCGCGTAGGCCACGAGAGCAGATCATTCACCGCCTGGGAGATCGCCTCCGAATTGCTGAATGGCACCAGCACACCGCTCTCTGAAGCAAGCAACTCTTCCGCATGCCAATAAGGAGTGCTCACGATGGCTTTGCCTGCTCCAAATGCATAAGCCAGCGTGCCCGAAGTGATCTGCGCAGGGTTCAGATAAGGAGTGAGGTAAATATCTGCCGCACCAATAAATTGCTCCAGCTCTTCATTATTAACAAAATGATTGTGGAAAATAACCTGCTGCTCCACGCCCAATTCGCGGGCAAGCTGCTCCAGCTCATTGCGGTATTGCTCACCATGCGATGCCACCAGATTCGGATGCGTCGCACCCAGGATGATGTACACCACCTCAGGATGTTGAGCCAGGATTGCGGGCATCGCGCGGATTACATGTTCCAGACCTTTATTTGGCGACAGAAGGCCGAAAGTGAGCAGCACCGTCTTGCCTTCAACACCAAATTCATCTTTGTAAAAATTTGAGTCGATAAACGGAATATCCAGCACCCCATGCGGGATCACATCAATCTTCGAAGGATCGATCTGATAAATCTCCTCCAGAAATTTCCGCCCACGATCCGCCATGACGATGAACCGATTCGAGAGCCGATTTAGCTCTCGCATGATGTGGCGTTGATCGTCATTGGACTGCTCCAGCACCGTGTGCAGAGTCGTGACTACGGGCATGCGAACTCCTTCCAATAGTTCGAGCAAATATGCGCCCGCCGGACCGCCATAAATGCCGAACTCGTGCTGCACAGACACGACTTCGACATTATTAATATTCATAAATTCCGCCGCGCGTTTGTAGCTGTCGAGTGCCTTCTCTTCAAATTCGAACCGCACCCTTGCAGGATATGCGTAACCCTCTTTGCGGTCATTCACCGAGCCGACGATGCAAGTGGTCTCGGGGTACTCTGCCGCGATGGCCTCGCAGATGCTCGCGGTAAAGGTCGCAATGCCGCACTGTCGCGGCACATAGTCGCCGACAAATGCAATGTGCGAAGCTGGTGGTGGTAAATTCATAATCGTTCGATGCTACTTAGTGTCCTTGCGCCTGGCAACCCGCCGGGCTCGTCACTTACATCGAAGCAGGCGATCGAGACGGACTTGTTCATGCGCGAAAGCTTTCATCTGCGACCCAGGAATGGCCAAGCGCAACGCCGTGCTGCGGTGCACTTACAGTTGGAGCGTTTTTCAGAAGATTCTCGTAAAAATTCTCCAGTGCCCGGGTAGGGTGGGCGTCTCGCCCGCCGGTTTCGGCGTCTCGCCGAAACCATCCCCTGTCCCAGAATGCCGGGCAAGATGCCCGGCATGTCGGGCGAGACGCCCACCCTACCCGGAAACATTCCCATATATTATATGAAAGACTTTGCGGATATTGCCCGTTTGGTTGATTCGCATCGGGACCGTGGGAGAAACTTCCAGAAGACTTACGTGTCATAATTGGGTGCCCGGCCTCGTGATGCAGGCACGCTGGCACACCCTGCCGCACACGAACTCTGTGATGCAGACCTTGTTAAAAACACCTAAAGCCTTTGGGCCGCGAGCACCCTCGCACTGGCTGTTCTCGCCGGGTATCTTCATGGTCACTGCGGCCACTTACGATAAAGAGCCGGTATTCCATTCCAGCGATCGTCTCACCATGGTCATGGATCGGTTGCTCACCACCGCGCTGGAATTCGCGTGGGACATGAAAGCATGGGCCATACTACCCAACCATTACCATTTCATCGCGGAATCTCATGACGAACACGGAGAGTCACTCAAAGACTGGCTTTGGGAGTTCCATCGCACCACAGCAGCCCGGATCAATGCCATGAGCCGCGAACCCGAGCGACGCATCTGGATGTCCTACCGCGAATCGCGCATCATGCATCCCCACGCGTATATGGTGCGCCTGCACTGGGTCATGCGCAATCCCGTGCACCACGGGTTGGCCCAGAGCTTGGAAGCCTATTCCTGGAGCAGTGCGCGTTGGTTTTTAAAGAATGCGCCGCCATATCTCGTGGACAAAGTTACCCATTGCAAGACCGACAAGCTCCGCATCTGGGACGACTTTTGATACATCACCCGCAACCATCACCGTTGCGCGGTTCCTTCCGGCGAGTGAGCCAGCACCACGCGGAATCCGTAATTGTCCGTGGTGGATTTCGGGTCGCTACAAATGCGGCACGAAGAGAGCAGACTGAGCTTTAGCCCTCCATTATACCACGATGCACCGCGTAGCACGCGGGCTTTCTGATCTTTGTTCCACCAATCCATCACCCACTCCCATGCGTTGCCGCCCATGTCATAAAGACCAAGCGAATTTGGCTCAAATTTGCCCACGGGCGCAGTCCACATGAAACCGTCGTCCATGCCGTTGATTGCAGCATCCGACTTCGCTTCCTGACCGGTGTAGTTACCAGCCGTCGCGGGAGGAGGCCAATTGGTGCCCCATGGATACACGTTGGTGATTCCCATATCGCGAGCCTCAGCCGTGGTACCTTCCTCCTGCGGCAACCCGACCGCCAGACTCCACTCTTCATCCGTCGGCAAACGATATACTTGATCCGCGTTAATAATCCCCGCTTTGCGATCACGCTCCGTAAGCCATTTGCAGAACGCCATCGCATCGGTCCATGTCACGCTCACCACCGGATGATCATCGCCCTGCTTAAACCCCGGATTCTGCCACGATCCGAAGGAAGTGTGATTTGTCTCTGACACAAACTTTTTAAAATCCTGCAACCGTGTTTCATACACGCTGAAATGGACGGGGCCGACGGGCACGAAACGCATGCCCAGCGGATTCTCGATCACACCTTCCGCAGCTGCTTGATTGCTTCGTGGCTCGGGATCGGGCAGTTTGGGTGCCTTCACCGGGCGGGTCTCGTCACCCAGCGTGTCAGATTCCGCACCTTGAATTACCTGATCGGCCATGGCTTCCGGTGCGGGCGTGGCCGAGGCCGACGGCACGGGTCGAGGCGCGGGGTAGTGTGTAGCAAATTGCTCCTCAAGTTGCTGCAGTTCGCGAGCTTTCTCCTGGGCCAGACGGCGGGCCTCGGCCGCGTCCGCAAGTGCTTGTTTATATGCGGACTCCTGAGCGAGCATTTCTTTCTCAGATTGCTCGGCCAGCTCGCGTGCCTTGGTGGCATCTGCTGCTTTGGCTTCGGCAAGTTGCCTGGTCTCATCAAGCGTGGAGGTGAGCGATTCCTGCTGTTCTTTTAATGGAGCAAGCTGTGCCTCAAGTTGTTTGATTTTTTCGGCAATGGTTTCCACTTCTGCAATTCGAGTTTCCGATGTCGTGCGAGCTTCCTTTGCCGCTGCGACCTTGGCTGCTGCATCGGCTTCCGTCTTTTCCGCCTCGGCCTTGATGGCTTCGTAGGCGGCGGTCAGTTCTTCGGCAGTTTTTTCTGCCTCCGCAGCGGAAGTTTCCATCGTCTTTGCAGCTTCGCGAATTTCTGCAATTCGCGCTTCTTCCGCAGCACGAGCTTCTGCGGCCAGGCGAGCTTTCTCTTCAGCGGCCTTGCGAAGTGCTTCCGCGCGCTCCGCTTGTTCCGCTGCAAATTTCGCTGCCGCTTGTGCTTCTGCCAAAGCACGTTCGTAGTCGGAAAGCGATGGATCGATCGCAGCAACCGCAGGTGCCTCCACCACTGGCACCTCCGCAGGTGCGGTCCGCGCTTCCACATCCGCCACGCGCTCCGGCTCCGGATTTGCAACGACTTCCGGCGTCGATGCATCCCTCGAATCAACCTCCCCAGCAGGCTCCACCACTTGCCCGGCAGTCGCCACATCGTCTTGCGGTCTATTATTTAAAAAGTAAAATCCTCCACCAATTAGTGCCAGTGCCGCCATAGCCGCAGCGATGGCGCCTATTGGCAGCGATCTACGTGGCGACTCGGGTATCTCCTCATCTTCTTGCGGTGCCTGGAATGGCACAAAGTCAGGACGCAGTCCAGCTCCCGGCGCGGTCGATGCTGCAACCGGCGCTGGAATGGCTGGCGGCAGTTGCGCGACAGGAGCACTCGCAACCGGCGCTTTCGTAGCAACAGGTTCTGGGATCGACGGGGCCGCATCCTCAGAGGATGGCGAAATAGACTGGCTGGGTGCCTCTTCTTTTTCAGACGCGGCATGCACCACCGGCGCAGCCATGTCACCCGCAGCCGATGTCTGGATGCTCGGCACGATAGGTACAATCGGCACCACGGGTGTTGTCTCCACAGGCGCAGG
This sequence comes from uncultured Chthoniobacteraceae bacterium, assembly GCA_965365475.1. Taxonomy (GTDB): domain Bacteria; phylum Verrucomicrobiota; class Verrucomicrobiia; order Chthoniobacterales; family CAKUMP01; genus CBDUBV01. The sequence goes on along the minus strand of CBDUBV010000036.1, from coordinate 15,013 downwards.
CTCTGGCGAAGCAGCCACTTCCTCCCCGGCAGCGGGCTCCGGCGGCTGCGCAGCAGGTGCCGACGATTGGGCAGGGATCGCTATGGGAAATGGCGCGGGAGCAGCAATTTCTTTTCCTGCAACGGATGCGAAATCCGCTGGACGATCCTGAAGTTCTTTGGCCAGACATGCCGCCACGATTTTCTCCCATGCCTTGGGAATGGGTCCCGCCACGATGCCAAGTTCCTTCCGGCGATCCGTAAGGCTCGGCGGCATTTCATTGCGAATCTGCCAGATGATGTCGCCGTGAAAAAATGGAGGTTTGCTCGTAAGCAGTTCATATAGCGTTGCACCCAGCGCATAAATATCGTCCGATTCCGTCGCACCTTCCCCATCAAGTTGCTGAGGGCTCAGATAAAGGATTTCTCCCGACGTGCCCACGTGCCGGGTGGCGCGTTGCAAACAATCGCTGATCACGCGAGCGATGCCGAAATCTGTGATTCGCACCGTGCCTGAGTGGTCCACCAAAATGTTCGCCGGGGTTATTTTTTTATGCAACACACCCGCATCCCCCGTAGCATACGTGAGTGCTTCAATGATCTGCCCTAGAGCACCACGCAACTGATTCGGCTCCAGGATGCCGGAATCCTGATCTGCTCGCAGTTGGTCGAGCGAATCGCCCTGGACTGCTTCCGTCACAACGGCCGCCCAATGATCATCCTCCAGCAATTCATGCGTGCGGACGATTCCAGGATGCACCAACCGCTGTGCGTCCTGGACTGCGCTGCGCAGGTGATTTAAGCCCGCCTGATCGCAGAGCACGAGCTTGGGTAGTAATTTCAACGCCACCTGGCGACCCGATTGCGTGTCGGATGCGAGCCACAGGGTGTTGACCACACTGCGCCCTAGATAGCGGGTCAGTTGGAAGCGTTCGAAGACCACGATTCCGGGCTGAAAAGCCCGCAGAGCGTCTTCGACCCCGAGTTGACGGGATAATGATGGTGTTGCATTCATGATTTTTCCTCGCTGTAAATCGCCGGGTCTTTTCTGCGCTCTAATCTGCTCTCACACAAAACAGAGCGCAACCCGGAGAAGTTGTTTTTCATAAAATGTATAAGCACGCACCGTGCCAGATATGTTGAAATTTAAAATCCGATCCGCTGAAAATTGCTTTGAACTGTGCGGGCATCTGTTTCAATAATTCCTGCTTCGTTCGACGAGAGAACAAATAATTTTTTTGAATAGATGAGCTTGTTGGGCGTCGTAGAAGCGAATTATTCACATTATGAAAACATCATTTGTATGCACTTTGGCAGCGGTTGCGGGTCTTGGCCTCACCGCCTGTGAAACTTATGGCCCCGGCCAATCTTCCGGTACTTTGATCGGTGCGGGTAGCGGAGCTGCCTTGGGCGCGATCGCTGGTAATAATGTTCGCGGAATCAGCAAAACTGAAGGTGCGGTGGCTGGAGCGCTTGCCGGCGGTGTTATCGGCAATGTCATGGGTCGACAGCAGGATCAGATTAATGAAATCCGGCGGGATCAATATTATCGCGATGGTTATTACTATGACCGCTACGGACGTCGCGTGCCGCCGCCCCGTAACTCGCGCTATTATTATTGAGTCGAGTTTGCTTGCAGCCGGAGACTCCAGTCTCCGTTCCGCCACAGCAGCGGCTACTGAGTTCGTCTTAACGCATTTTATTTCTTGCGAACAAACTCGATATCAAACGTCTGCTTTAGTGCCGGTTGGTAGTAAGTGCCTGTAAGTTCATCGGCCTGCTTTTCGTATTGCAGACGGTAGGTAGCGCCAGGATAGTTTGTGTCCTGCAATACCAAATACACACGCAGGTTGCCATCGACTAAGCTGGCCGTAGCGGATTCGACATGAATGGAATTGGGGTTCAGGTAGGCTGCGTCCATTTTGCCGTCCTCCGCGATGGCATTGATCTGGATGACGTAACCGCCGTCCATTCGTACCCAACTGCCAGTTAAAGCCTCCGTGGGGGCCTGTGCATCTTCTGCGCAGTTACCAGCAAAAGGAAGTCCAAGGATAACCAGCAGGGTAGTTGTAAAAAAGAAAAAGCGTGATTTCATACCCGAGATATTAATTTGGTTTCGGATTGACTGCCAGAAACTTTACCTCGAAAGAATGGGTTCCTGTTGTCTCAGAAGTTATGACACCGAGAGCGGATAAAGATAGGAGAAGAAAAACGATATTGTATTAAGAAGGTCTTCGACAACGTCAACCATGGCCAAATGAGGAAAATACTCAATTAGAGGGTCAAGGAGGGACCCCGCAAGGGGGAATCATCTCACCGCTGTTGAGTAACATCTTTTTGCCGTGAAGCCCTGGACAAATGGTATGTTGAGATAGTGAAGCCCCGCTTGAAAGGGCGGTCGTTTCTAGTCCGATACGCAGATGACTTTGTCATGGGAAGCAGATGCCGACCGGGTGCTTAGGGTGTTGGGGAAGCGACTGGAGGGAATACGGGTTGAGCGTAAATGAGGGGAAGACGCGGGTGGTCTATTTTGGCCGACCGAGTCGTAACCCGCAGAGCAACCAACCCGAGAGAGGCACATTTGATTTCCTCGGATTCACCCATTATTGGGGGCGGACCCCTGTTGCCTCACAGATTGTGACACCGAAGGATGTGCGAACTGCAAAAATCAATCTCGAGCGACTTGCTCTTCTCTTAGTACTCATGTCCGTGGACAATCTGTTACTAATGTTCCCGGCTGCAACCACCCCCGGGATTCCCTCTGCAAAAAACAAATTTTTTCTATCGCCTCTTTCGGGCTTATACCCAGTGCTATGCAAATCACTATTCACGATCTACAAAATCGAATCGCTCAAGCGGCCAGGAAGGTTGGGCGCGAGCCGGACAACATCACGTTGGTAGCGGTGTCCAAAACCTACCCGGCTCAGGCGGTGGCTCGCGCGTATGAGCACGGGCTGAGGGTGTTTGGCGAGAGCCGTGTGCAGGAAGCTGTCGGCAAAATACCCTCGTTGCCCAGCGATGCGGAGTGGCATTTCATCGGGCATCTGCAGCGGAACAAAGTGCGTGCTGCGTTGCCATTGTTTCATCTCATACACAGCGTGGACACTCTATCGCTGGCGGTAGCAATAGACCGTATCGCTGGGGAGTTGGGGTTGCGGCAGCGTATATTACTTGAAGTAAACATCTCCGGGGAGCGAAGCAAACATGGGTTTCCGGCGGATGTCTTGCCTCGCGAGATGGAACAGATCCTCGCGTTGCCGAATCTCGACATCAGGGGACTTATGACCATGGCACCATACGATGAAGAGGCGGAAGCGGCGCGTCCCGTCTTCGCCGGATTGCGCGAGTTACGGGATCGGCTCAAGGAGACTTCTGGGCTGGCGTTGCCGGAGCTTTCCATGGGTATGAGTGGTGATTTTCAGACAGCCATTGAGGAGGGTGCCACGATGGTGCGGATCGGCAGTGCGCTATTCGGATCGAGTGCGCGACAGGGTTAAAATCGTCGAGGTGAGTAGGTGCACACATCCAGACGGTGCAACTGCGTTGCTGCAGTGTCTTGTTACGCCAGCGTGAATGACTTGGTTGACCCAGTGAGCAAATATGGAGTAGGACTCACTCGTCGCTCCACCCGTGCAGCCACCCAAGCATCCATGAATCATCATTCTGTTTTTAGCCGACATCAGCGCCAAGTGCACTTGGACTTTCATACATCCCCTTTTATCCCGGACGTCGGCAGGGAATTTGATGCCCAGGAGTTTGCTGCGACGATAAAAAAAGCACATGTCAACAGCGTGACTGTGTTTGCGAAATGCCATCATGGCATGTGCTACTACCCAACGCAGACGGGCGTGTCACATCCCGCCATCGGCCCAAGAGACTTGCTTGGTGAGCAGATTGAAGCGCTGCACCGCGAAGGAATTCGAGCACCGATCTATACCACGATTGTGTGGGAAGAGAACGTGGCACAGAGATTTCCAGAGTGGCGTCAGTTGACCAAAGGAGGGAACTTTGCAGGATGGAACGTGGGCCCGGATGGTGAGTCAGAGCATGTGGCCATGTGGAAATTCAACAACCCATTGCACCCAGACTACCAGGATTATATCGAAGCGCATGTGCGGGAAATTTGTGAACGTTACGGCAAGGAAGTGGACGGGTTTTTCTTCGATATTCTATTCTTTGCGCCGGGTGCCTGCTGGAGCCCAGCCAGCATTGAATTTAGGGAGAAGCTGAAACTTATGCAGGAAGATCGTTGCACCTTCGATTTGTTTCAGGGGGCAGCGCAGAAAGCATTCGCCAAAAAATTTACACATATTATTCATTCTTTGCAGCCTGAAGCCACGGTATTCTACAATGCTCAGAATGACGGCAATATGGACCCTCGTGTCGGACCAAGAGCGAGAGCGGACTTCCAGACACATTCCGAGATTGAGTCGTTACCCTCAGGATTTTGGGGGTACTATCATTTCCCGCGCATGGCTCTGGCCCAGAGTCGGTGGGGGAAACCATGGTTGGGAATGACTGGCAGATTTCAAAAATCGTGGGGAGATTTTGGCGGTATCAAACCTCAAGCTGCACTGGAATATGAGTGCTTTCGGGCTCAGGCACTGGGAGGTGCAAGCTCTATCGGCGATCAATTGCCGCCTCGTGGAAAGCTGGATCCAGCCGCATACGATCTAATCGGGTCGGTGTATCATCAATGGGCGGGAGCGGAAGCATTCTACCACGGCTCTGAGGCGATCGCGCCTGAGGTCGGAGTATTCTCTGCCAGTGCGCCCGGCACAGAAGGCGGAACCAGTGAGGAGGGCGCCGTATTGCTTTGCGAGGAAGCGCACTACTCGTGCGCCATGCTCGATAGCCTTGACAGCCTGGATGCGTATTCACTTCTCATGTTGCCAGACTCGACGCTTGTCGATGAAGCTATGGCGGCGAAGCTTGCAGCTTTCCACCGGCGCGGCGGTAGGCTGATCTTGTCTTATCGCTCTGGTTTTGACGCTGAGGGCCGATGGGTGCTGGGTTTTATTCCACTTAAATTTTTCGGACTTACCGAGAAATATCCCACATATTGGCGTGCTCGCGCAGATTTTGACCAGTCGATGAGCACCAGCGATCGGGTGTTTTACCGGGCTGGGATGCAAGTGGTCCCTGCGGCGCAAACGGAAGTGCTGGTGGATCGGGTGCTGCCGTACTTCAAACGAAATGCGATTACTTTCTCATCTCATTCTCAGACACCGCCCGTCGCTGATGCAGACAGACATCCCGCAGTAGTCATGGGGCCGGGGTTTGTCTATTTTGCGGACCCAATATTCAGTGAGTATCGTCGTTCGGGAAATCCTGCGGTGCGTGAAGTCTGGCGGAAGGTAATGAAAAATCTTGTTGGAGAGCCACTGATCGGTTCGGGTCTGCCTTCGACCATGGGAATGTATCCGAGACGCCGTGGCGCGGATTTACTTTTGACTTTGCTGCACTACATTCCCGTGCGCAAATCCATGGAGATCGATGTGATTGATGAGCGGTCTTCGTTTGCCGGTGAGACTCTACGCATAAAAAAAAGCGTGACCCAGGTGCGATGCTTCGAGACGCGTGCACTGCTGCCGTCCACAGCAGAGGGTGAGTTCGCCTTGCCTGCCAGCAAAGGCCGGTTATTGCTCGAGGTGCCTGGATATTTTTCCTGACTCGCACCTGCAAGCGCACAAGCGAGCGGGATTTGACTTTGCCTGCGGTTCGCGCTTGGGTCTGAGGGGACATGGACGAGGCGCGACACATTCTGGCAGCTCAGGGATATTCGGAACTCGGTATGTTTGCCGATGCTTTGGCAGAGCTGGAATCTTTGCACGATGCCGCTGGCCATGCCGAAGCATTACTGACTCGACTGCGCATCTTGATGAAATTGCAGGATTGGTCGCAGGCGGTGATTACTGGCAGGCAACTCTGCAGTGCCGCGCCGGACATGGTGGACGGCTATCTACTTACTGCGTTTTGTCTTCATGAATTGGAACGCACGGAGGATGCCCGGGCTGTTCTGCTGGGCGCGCCCGTGCAAATCAATGATGAGCCCAGCTATCACTACAACCTCGCCTGTTATGAATCGGTGCTGGGAAATTTAAGCGAAGCCTCGAAGCATTTGCTGCGAAGCATCGAGTTGAACGCAGATTTCAAGCGGCTGTCAGAGACAGATCCCGACCTGCGTAATTTGCGCAATCGCTAGCTGGCGGTGGCAGTATGGGTGAACATCGCCGCTGGGTATTTCGTTTTTCACATCTCCCCGTGGTCATACCTTTCCAGACGACAGTTTCGTCCGCGTAGGGGAAGTCAGCACTTGATCCAGCGCCTCCGCGCGATTATAACCACGCCTCATTTCCCAAAAAAAATTATGTCCGCAGAAAAAATAGAATTCCAGGCAGAGATCAAGCAGTTGCTCGATATCGTCATCCACTCGCTCTACACCGAGAAAGAAATCTTTGTCCGCGAGTTGGTATCCAACTCCTCAGACGCACTTGAAAAGTTGCGCCACATCCAGCTCACAGAGAAAGACGTTCATGACGAACATCTGCCGCTCGAGATTCACATCGACACCAACGAAGAAGCCGGCACCATCACTTTCCAGGACTACGGCCTGGGCATGAGCCGCGCCGAACTCATCGAGAATCTTGGCACCATCGCGCACTCGGGCTCGAAAGCATTCCTCGATGCTCTGAAAAACGGCGGCGAGAAAAACACCAACCTGATCGGCCAATTCGGCGTTGGTTTTTACTCTGCCTTCATGGTCGCCGATTCAGTCACGGTAGCCAGCCACAGCTACAGAAAAGATGAACCCGGCCATGTTTGGAAAAGCGACGGGGGCGGCTCCTACGAGATCGAGCAATCCGAAGGTGAACGCCGCGGCACGAAAATCACCATTCAACTCAAGGAGGATGCGAAGGACTTCGCCAAAGGCCCGCGCGTCGAAGCAATCCTCAAGCGCTACAGCGCATTTGTCTCTTTCCCCATCCTGCTCAATGGCACACGCATCAACACAATCCAGGCTCTCTGGCTGCGGTCGAAAAAAGACATCACCGACGAAGAGTATAACGAATTCTACAAATTCCAATGCCACGCATTTGACGAGCCGCGCTATCGACTGCATTTCACCGCAGATGCGCCGCTGCAGATCAACGCGCTGTTATTTGTCCCGCAAAACAACACTGAGAAATTTGGTTTCAATCGCACGGAACACAGCGTCTCGTTGTATTGCCGCAAAGTTCTCATCGATCAGGCTCCGAAAGATCTGCTGCCCGATTGGCTGCGCTTCGTCCGCGGCGTGGTCGATAGCGAAGACCTGCCGCTCAACATCTCGCGCGAGACCATGCAGGACAAAGCACTCTTGCAGAAACTCGGGCGCGTCTTGTCCAAGCGATTCACGAAATTTCTGGAAGAGAAGGCCGCGTCCGATTCCGAAGCTTACCAAGCATTTTACGACGAGTTCTCTGTCTTTATAAAAGAAGGTGCCGCCACGGATTTCGAACACCGACAGGAACTCATGAAGCTCATCCGCTTCGAGTCATCCTTCACGGAAAAAGGCAAGACCACCTCGCTTGCGGACTACGTCACACGCATGATCGAGGGTCAGAATGAGATATACTACCTGGTAGGGTCCAGCCGCGAATCCATCGAGAGCGGGCCATATCTTGAAGGTCTGAAAGCGCGGAATTTGGAAGTGCTTTTCTGCTTCGAACCGGTGGATGAATACGTGATGAACAATGTCGGCGAGTTCGATGGCAAAAAGCTTATCGCAGCCGACAACGCAAACCTCAAACTCAGCGCACAGCCGGATGGTGCCCGCGAAGGTGCACTCAGCAAGGAAGAATTGGAGAGCTTTACCACCTGGCTCAAAGAAGCTCTGGGCGACAAAGTACAGGAAGTAAAGGCCAGTGAACGCCTGGTCGATTCCCCAGTGCTCGCCGTTAACAGCGACTCCTTTATGCCGCCGCACATGCGACGCATGATGCGCGCCATGAACCAGGAAGCCATGCCCGTGCGCGTGAATCTGGAGATCAATCCCGCGCATCCGGTCATCAAACATCTCGCGGCATTGCGCACCGAAGCACCCGACAAAGCGACCCTCGTCGGAGAACAACTCCTCGATAACGCCCTGATCTCCGCCGGCCTGCTCGACGATCCCACCCGCATGCTCGCACGCATCTACCGCCTGCTCGAACAAGTCTGAGCCCGTCAATTCTCGAAGATCACACACACCGGTCGGCCCACCTCAAGCGTGGCCACCGGCGCGGATAGCGCCCCCGTCGCGGGGTCGATTGCCAACGACACCACCCGGCTGTCCTCCTGCCCACCCACGATGAGCCATCGCCCGGAAGGATCGATCGCAAACCCGCGTGGCACTTTGACTCCCGCAGGATAAATCTTCGGCTCAGCCAATGTGCCATCGGCAAGTATCTCGTGAACGGCGATGTGATTCGTCGTCGCCCCTCGATTGGACACGTATAACCATCTTCCGCCTGGATGGACATGTATCTCTGCAGAAGTATTTCCCTCTCGAGAGGTGCCCGCTTCGATGGAATCGATTGTCTGCGCGGCTTCCAACCTGCCGCCGGAAAGCAGGAATGTCGTCGTCGAGAGGTGCATCTCGTTATTTACATAGACCGTGGCATGTTCCGGATGGAAAGCCAGATGCCTCGGCCCTGCGCCACCGGGGACTCGTCCTGCTCCAGCCTCATGGAAGCGTCCATTGATCAAGTCGAACATTCGCACCTGGTCCGTGCCCAGGTCGCACACAAGCACCTTCCCATTGCGAGGCTCGCTGTAAATGCCGTGCGCGTGAGGAGCTTTCTGCCGTTTCTCATCCGGCCCCGAACCTTCAAACACCACAAAATCAGTTTGCTTTTCCAACGACCCGTCATCAGCTCGGGCAAAAGCAATGATGCTTCCTCCGCCATAATTCGCAGCCAGCACATGATCGCCATCGTGACTCAGCGAGACATGGCACGGCGATGCACCACGCGAAGGCAGCCCATTTAGAAAGCGCAACCCGCCATCTTCGACAGCCCAGGCGGTGATCTGCGGCTCATCGCCCTCGCCGCACGCATAAAGAAATCGGTTATCGCGCGAAAGAGCGAGAAACGACGGACTCCCCGTCTCACCTACCAAAACCGGCACTGAGAGTTTGCCAGTTTCGACATCAAGCTCGCCGCGGTAGATGCCCCTGCTCTGACTGTTTTTGGTGTTCGTGCCGAGATAAATAGTGGAACTCATCGCCGTATTGATAAAGCAGAGCCACAACAGCGGCAAACATGCATTTTTCAATGAAAACCTCATCCGCGTTTCCGGTTGAAGTGCGCCACTTCCCTGTCCGCCTCACGTTGTACCACCCGCTTTTTGAGGTCCTGACGTTTATCACCACTATCTTTGCCTTTGCCAACCCCCAGCTCGATCTTTACGCGATGACCTTTCCAAAAGAGTTTGAGCGCAACCAGCGTGCAGCCTTTTACCGCAGTCTGCCCATGCAATTTATCGATCTCCCGGCGATGCAAAAGAAGTTTGCGGGCGCGTTTGGGCGCGTGCTGCTCATGGCTCGCGCGCTCATACGGCTGGATGTCCATGTCGTATAGCCACACCTCATCGCGCTCGATGCGGGCGAACGCATTTGTCAAATTCGCCAGGCCCGCGCGGATACTTTTCACCTCCGTGCCTCGCAATTCCACCCCGGCTTCGAACCGATCAATGATGTGGAAATCCCGAAGCGCCTTCCGGTTGAGAATAGATTCCGTGGGCATGATGCTGTAAAAACCTAACGCCCCCGGGATGTGTGATTATTCTTCTTTGTTCTCGGGAGCCAGCGCGAGCTTCTCCTGAATGATCTCCATCAGCGCAATATCTCCCGCGCTGGTGAAAGGGCCGGCATCCACCATCGGGCGGTGCCCGGCATTCAACTGGCGCACCCGCTTGGACACCATGTTAATAAGAATCTGCGGATCGCGGATTACTTCTGCTGCTTCGTCGATAAGAGTGCTGGTCATGGAAAGATAATGTGGCGGACCGCAGACACTGCGGGCACGGCGAGCGCATGTCAATGAACGATTTGCTATTTGTCAGCTCCGGTTCAAGACAGATTTCTTGCCAACGGCAGTCTGCCTTCAAGCCTTGGCAAGCATGGTGCGCGGTGGCAGGTTCGAACTGCCGACCCCTACAGTGTCAGTGTAGTGCTCTACCACTGAGCTAACCGCGCATGGTATCGCGCCCGGATTCAGGCGGAAGGCAATCTCTACGAGCCACCCCTATCGGTGGCAAGTTTTTTTCTTTTTCTCATTTACCTCGTCACCGACCAGCCGCATATTCCATGGCCTTTGCCCTGTGGTGTAATGGTAACACAGCGGTCTTTGAAGCCGTTATTCATGGTTCGAATCCATGCGGGGCAGGTCGTGCCAATAAATGAAATCCTGATCCTCGGCACACGCACCTCTCTACCCTAACATGAAAATTGCCTCGGAAAGTTTTGCTTCTCGCGCAGATCGGTTGCGCTCCAACCACGCCCAACTCATTCAACGCCCAAATGAAATCGATACCACATGGGACACGGGCATAGTAAATCGCTGGCGTCATCCTGTGCTCACGGCCAATCACATTCCGCTTGAGTGGCGGTTCGATTTTGACACACAACGCAATCCTTACCTGCTTGAGCGTCTCGGGGTGAATGCGGTGATGAACTCAGGGGCGCTTATCGACGGAGACGACATTGTGCTCGTGCCGCGAATCGAAGGTGCAGATCGAAAATCATTTTTTGCAGTTGCGAGGTCCCGCACCGGAACGGATGGATTTCACTTCGAGGGTGGGCCGCTCAAGCTGCAGGATAATTCCCCCGATGAGACCAACCACTACGACATGCGGCTCACGCGACACGAAGATGGTTGGATATATGGCACCTTCTGCGTAGAAAAAAAAGACCCAGCCGCGCCTGCGCAGGACACCATCAGTGCTGTGGCAGCATGCGGCATTGTTCGCACGCGCGACCTACTGCATTGGGAACGACTGCCCGACCTGGTCACGCCTTCGCCTCAACAACGCAATGTTGTCCTGCATCCTGAACTGGTGGCTGGACGCTACCTGCTCTACACCCGACCGATGGATGGGTTTATCGAGGCCGGAAGTGCTGGAGGGATCGGGTACGGCTTTGCCGAGACCATGGAAAAAGCGGTCATTGAAGAGGAATTCAATTTCGACCAGCGGGTTTACCACACCATCAAGGAAGCCAAGCTGGGTGCGGGAGGCGTGCCGCTACGCACACGTGCCGGCTGGCTGCATGTCGCGCACGGGGTCAGAAATTGCGCGGCCGGTCTGCGCTACGTTCTCTATGTATTACTATGCGATTTAAATGACCCTACGCGGATCATCGCGCGACCAGGCGGTTATTTTCTGGCTCCAGAAGGTGAGGAGCGTGTGGGCGATGTGTCCAATGTCGTATTTACCAATGGAGTGGTAGCGCGAGATAATGGGGATGTGTTCATATACTATGGCGCTTCGGACACACGGCTTCATGTGGCCACCACGACAGTGGATGTGCTGATGGATTACGCATTAAATACGCCAGAGGACGCTGAGCGCACCTCTGCATGCGTGGATCAGCGACTCGAACTGATTGCCAGAAATGGCGGGACAAGCAGAGTATGAAACACCTGCACTGCACCAGCGAATAAAGGCTGTGTTATGAACGATCTCAAACCTCTTGTGGCCGTGCTCATGAGCAATACTTCCGATTGGGAAGTGATGCAGCAATGCGTCGCCGTGCTCGATGAATTTGGCATTCCCAATCAACACTCGCTCATGTCTGCCCATCGCTCACCCGATCATGCCACGCAGTTTGCAAAAAGCGCGGCGGATAAAGGCCTTCGCATCATCATCGCTGCGGGCAGCGGCGCGACACATCTGCCTGCACTCATCGCTTCCCATTGCAAGCTGCCTGTGATCGGCGTGCCGCTGGAGAGCCCAAGTCTGCGCGGACTGGACTCGCTTCTCTCCATGGTGCAAATGCCGGGCGGTGTGCCTGTCGCCACCGTGGCCATTGGAGTTCCGGGTGCTCGCAATGCTGCTTTGCTCTCCGCCGCCATCCTCGCTCTTAACGACCCTGAGATCCGCGAGACATTGACTGATTTCCGCAAACGCCAGACTGAGCAGGTCCTCGCCAGCACATTGGAATAATATCCCCGGCGCATGCTGACCACTGAGATTTTGTCGGCAAACGACTGCACTCCCGCTGCCGTTGCTCTCCTGCGCGAGGGCCAGATCGTGGCCTTGCCAGCGGAGACCGTCTATGGCCTAGCAGGCGATGCGCTGAACCCCACAGCTCTGGCGAGAATTTTCGAAGCAAAAGAGCGGCCTTATTTTGACCCTCTCATCCTGCATCTACCAGACATGGACTGGTTGGAAAAAGTCGTGCGCATCCCGCGAGACCAGCGCGAAATGGTGTGCCGACTCGCTGCAGCTTTCTGGCCGGGCCCCCTGACCATCGTGCTGCCACGCCGGGGGTGTGTGCCCGATCTTGCCTGCTCGGGATTGCCCAGCGTGGCGGTGCGAATCCCGTCGCATCCGGTGTTTCAGGCAGTGCTTCGAGCATTCGGTGCGCCACTCGCCGCGCCAAGTGCCAACCGATTCGGCAGGATCAGTCCCACGTCCGCAGACCATGTCCGAAGTGAGCTGGAGGGACGAATCCCTCTCATCGTGGACGGTGGCGACACTCCGCACGGACTGGAATCGACGATCATCGCGGTGCAGGGGCCGGACATCGTGATTCTGCGTCCGGGTCCCGTATCCGCAGAGGAACTGGCAGGGTTTGCAGCCGTGCGGACCGCTGGCTTAGATTCGCCCACAGCACCGGGCAGCTTGCCCAGCCACTACGCACCTTGCACTCCGATGAAGCTTTATAATTATGGCGAACGTTTGTCCTCCATGCCCGGCCAACGTTGCGGCCTTCTCACCAGTAGGTTCGCCGATCTGCCTGCCGACTTCGCCCAGGTGGAAAAGCTCGGCTCCGATCCGGTTCACGCAGCGGCTCATCTCTTCGCCGCCATGCGCCGACTGGATGCTGCTGGGCTGGACCTCATCGTGGCGGAACTGGTAGCGGACACCGGGATAGGCCGCGCCATCAACGACCGGCTGCGCAGAGCTGCTCATCGCCCATGAGTCAGGAACTTCGCTCTCGCAGTACACGAGCGGCTGGCGTCGTCGGCCTCGCAGTCATGTGCAGTCGCATTCTCGGCCTCGCCCGAGAGATGATATTTGCCGGCCTTTTTGGCGCCGGCCGCAGCTTGGATGCGTTCCTCATGGCGTTTCGCACACCAAATTTGCTGCGCGACTTATTTGCAGAAGGCGCACTCTCGACAGCCTTCGTCACCACATTCTCCAAAAAAATCACCACGGAAGGCGACCGATCCGCATGGACGCTTGCCAACAAAATGGCCACGCTCACCGCTGTCTTCATGAGCGTGGTGGTGATCCTGGGCATACTGCTCGCACCATGGATTATCAAGCTGCTTGTGCCCTGGTGGGACCCGGAAAAAATCGCACTCACCGTATTGCTTGCGCGGATCATGTACCCGTTCATCTTGATGGTGTCGCTGGCTGCGCTGGTCATGGGCATGCTCAATGCGAAGCACGTATTTGGCATACCTGCGATGGCCTCCAGTTTTTTTAATCTGGGCTCGATCCTTGGCGGGGTGGGCTTCGGATGGTGGATGGACCCTTCGTGGGGCGAGCGCGCATTGATCGGCCTGGCGCTGGGTACGCTTGTCGGGGGATTCCTTCAGCTCGTGATTCAGTTTCCGTCGCTGGTCAAAGTAGGGTTCGCGTTTCGACCTGATTTTTTATGGCGCGACGCCGGGGTACGGAAGGTTCTCTCGCTCATGGGGCCTGCTGTCATCGCAGCCAGTGCTGTGCAGGTAAATGTATTGGTGAACGGCATCTTCGCATCGTCGCTGGGCGATGGAGCGGTGAGCTGGCTGCAAATCGCGTTCCGCCTTATGCAGCTTCCACTCGGCGTCTTCGGAGTCGCTGTAGCGACGGTCACCTTGCCGATGATCTCGGCCAGCGCGGCTCGCGGCGATATGGATGAGTTCCGCTCCACGCTCGCGCGCGGCATCCGGCTGGCTTTACTTTTCACCATCCCTTCCGCAGTAGGCTTGATCGTGCTGGCCGAGCCCATCATTTCCATACTCTATGAACGCGGCCGGTTCACGGCAGAGATGACCGCCCAAACCGCAGGCGCATTGCAATTTTACGCCGTGGGTCTCATCGCCTACAGTGCTTTGAAAGTGCTCACCCCAGCATTCTACGCGCTCGACCGCAAACACACGCCCATGATGATCGGATTTCTCTCCATCCTGACCAATGCCGCATTAAACTGGATATTCACGTTTCAGCTCGGTTTCGGTCATCGTGGTCTGGCATTATCCACAGGCTTTGTTGCGGTCATAAATTTTATCATCCTATACCTTCTCATGCGTCGGCATGCCGGTGGTATGGAAACGCGCAGTCTCGCAATCACTCTATTGAAGCTTGGCTTTGCGGCAGCCGTGCTCGCGCTCATCGCGTGGGCCTCCAATCAATGGTTACTCGATTCTTCGGGCGACCTGCCATTCATCCTGCGAGCACTGCAACTGCTCGGCACCATCGCTGCGGCAAGCGCGGGTTTCTTCGCGCTCGCATGGGCTTTCAAAATCGAAGAGATGCAGGACGCAATCGGGATCGTAGTTAAAAAACTCAACCGCAAAACGCCTCGTTCGTCCTCGTGAAGTTTTTTCACGCCATCCGCTGGCGGCGATGGGTGCTTACCGCCGCATCGGTCTTCATCACCGCGCTGCTTGGGCTCGGAGCAGCGCTCTTCATCATTCTTCGACATCCCGAGCCGCTCGCAAATTGGGCACTCACGCGGCAGACCAGCCCATACCACATCAGCGTGCAACGCGTGGCCCAGATTGCACGGGATCGCGTCGTCCTTGAAGGCGTGGAAATAACCAGCCGTAACGACCAGTCACTCGCAGCGACCATCGCAA
>CBDUBV010000035.1:0-24775 GCA_965365475.1 uncultured Chthoniobacteraceae bacterium | reverse complement strand
ACGTCTGCCGTGGTCGGCGTCTCTATTTTGGCTGTTATCGCCCCGGTGGACACGGACATGTTTCCGGTAAACCGTGCAGTCTGTGTGGCAAAGCCCTCGACGATGGGCATATTGCTGACCTGCCCTGTCTCAATGCCGCTAAGGAAGGGTTCCGCTCCCATGACACCCCCATAAACCGCCCAGCGTGTAGATGCACGTCCGCCGCGGATTTCCACTGTGGCTGTGTCTTTCCCCGAGAAGGGGTTAAACGTCTGAGTTCCTACCGTGACTGCGATGGAAGAAAGGCCGGTCAGCGTCACCTTAATATCTGGAAACAAGGCCGAATATCCCGCCATGGGGCTGAACATTTCAGGATAAACCGCAATATCAAGATACGCGGGTTTGCCAGAGTTAATTATACCATTGGAGGGATACTGCTTCACGGTCACCACAAGCTCCGAAATGGTCGTGAATCTTCCAAACCCGGATGTCCCATTTCCAGGGCGCAAGGGCAAAACCTGTCCCACTGCTCCAGCAGGATCGGGCATGACATAGGGTGTTGCGCCCGAGGAAACATCCACCAGATTTGTGCAGCGGATGTAATCGAAAATTTCGGTCAAAATCTGATCCCGCTCGCTCACGCCGAACTTGCCAGACAAAGATCCGCCGCGAACGCCTGGGATCGACCGAGATGTGAGATCTTGCAGATAACTATAAATTTCACGATTTCTGCCAATATCTGTCCAATCCACGGTCGGAGAAGCAGGATCGCGACGTTGGAGAATGTACGCGCTCTTTGTTGCCCCCTCTCCGGTGGATGAATTGAAATCCATGAGCCGGTCATACACTGTGCGTTTCGACTCGTTTGCTTGGTCCCAAATGGGCCACATCGCAACGCGGGGTTTGTTAAATGCATTGATCTCCGGAGCACTCGAACTCGTGGTCAAAAAGAACGCGCTTCGTTCAATGAAACTTTTTCGGTCCGCTTGCTGCGCGATGGGGTTCTCAGTCCGCAGACCAGTGTTTAAAAAGGGAGCGTAAAGCATCTCCTGCGGATTTGCGAAAAACCGAACGGATTGGTTGTTCAACGCGGTCTCCAACTGCGCTTCGTCGTTGGCCACCGGCTGCCGGTGTCCTGCTCGCGAGGAGTAAGAATTCCACGGCTCCCCACCCACATAGCGCGGTGTAAAGGTGAACAGCTCCTTTGCAACTTCCATGCGCTCACCAAGACTTAGACTGGAATAAATGTAGCCCTTGGCATCCGCGATCGGCTTGCCGAGAATGGGCATGAGAGAGGTCGTCGCCGGATGGCCTGGATAACGCTGAAATTCGTTTTTCGCAGGCTGGAAAACAGCAAGATCGAAATCCCACATGGCTTCCGAAGGATTCGGTATATAGCCCGCTGGCGAAGATGGAAACGTGGAGGCAATCGGAGTGTCCCAATACACGCCATCGCCCGCTGTGTTGATGTTCACTTTGGCCGTCTCATCATCGGTCCAGAACGCCACCCTGGCGACCGGGGGATTGGTCGCAGTGCTGCCCGCCACAATCACGCCCCCGCCAGAGGCCTCCACGCCCGGTGCCAGTGTTCCATCCTCCAGAAGGTAAAGCCATTTCACCGGCATGGCCACGCTTTGCGGCGCAGTGGTATCGCTCGCCCAGGCCAGATCGTAGTCGAAGCCGTCCACCTGTCCCTTGGCTCTCGGATCAATGATCGGGTAGAGAAAATGTTCCTGCGGGTTGCCCGAGCCATCCAGCAGCGTGGTCTTCACCGGCTCGTTGAGATCCACAAACTCGTCGGGCTTTCCCGCCCACCCCCCCGATGGCGGCAAATCCGTTCCATCCGCAGGATTAAAATCCCCGGTGACCACCATCTCATCGTCGGAATAAAGCTTGAAAGCGCGAGATGCTGCGCCGTTGGTTCCATATGTTCGAAGCAGTCCGGGTTGTGAAATCCAGGTTTCACCAGTCCGCTGCGTTGCCTCCTGGATTTGTCCGATGACGAGATTCAGCGCACTCTCCGCATAAAAACGGGTGGACACACTGCGCTCGTAACTTGCTGAGGATGCGAGGTCAGAGCGCACCGCGCTCAGAAGAGCGATGACCAGGCCCGTGACAAGCACCAGCAACGCGAGTGTGAGCACGAGCGCAGCACCGCGGCGAGAATCATTCTTGGAGGAAAAACTTGGCACGACTATGAACGTTAATACGAACAAGGATATTTGCAACAGTTATTACAAGGTAAAGACTATTGCTCGCTGTCGATGTGGTAAATCTGGTCTTTCTCCACGTATTTCACTAATCGACTTTTCGACAGGTGCTCCATGAGCGTATGCAAGTTTTTTTCTATAGTGCTTGTGTCCTGACTGATCACAGAAATGCGGTAAATGCTCAAGTCTTTGGACAGTTCTTGATGAGCGACTGGAATGTCCTTTGGCAATGCCCCCAGGACCTCCGTGATGCTCACTTCAGGCATGAGCCGCACAATTAAGGCAGGCTGTGAATCCTCCTTGGTTTGTGCAGTTGCGGCGGTTGCTATCCACGCCAGATAGATCAGAAAATTCATGGTTCGTTAATATGCAATCTGCCGAAAGCACGCGGTGTTGCAAGTGGGAGGATGGCAGTCCGGAAGTGCAGTCCGCGCTCTGAACTGTATTGTTCGGTGCTGACGCCAGCAGATGACCATGTGGCGAGGTCGTTGCTCCACACGAACTGGTAGCTTAAGTCGGGCGCACCTTTTAGATACCATAGCGTCATCAATTGCGAGCCGTCCCCCCATGGCGAAATGGCGATATTGTAGCCCGGCGCGGTGTCGGGACGGGTGGGATTGCCACCGAGGGCGCGTTCGAGGAAGTTGCTCTGCCCATCGTGGTCGGGATCATAGTTCGGGTCGCGCTGATCCACGGGGATCGTGCCCCAATCGATTCCATCGCGCCATTGTTCGTAAGGGGTGCCAGTGCGCGGAAGCGTAAGTGCGAGCATCGGCGCGGTTGTTCCTTCCTTGGTCCAGAACGCGATAAATCGCGTGCCGCTTGCGCCTATAATGGCGAGGCTCAACACACGATCACCAGCCAGCTTCGCGTTGACCGCAGTGGTGATGTCGAATGTTACCACCTGGCCCGCAGCACTTATGTTTGCCGTGCCCAACTGGACGCCCAGAGCAGGCTTGGTGTTCCAAGTAAGTCCGGTCTCGGTCCATGTGTCGGTCGCTACGGAATGAAGCGCGACGCCGATGGGCGCAGACGCGGTCACGCCGGCTTCGACGTTGGACACCACTAGCGTGAGCGTCGCGTTGGTGACGGAGGAGCCATTTACCCCGCTCAAGTCGAACTTCATGTAGCCCTGGCGCACTGACGAGGTGAGCTTCACCTCCATCCGGTCCGTGCTGCCAAAGTTGGCATTGGCGAACCCGCCTTCGCGCACCTGGGCATCGGCCGCAGGCGCGAGGGAAACGACCTCCGGCACGTATGCTATCTGGATCGTGAAATCCTGCTCGAAATATTGGCGGACGGCGTCGGTTGAGCGGACAGTGATATGGTAGGTACTTTTCGTGTTGTAATCGAACACTGCTGCGGTGCGAAGTTGTGCACCTGCGATAGAGAATGATGCAGCGTCTGCTCCGGAAAGCGTATAGGTAAAAGTATCGCCGGGATCGGGATCGACAGTGCTGAGTGCACCAATGGGTGTTCCGGGCGGCAATTTTTCATTCACCTGCGCCGACGAAAGCGTGATGGCAGTCGGGCGTAAATTTGCACCAGCCGCCGGGTAGCCGACGTAGAGTGGGACCAACGAGCCGGCACCCCGCGAAGGCACGCTTGCGTGAAGTAGATCGCGTGTCTCTCCGTTGCGAGTGTCTTGCACTTGCACATCGTAGCGGGCGTAATTGACCGCGTAGTTGGCACTCATCCGACCGTGGGTATTGATAAGCGCGGGGGTGTTGTGGCTGGTAAAGGGATACAGAAATCCACCGAATAGCTCGACCTGACCCGCATTATTCTCCAGCAGAGTAAGCTCTCCTTCAGTCTTGAAACCCAGCAACCACACGGTGCCGCCGCGGTTACGCAGGATCGGCAGCGAGCCAAACTCACCATTGACCTGCCGCCCCCAGACGCGCTGCGGGTAGTCGATGTGGTAAGGCTTCCCAAGCACATCTTCGAGAAAAAGATCCCCCGCACCTGCAGCGGTATTTGCATAACCTTCCTTGAGATCGAGATGCCGTAGCGCGAGCGGAGTCAGCCCATTGTGCAACACGAGGCCGTCGATCCACAGATGTTCGAGAATGATCGCCGGGGCGCTCCCACCATCGTGCCGGATAAGAGCCTCGCCGCTGAACCCTGTCCTTTTGTGCAACGCGGACTGGCAGCCCATGAACTTGCGCATGTCTCCGCGCAGGATGATCGGGGCGGAGACATGGTATGCGCCATTGGGAAGAAAAATGAGCGGTTTGCCGGAATCGATGGCGGCCTGGATCGCCGGGCCATCGTCGTCACCGGGGTTATCCGGAGTGGCGCCGAAATCTGTGACGCTGGCCCATTGCGTAAAATCAGTCGTGTGAAACGTCGGCGTCTCCGCTACTGGAAGACGCAGACTCGCCGACGGGCTGGGAAAGACGCTCTCCACCTCGTGCGAAACGTATTCGGTGATCACTGCCGGAGCACCGCCAGGGATATCTGCCCCAGGCCCGGACTGATTATCCACAGCTGTGGTATAGCCTGTGACGGTGACATCGCGCAGAAACAGCTTGCCTTTATTAACAATTGCAGCCGCACTGCCTGAGCCGGAAATCGTCGCGTCGAGCAGAGCAATCATCCCATTGGACGCGTCGTTGAGCACGGCTGTGACGCCCGGACCTGCCTGAATATCCAGGCCCCGGATCGCGAGCACGTTTTGCGAATTGCGGATGCCTGCGACCGTCTGGTTCACGAGCCGGATACGCTCGAACGTCATCGAGTAAATATATTTCTCAATGTTGATGCCGTATTGAAATCCCTCGATCGTGACATTCTTGATGAGAGCTGGTCCGGGCCACTCGCGTTTCATGAGAATACCCGCCACGCCAACAGGCGTGGTGCCTGAGGTGCGAATGGTCACGTCCTCGATCGTGCCGCGATTGTTTGCCAGAAAATCGATCCCTGCTGCTCCCGGATTTCCCGAGCCGACATCGACGGTGAGATTGATGATGGCATGGCGAAAGGCCTGGTTATTACCGCCATCGGCGTTGCGTGGCTGCTCGGAGCCGGTGCGAATGACTGCGCGCGGCGTGGAGGTGTTTTGAAAGGCGGGCAGATTGTCGTCGAGCTTAAGGATGGTGGTGGCCTGGTCTTCGCCGATCAGGATCATGCTCGATCGCCAACCGCTCCAGACCGTGGTGTTGGCGGATTTGCTATCGAGTCTGTCGGTAATGCGATAGGTCCCCGCAGGCACGTAGATAAAGCGAGGTTTTGAGTAGCGATCCGTGGGAGAGACCGCGGCATCGATGGCCGCGCGGAATGCTGCCGTGTCGTCTCCAGCATCGTTGGGTGTTGCCCCGAAGTCAGCAACGTTCACGATGCCTGCTCCCGGTGGAAAAGCGTAGCGTGCGGCATGTGTGCCGGGGGCGGCGTATGACAAAATCAAGGCAACTACTGCGGCGCATCGAGCACCAGTCGCACAAGTCACGGCGTCCTTACCTCCAATCGGGTAAAGACTCGCTGGCCGCCAGATGGAATCGTGATGGTGCGATAGTGCAGGTCACTGCTGGAGTGGTAATGCTCAGTGCTCACACCCGCAGAGGACCATGTCGCAAGGTCGTAACTCCACTGCATCTGATAGCTCAGGTCGGTTGCACCTTTATAATACCATAGCGTCAGCACCTGCGAGCCATTGCCTTGCTCGGCCATCGTAATACTGTAGCCGGGCGCGCTGTCCGACCGCGTCGGGTCGCCGCCGAGCGCGCGCTCCATGAAGTTACTGACTCCGTCGCCATCCGGGTCGTTCTCGGGTGTGCGCTGGTCCACTGGGATTGTTCCCCAGGCGATGCCGTTGCGCCACTGCTCGTAAGGAGTGCCTGATGGCGGTGGCGGAAGGGTGAGATCGAGTCGCGGCGCGGTCGTGCCTTCTTTCGTCCAGAATGCAACAAACTTTGTGCCGCTTGCGCCAACGATCGCAAGGCTCAGCGTTTTGTCACCGGCAAGCTCCGCATTCACTGCGGATGTGATGTTGAAAGTAACAACCTGGCCTGCTGCACTGATGTTTGCAGTCCCGATCTGCGCACCAAGAAGCGGCCTGGTGTTCCAGGTTATCCCCGTCTCGGTCCAGGAGTCGTTTGCCACGGCGTGCAGCGCGACTCCGACCGGAGCAGAAGTTGTAACGCCTGCTTCGACATTCGATACCACGAGTGTGAGCGTCGCGTTCGTGACCGAGGACGCGTTCACATTGGCTAAGTTAAACTTTAGGAAACCTTGGCGCACAGATGAGGTGAGCTTTACTTCCATCCGATCA
Source organism: uncultured Chthoniobacteraceae bacterium (assembly GCA_965365475.1). Lineage (GTDB taxonomy): Bacteria > Verrucomicrobiota > Verrucomicrobiia > Chthoniobacterales > CAKUMP01 > CBDUBV01. The sequence continues at coordinate 18,316 of CBDUBV010000035.1, read as the reverse complement.
GTTGTGCCAAAATTGGTATTTGCAAAACTGCTGTCGCGCACCTGGGCGTCGGCTGCGGGAGCAAAGTTTGTCGGGTCTCCACCGCCCTCAGCCACATCCGTTACATTGATAACGAATGCTTTTTCAAAAAACAGCCCCGTATTATCAGTGGTGCGGACAATGATGTTGTAAGTATTTTTCGTCTCGTAATCAAAAACGGCAGCAGTGCGCAACTGCGCACCGACGACGGTGAACGACGCCGCATCCGCGCCCGAGAGCATGTAGGTGTGCGTGTCGCCGGAGTTCGGATCGGTGGTGGTGAATGTCCCCACCGTCGTTCCGGCGGGTTGGTTCTCGGCGACGCTGGCGTTGGAGAGCGTAATGATTGTCGGTGGCAACGGCTCATTGCCGGTGGATTGTCGCGTGAGCGAGACATCATCAACAAAGAAGTCCAGCGCATGATCCGAGGGATAGACCTCGAGGTAAGCTTCATTAAGCGTGGTCCATGCGAGTGCCGCGCTGCCGCTTACGAGATTCCACCCGGCTACGCCGGCAAGATTCGCCGTGCCATATTTCCACGTCGTGCCGTCACGATAAGCGATGCGAGCTACGAGATTGCCCGCCTGCGGCGCGTGGACCCATGCCGAGAAGTCGTAAGTGCCCGCGCCATTGTAGTTGAGCGTCGCGAGGATATTCTGCCGCAGACGACTGTCGTTCGCGCCGCGTCCGCTCACTTGCATCGACCATTGGCCGCCATGCACGGGCGAAGCGACGACCGCAAAAGAAGAGTTGACCTTCGCCCAGCCCGTGGTCGTGCCGGTTTCAAAATCTGGGTTCTCCAAAAGGTTGCCTGCCGAGGCCGGAGGCGAGGTGAGAGTCACGGTGTTGGTAGGCCCCGACTCGGTTGCGACGTTGTAGGCGACGACGCGATAATCGACCTGCTTGTTTGGTGGCGCGGTGGTGTCGGCAAATGATGTCGCGTTGCTGGCGACCATGGCGACAGTTGCAAAGGTCGAGCTGGAGGTCAGCTTTCTTTGGATATAAAACCCATCCTCGTTGCCGCTGGTATCCGTCCATTGCAGATTCACCGTGCTGGCCGCGCCGACTGTGGCACTCAGCCCCGTCGGGCGTTTAATGCCTTGGTTCATGAGCAACTTCACTTCATTGAGCGAGAGGGCGCGGTCAAATTGCCAGACCTCATCCAGCCACCCGCGAATCCATCGCGGGTAGCGGCCGAAAGTGACTTGTCCGCGTTCCGAATTAATGCCTGTGACGACATAAGGTTGGTCAGCCACGACATTACCGTTGAGATAAATTTTCATCCGCTGCTTGTCGTAAGTGCAAGCTACGTGATGCCATGTGTTCATCGTGAAGCCCGAAGCGGTGATCGTCTTCGAGCCTGTCTCGCCAAATTCCGTGTAAGTGATCTTGTCGTTTTTAACTTGAAGCAGGTCCTTGCCGCCAAACCCGTCGTCCAGCCGGACCAGCGTCGCGGTATTCGAGGTATCGAAAAATTGCGTGAGTTTTACCCACATGGCGAACGTCCGTGTTTTCGGCTGATACGGGTTGGCATCCACGGACTTGATCTGCCCGTAAGCGAGAGAACCGGCGGTCTGGCCAAAACGCGCGGAACCGGCACTGAAGACGCTGTCGGCAAGGTCGAGATTTACATTTCCATAAAGCTGCATGGTGGTATCGAGCCCCTCATCGCTACTCGAAGTCGGGAACCCGCGAAGCTCATTTGGCACGTAAACGAAAGCTCCTGCGCCGAAGACTCGGTCAAAGCGCCAATAGCCGAGCGCGCCTGCTCGCACATCCAGTCCGGTGCTTGTCAGCACGACTTCAAACGGTACCACCGTCGCGCCACCTTCGTTGTCGGTAAGCGTAAGCGTGCCGTTATAGCGGCCGGATTGTGCATAGGTGTGATCCACCGTTGCGCCGCTGGCGGTCGGGGCGCCATTACCAAAATTCCATACATAAGAGACTACCGTACCATCCACATCCGCTACGTCGCCGACACTGAAACGCACCAGTAGCGGTTGTGCAAGGTTGACAGGCGAGATCACGGCCTTGCCCGTGGGCAAGCGGTTCTGCGTCTCGCACAGAACATTCAGCTTCGAGCTTCCGGTATGCCCGAGCCAGCCGCCAATGGCGAAGTAATAGGCCTGACCAGACTGCGCGACAAACCCAACCCGGCTCTGGCGCTGAACGCCTGGAGTGATGTCGTCGTTAATAGCGATGCGTGTGAGCGAAGCGACGTTGGTGCCTTGGTAAACTCCCAACACCGTGTCAAACCCGCTCCCAATCGTATCCACCTCGCAGTAGCGGGTGGTCGGAGCAGTCCAGCGATACCAGATCGTCGCGCCGAGCTTGTCAGTGCCACTCTCAATGGGAAATGTGGAAGGCTCGCCCGACTCCAACGTCGCGCCGACAGTCGAGCCATTGACGGTGACTGTATATCCGTTGCCCAAATCTTCTGCGGCGGAGAAATTGTCGTTGGCTGGTGGTGCCTGCATGCGCAGCTCGACATTGGATTGCAGCGGATCCGAGCCCGCCTTCAGACTCACGGCCACCAGATAGTTCTGACCGTTGACGACGGAAAAATTCACCCGGCTTTGCGCGGTGCCATCGATGTCGTCGTTCGCTGCGATGGCGCTGAGATTGGCAAAGGTCGTGCCCTGATACACCGCAAGGATGGTATCTCCACGGCTGCCTTTTGTCTCGATAAGTGCCGGGCCGGTGCGTTGCGGCACCCAGCGATACCATACCGTGCCCGCCGAAGCCACGCCCGCATGGAGCGGCTCGCCAGCCTCCACCGTCGAGCCGCCCATGCTCGGTGACAGGGCCACTTCCGCAGTGCGGATTTCAATGCGTCCGGCTATATCGTCGTTGAGCGGCCTTGTCTGCGCAGCCATGGAAGCTGCAATGTCGAGCTTGCCCCCAGTGAGTGCTTTTTGTGAATAGTTGGAAGAAGCCGCCGCCCCGCGGTGAAGTCGGTTTATAATTTGCGCGTGGTTTTCCGAGGGATACTGTGCTCGCAAGAGCGTCACCGCGCCAGCAACATGCGGCGTCGCCATTGAGGTGCCGGAAAAGTTCCCATAGTCATTATTCGAGAGAGTCGAGAGGATGAAATGTCCCGGCGCGAAGATGTCGCTTTTTAATCCGTAGCTGCTCCACGAGGGGATGCCGTTGGTGTCATTGATTGCGCTGACGCTGACCACGTTATCGGAAAGGTAGCACGCGGAAAATTGCTTGGAATTGTCGATGTTCTCGCCGTCGTTGCCCGCTGCGCAGACGATGACCACGTCGTTCTGTCGGCCGTATTCGATCACGTCGCGCATCGCCTGCGAGTAGTCCGTGCCGCCCCAGGAGTTGTTGATCACTTTGGCACCGTTGCGTATGGCGTAGTCCAGTGCGGGGATGGTGGCCGAGTTTGGTCCGCTGCCTTGTGAGTCAAACGCTTTTACCGCCATGATCTTTGCCTTCCACGCCACGCCCACGACGCCTACGCCGTTGTTGCCTTCTGCGCCGATCGTGCCCGAGACATGCGAGCCGTGGTCGTGGTCATCCTTCGGATCGCTGTCGCCGTTGACCGTGTCGATGCCGTAAATATCGTCGATGAACCCGTTGGCATCATCGTCGATGCCGTTGCCCGCGATCTCGCCTGGATTTTTCCATACATTGTTTTTCAAGTCGGGGTGGTTGTAATTGACCCCCGTGTCCACCACCGCGACGATCACGCTCGAGGCGTCCGTGCGAATGTCCCACGCTGCGGGGGCATTTGAGAGAGTCATGCCATAAAGATCGCCGTAGCGAGGGTCGTTCGGAATCGCGTTGAGTTTGGACACATAATCCGGCTCCGCGTATTCCACCAGGCCACTGCGCCGCAGTATCTCGACTGCATCTTTCACCCGCAACCGTCGTCCGCGCTCCGCCTTCTGCTCGCGCGACTCTTCTTTTCTGAGCTTCTTTTTGGTGCGGTTGCTTGCCGCGCGGCCATCCTCCGCTTCAGCCAGGGCCACCGCGTCGGGCTCGGACAATTCGGCCAGTTTCAAGAGTCGGATCGCACGCTTTTGAGCCAACACCCGCGATTCAGTGACCCTATTGCCTTTGAGAGCCGCCGCGAGCGCAGCTTCTGACACGCCCGGCTTTGGCCTCACAATTACACGATCTGGGAGAAATACAGGCTCCGCTGACTGCGCGTAGAAGCAATGAAAGCTGAATAATACGAGCAAGCCCAGCCGACGCAAAAGGGATAAGATCATGGGAGGAAAATGTGAAAGAATCATCCATAGTGTTAACCTTAATAACTTTTTTGCAACCTATTTTTCAGTGATAATTTTTTTCACAGAATAACCCCAATTTAATAGTGCTTGAAGTCAGCACAGGTCGCATCCAGATTATCTGCTGTATATATGAAGCATAATACTATCTTTTTTTTGTGCAGCTTATCTGCCCTGTTTTTCGTCTTTCTATCCGTGGTGCAAGCCGCTGATCCCATCCCCCCAGCGGATGCGGCTGATTTGGTCGAGGTAAATTGGTTCCAGGAGCTTCTCGAGGGCGGTGTCACCATCCTGGTGCAGGGTGCGCTCTCCATCGCTCTGGTCGCGCTGGCCATCGAGCGCTGGCTCACACTCCGCCCCAGTCGTTTCGTGCCGCCCGGACTCAAACAGCAGGTGAAACCTTTGTTTCATCAGGGTCAATACGATCAGATCATCGCACACGCCCGCCGGAAGCCTTCTGTTTTCTCTGATGTGATCATCCACTTTGTCCGGTTTCGAAATGCCGACCACACCCTGCTGGGCACGGGTGCGGGCGACATCGGAGCGCGGGCGATTGTTGATCAGGAGCAAAAATGTGTGCCGCTGGCGGCCATCGCAGCCATCGCCCCGTTGCTGGGTCTTCTGGGCACGATGATAGGCATGATCGAGGCTTTCAAGCTGGTCGAAGTCTTCGGGGATGAGGGTGGAGCTTCCTTACTGGCGGGCTCCATTTCCAAAGCTCTCATTACCACAGCCGTGGGTCTTGTGTTGGCGATCCCGGCTTTGATGGTCTATTACTGGGCGAAACATCGGGTGCACGTGACCGGCAATGTCCTGGAGAAAGAGACCGAGGAATTATTCAACGACTGGTTCCTTGCGCTGTATAATCAGCCGCAGAACCCGGAGCAGCCATGAGGATGCGCAAGCGCAGAGGCGGAGGCAGCGCGGAGGTGATGCTTGCTCCCATGATCGACTGCGTGTTTCTGCTGCTCATTTTTTTCCTCGTGACCAGCATGATCAAGCGGTTTGAGCGGCAGATCCCTGTGGCACTTGCCGATCCTACTGCGGCCATCGATGGGGATCAGAAAAAGGATGTGTTTGAAGTGGCCATCGACGCGCAGGGACAGCTCTATGCGGAGTCCGGGTTGGGTCGCGAGGGCTCGATGACATTCCGCCGCGTGGACAATGCGGAGACATTTCTCGCAAAGCTTGCAACCGAGCGCGGGACAGACCGCCCGTTGCAGGTCTCCATTGATGGCGATGCAGAATTTCAACAAGTGATCCGTGTGCAAGATCAGCTTGAGATGAATGAGTTTCGCAACATCATGTTTCGGAGCAGTGACCGACCGGTGGAGGAGCGCAAACGATGAGGTTCCGTCAACGCTCGACCGATTCACCTGCTGTGGACATGGCGCCGATGATTGACGCGGTGTTTCTGCTGCTGATTTTCTTTCTCGTGGCGACGATGTTTAAAAAGCAAATCAAGGACATCGACATCATCCCGCCGGAATCTTCTTCAGCCATTCGCGTGGTGCCCGATGACGACACGGTAGTGCTGGGAATTTCGCAGGACGGCGAGCTTTTTTGGGAAGGTCAACCTTCCAGCAGGAACCAATTCCACGAGCGTCTCCGCGAGATCGGAGTGGAGAATCCCGAGCAACACATCCGGCTCGACGCCGACCATCGTGCACCTTTTCGGCAAGTGGCGGAAGTGCTCGATATGTGCCGGTTCCGCGGGCTGAGCAATGTAGGCATCCGAACGTATGACGACCGATACAACCAATGATGAGCGCAAACGCGGTTGGCGACGCTTGTTTCCCACGAGCCTCGCTGGGCGGCTGATTGCGGTCTCGGTGTTGGTGCATGTGGTGGCGGGGCTTGCGCTGGCGCCCTTTGCAGTGACGCGCATGCGGGCCGACCGCGAGGAGGAACGCCAACGCACGGAGGAGGTGCGCAAGCGCGAACTCGCGCGCAAGGAGAAGGAACGCGAACTACGGCAGGAGAAGAAATTGAATCCTGAGCAGGCAAAAATGCTTAAGCGCGAGCAGGAGCGGAAACGGCGTGATCAGATGCGTGAGAAGCTGGAGGAAATTCGCGAGGCGAAGAAGGAGATTGAAAAATTGCGGAAAAAGGAGTTTGCCGCACTAAAAACACGCGAAGCCGCCGATCTGCGTTTCGCACAGATCGACCGGCTGCGGGTGAAAGCTCGCGAGATGGAGGCAGCGGCGGAAGGGAATTTTCTCGGTCTTGCTGAGGCTACCCCAGGCGAGAACGATACCACGAAAGCCGCGCACGCGAAGATCGATCACCAGATCGAAGAACTGGCTCCACATATTGATGAATGGGAACCGCGTCTGCGCGCACTTGCGGCGGAAGCCACTGCGCATACCGCACGGATGAAAGAATTTGGTGAGAAATCGCGGAAAGCGCACGCGACTGGTTTTAAAGTAGGCATTCGCAAAGCCACTGGTGCCCGCAAGACCGCAGAACATGCGGAAGCATTGGCAGCATTGGCGTTATCTCTACTTCCCGAGCCCGACGTTGCAGCCCTCAACGCCACTCCGGAATTACCTGAAGAAGAGCCTCAGGAACAGGCATCCGAATCGGATAAGACCGTGGCCGAGTTGTATGATGAGGCCAAACAGCTTGAACAGGAGACAGCAAAGGCTTTCGCGGACGCTCGAGCGGCGGAGGAAGCGCAGAAGCAGGGAACATCGTTTGAAGAAGAGCGCAAGAAAGTTTCTGACGCCACCCCCAGCAGACCAGAGCTGAGCCAAGCGCTCGCGGGGGCAGAATTGGACAGCGTAGGCGACTACAACAAACTTCGAGAAGCGATGGAAACGGCTGTCAATCAGGCTCGAGACATGGCTGCACGAAGCAGCAGCCTTGCCAGTCAAGCTGCAGGACGCTCTCAGCCAGGCGGCTCGCAACCGGGCCAGGCATCAAGCGGCACGGGCGAGAAGGAGGCAAGCTCCAGCAGCACTGCCCGCCGACAAGCTACCCTCACTCAACTCGCACGTTCGCGCGGCGCGGCCGTGGTCGATTTCACAGGCGTCCTGGGTAGTGGCGGCCAAAGCGCGAGCGACACCTCGATGCGACGCACCGACGCGCGCGGCAGCAGTGCACGCAACCCCGCAGCGGGAAAATCTTCCCTTCCCAAGCTAAGCATCAATCAAGGTGGCGTGCAGGCGCAGGCACTTCCTGGAAGAATGCTCACGGCAAAATCGCTTCGCGCGGGCTGGCTTTATATCGACACGTGGTACGTCATCGGGCCTTGGGAAAACAACGAAGACCTGTATTTCACGAAGAAACATCCACCGGAAGATGTCATCGATTTCGATGCAAAATATTTTGACGGTAAATTCGCCAACACCCCCGGCCACCCCGATCAAGTTCTGAGTTGGCAATTTTATCAAAGCGACCAGATTCGAAATGAACCCCCGCGTGTTTACGACGCTGCCACATGGTATGCTTATACCGAAATCTTTTCCGATGAGGCGAGGGAGGTCTTGATCGCCATAGCCTCCGATGATGCAGCCAAAGTCTGGATCAACGGCAATCTCATCTCGGATGATTCCGGCGGCTCGATTTATAAAATGGGCGAAGGTTTCCGCAAGGTGCCTCTGGAAAAAGGCTTCAACAAAGTGCTGGTGCGCCTGGAGAATGGACCGCTCTATGCCGTGTGGTCGCTGCTGCTTTGCCCGCCCTCTCTCATTGGAGAAGGCGGGTAAGACAATCGTCCTCTTCCGCCCGCACGCGCTCGCTCAAGAGCCAGCGATATAAGCACTCAGGATTTGATATGGCCCAACTTCAAGTCTGTTTTTCTTGACCGGATTTTCTTCACTCAGATTTGTCCAGCGCACCTGACGGTCTGCCGCCACATCCAGCCGAATCTCGCCACGGTGCCCCATGGTTTCGTGTAGTCTCAGAATCCAGCCTTTGCCATCGACTGCTGGTTTGGCCCAGCATGGGACGACTGTATTTAATCCCTCCACCTCGCTAAACCCAGCAGTAACTCCCGGCCCTCGATACATCAGCGGCGTGGCAAAAAGCGTTTCCGCCAGAGCTGGAGCGAGCTGTGCGCGGGGCCGATCCACCCCGTGTGCGCAGAGCGCGAGACGGATGATGTGGCGGCCCTGATCCGAGAACTTCTCCCGCGCCCCGCCACGGCGCAGACCTGGCGGCAGCAACCGCTGGTGCATGGCATCTTCACCCGTCACGTGCGGTGCGCGCAGCAGCGATACCCCGAGCTGTCCGTCGCGGCAATGGAACCCGTATTTCGCCTCGGCGATCACTGCGAGGCCTGCGCGTTCGCCCTCGTCGCTCACTGCTGCCCAACGGCTGCCCGGCACTTCAAACATGGCTTCATCCACCGGCGAGCCCGGAAGCTGTCCACGCACCGCACTCCCGAAGGGTGCACCGAACCGGGCCAAGTTGCCGCTGTAGCGCGTCGGGAATAATGCTTTGAGCAGCGTCTGTTCCTCGCGCCAGTCGATGTCGTATTCCACATGCAACACGGGCTGGAATGCATCGAGCCGATACGTCACGTTCACTTTGCTGCGCTCGCCCAGACTTTTGGAAAAACTCACCGCAGCCTCCAGTCCGGAGTCGAGGGTCACTTCCGCGTCCGCCTTGCTTTCAACAGGTTTCCCGAGCGAGAGCGTTTGTCGATCTATTTCCCACGCCTCGAAACAATGCGGCTGGTCCGGATACAGCACCAGGTCGCCTAAGCGCGGTGCGCAGGGAATCTCGCAGCCGTCAAAAGCCAGACGGACAATGCGCCCCTTCGTGTCGAACCGCACCTGCACATGCTCGCTGCTCATCGCGCCCGTCGCCGCCTTTGCCGGGCGGTCCAGCTTCAAGGCAGGAAAAGCGGAGACGTCTCCACCAGCCAATGGTGGCAGATACACCGCGCGATCTTTCTCCATATGCAGCAGCGGCAACGGCAGCGGGTTAAACAGCGAGTCCTCACCGCGCCCGGTCAGCTCTTTTCGCGCGGACTCCAGCGCCGAATCAGCCACGCGTTGCAGCTCCGGCAGACCTTCCTCATACACTTCCCAGATCGAGCTTCCGGGAAGATAATCGTGGAACTGCGCGAAGATGAGCCGTTTCCACGGCGCGTCGTCGATCTCCGCGCCCCCGCACGCACAGCGCACTGCCTCCCAGGTTTGCAGCGCACGCTCGGTCGCTCGGTAGCGGGCCTTGAGTTCTCCGTGCGTGGTCAACACGCCGTGATGGAATTCCAGATACAACTCTCCGCGCCACGCCGGGAGTTGCGGACGCGCACCTTCCAGCGTGTCGAAAAAATCATCCACCCGACCCCATTTTGCCGCTGGCAATCCCGCAAGCGACTTCATCCTTCGCACACGCTCGCACATCTCCGGCGTCACTCCGCCACCTCCATCGCCGAAGCCCGTGGGCGCGAGAATCGCCTGGTGCACATCGGCCTGGCGATACGCATCTGCGGCTTTTCTCAACTCTCCCGGCGCAGCCCATTGATTGTAACCCATCTCCTGGGTGAGATGCGCCAGCACCTCCGAGCCGTCGAAACCCTGCCATTTGAAACTGCTGTAGGGGAAACGGTTGATGCTCGACCAGATCAGTTTCGTGGTAAAAAAATAATCCACGCCCGTTTGTTTCATGATCGCAGGCAGACAGCCGCTGTAGCCGAACACGTCGGGAATCCATAGCACGCGCGAGGGTTTGCCCTGCAATCGGGTAAACCCGCGCTGGCCCACCAGAAAACTGCGTGCGAGAGCCTCGCCGCAAGGCATGAGCGAGTCCGACTCAACCTCCATCGCGCCCAGTGCCTCCCATTTTCCGCTCGCGATTCTGCCGCGCACTTCCCCCATCAGCTTCGGGCTGGCAGCCTGCACCGCTTCGTACGCGGGCGGCTGCGTGAATCCGAAACGAAACTCTGGATACTCGTCCATGAGCCGGTTCATGGTGGAGAAAGTGTGCACGGCCTTGAACGTCATCGAACGCTCTGGCCATAGCCACACCAGATCGATGTGTGCATGCCCAGTGAGGACGGCGCGCACCGGATTCTCCGTCACCGCCAGGGCGCGATACGTCTTTGCCAGCTCACGGCGCATGGGGGCTGGTCCGTATTGATCGAAAGCATTCACGGCGTCGTCCAAGCCACGCAAAAGCCTTCGCAGCACGGGCGGGATAATGTCCATCGGAGGTCGCCAGCCGATAAGTTCAGGGTTCAGCAAAGGACTTCCGGGCACAGTGCCGGCGAGGACTTGGGCAAGTTGAATCAACACGTCCAGGTCGTGGTAAGCGTGCCATGCATCCTCGTCGCGCACGCAGACAGCGGCCTCGCGCAACACACTGCCTTCCGCATGCAATCCACTCGCGGCAGGATGCCAGATCGCACTCTGCAAACACAGCGTCTCGATCTCCAGAGTCTTCGCACCGTCTGGGATAGGGCAGTAGCGATGCGCCACATCGAACCCGCACCAGGGCACGCCTTTGTGATATACCGTGCCTTCTCCATCGTCCATCCAGCGCAGGTAACGGCCCTTCGTTCCTGCCTGAAGCGTGACGCGAAACCAGCCTTGGTCAAATAATTTTCCCCATATGAAAGGCAGCGCGACTTGGCGGAAGCGCGCTCTTTTCGCAGCAGCATATTCCATCCGCTCAGGCTGCGAACCCGCGTATTCCACCTGCGCCGCGTCCACAGCGTGCCAGATCTGGCCTTCGAGTCGCTGTAACGCACGTGCTGCACGAGGAAGAACTATCTGGAGAAAAGGATTTGCGGGTAACATGACTGGCAATAAGGAGCGACTTGATTGCCAGTTGGCAAGGCACAAAGATTGAGGGCGGGCGGATGGCAAAACGCTGGATTTTTGAATCATTGACAAAATCCCGGCTTGAGAGTATGAAGGTTAACTTTAAACGCCATGTTCATGAAATGCTTCCTCCAATTTAGTGCCTTTCTGATACTAATGCTCTCCGCAGCCATGGCCGATGATGGCACTAAACCTTCCAAGGCAGCAAAGCCTGACAAAGAAGAGCCTGCGATGATCGGCAAGGTCAGCCTCGTGGACGCCAACTCGATCACGCTGCAAAGAGGTAAAGACGGCTCCGATTCCAGAACTTTCCGGATCACGCCCGAGACCAAGGCAAAGGAGGGCGGCAAACCGGGCAGCGTGGACAAGATCGTCGTCAATTCCCAATGCCGGGTTTACGCAGACGACTCGGGCGAAGTGGCGACACTCATCATTTACAATCCTCCCAAGCACGAATAGGAAAAGGATTGGAAATCTCCCGCTGCGCGGTTCATTCCCAGCCTCCGTGCGCAATACTCGCTATGCCCTAGCGCGAGAAGTTCTCGATGAACTCGCGCTCCACACGATAGTCTGTCGCGCAGGAAAAAATTTATGAAGACACGAAAATATTTAAATAAATCGCTCCCAGAAATCGGTCTTGGCTGCTGGCAACTCGGCGCAGACTGGGGGACTGTCTCCCGCGAAGATGCGCTTGCGATCTTGCAATCCTCCTACGACGCCGGGGTGCGGTTTTTCGACACGGCAGCGGTGTATGGAGATGGGCGTAGCGAGTCGTTGCTTGGCGAGTTTCGCAAGGAGAAACCGGATATTTTTATTGCTACAAAAATGCCGCGTCGCGCCCAGACGCCCGAGCAGATGTGGGTGGAGCTGGAGAAATCCTGCGAACGGCTCGAGGTCGAGACGATCGATCTTCTGCAGTTGCATTGCTTCGCCGAGGAGCAACTGCACGCCGAAGCCACATGGCAGACGCTGCGCGAGATGAAAGCACGCGGAGCGATAGCGGAATTCGGTGCCAGCGTGGAAACCAACGCGGAAGCGGAATTCTGCCTTATGCAAGAGGGCATGGCTTCGCTTCAGATGATCTTCAACATTTTTCGCCAGAAGCCGCGGGAGCTATTTGCCGCAGCCGCAAAGAAGAATGTCGCGATCATCGCGCGGCTGCCACTTTGCAGCGGTTTGCTGAGCGGCAAGTTCACTGCGGACTCGCGGTTTGCGGATGACGATCACCGCAATTACAACCGCGATGGAGATGCGTTTAATGTGGGCGAGACTTTTGGCGGGCTGACGTTTACCCAAGGGTTGGAACTGGTCGAGCAGCTTCGGCCAATGCTGCCCGCAGGCGTCTCCATGGCGCAGGCCGCCATGCGCTGGATACTGGATCATCCGGAAGTGAGCGTGGTGATCCCGGGCGCTTCGCGGCCCGCGCAAGCACGCGAGAACGCGGATGTGAGCGAGCTGCCGCCGCTGTCCGCTGAGTTGCATCAACAGCTCGCGGAGTTTTTTAAAGAAAGCGTCGCACCGCATATTCGAGGAAAACAATAATGCCCGACAAACAGGCCAAACTTCGCTGGGGCGTATCGTACTACCCCGAGCTGCTTGACCCAGCAGAATGGCAGGTCGATCTCGATCGCATGCTGGATCTCGGTATCGGCGGTGTCCGAATTCTGGATTTTGCATGGACGGCCATCGAGCCGCGCGAGGGGGAATACCATTGGGAATGGCTGGACCGGTTCCTCGAGCTGCTCGCGCAACGCGGCATGTGGGCGATTCTTTGCACGCCTACAGCGACTCCGCCAGCATGGCTCGCGCGGCAGTATCCGGAGATCATGATCGTGGAGCGCTCAGGTCGTCGAAGGCCGTGGGGCAACAGGCGCGATGTGGATGTGGATTCGCCAATTTATCGGCATTATGCACGGGAACTCGCAGCGGCGATGGGTGTGCGCTTTGGGCGGAATGCCTCTGTGCTCGGGTGGCAGATCGATAACGAACTGCTGGGCTCGGAGCTGATGCCGCCCGAGTGCCATAGCCCGGCCTCGCAATTTGGTTTCCGGCAATATCTCAAACGGGTGCATGGCTCAATCGCGACGCTGAATGCGCGGTGGGGCATGCGTTTCTGGAATCAGGAATTCATCGACTGGGGTGAAGTTGAAACGCCGCACCACGAGCGTCCATGCGCGGGGCATTATCTGGATTACGCACGTTATTTTTCCCAATCGCAACGGGAGTTCATCGTGCTGCAAGCTGAGGCTTTGCGCGGAGTGATCGGGCCTGGGCAGTTCATTAGCCACAATAGCACGGCGATTTTCGATCGCGGTCTGGACCACCGGGAGTTTGCAGAACCGTTGGATGTGGCGGGTTGGGATGCATATCCGGGTGCGGCTTCGGGAGGCGCGGGGACATACCGTGCGGCTTTCACCGCTCTGGCGTGCGATTATTTCCGCTCGATGAAAGGCGGAAGCTACTGGATTTTTGAGACGGACAGCTATGAGGAAACGACGCGACCGGCGCACTATGCGGAGCTGGCGGCGCGGGGCGCGGCGGCGATCATTCATTGGCTGTGGCGCGGGCATCGTGCGCATGTCGAGCAGAACAGCGAGGCGATCTGCGACTACGGGGGCCGGGTGCGGCCAGAGAAGGAAAAAAGGTTGCGCGAGCTGTATGGGCGCGAGGAATTTTCAAGACTTCCCGTGGGCAAATTGCCTTGGCAGAACGCCGCCATCGTGTTCGACCCGGATTGCGTGCGGCTCGGGCAGTGCCCGAACCCATGGCGACCGGAGACGGACCGGAATTATCTGCGGGCGGTGGGTTCGCTTTACAGCGCGGCACGGCGGGGCGGCTTGGGACTCGATGTCGTGCCGCCGGGTGGTGATCTGGATGGCGTGCGGCTGTTGCTGATGCCATCGCTGCAGATCGTGGATGAAGCTACTGCGCAGTGGGTGCTGGAGTTTGTGCGCAATGGCGGGGTGCTTTTGGCGACGGCGAAAACCGCGCACTTCGATAAATGGGGGGTGTATCATGCCGAGATCGGTGCTCCGCTGGCGGATTTGCTTGGGTTCACCCAGACGTGGCCTGTGCGGTCAGTGGAGGGGCTGGTGATGGAATGGAACGATGGTCGCCAGTTTGAAACGATGCAATGGGCGGAGCGCGTGTTGGAAGTGGATGGTGAGGTTCTCGCACGTTTCAGCGCGGGGAGCTTGAAAGGCTGCGTTGCGGCTTTCCGCAGATGTGTTGGCAAGGGGGCGCTTTATTATCTCAGTGCGCCATGCGACGAAGCCGCATACGAGCTGGTCTTACTGGCTGGCTCTGCGGCGGGCGTGTGTGTTGTTGAGAACGCAGAGCCGAGCATCGGCATTCTGCCGGGTTTGAGCGGGGAAGGCGTTTGGTATTTTAATGACTCGGATGCGGAGTTCTCAGTGGAAGGTGCAGTGCTCGGTGCGGGGGAGTTTGCCTTGTTGCGCGGCAAGCTATAAGGAACGTGCCCCAGCGCATAAGGTGGTTTTTTTCCCGCGCTTCGGCACCGGGCATCCGCGATATGCGGACGACTTAGCGACGCCGGATGCGGGATCGGATTACGTCAGACACCAACCCCTGTTGGTCGATTGCCCAGACGCGAAGTAGCGTTGTCCTGCCCCGGCGCAAAAGCGGGCGAAATTTCCAGGTAGTTGTTCCCTGGGCCATGCGCACTCGGTTTTTTTGTTTATAAAAGACAGCAACAACCTGCCGGTTATCCCAAGCCATCCCGCGCACGACGGGTCTTTTCTTTTTCACATGCCGGAAAGATTTTCCACTAAGTGCGATCCCTGGCTTGGAGATATCGCGAACGGTCCCGCCCACCAGCTTAAATACGATGCCGTCCACTATATTTATAAAATACAGATTGCCCTCATTATCTTCGCCCAACGAGGCGATGAAGCGGAAAGGCAGATTGCCGACCACCAAATCAGAACTCCAATTGGTGAAGTCTGCGGGTTGTCCGCTGCTGCGTCGTAGCGACCAGACGCGAGGGTGTATGTAATCGGCAAAGAAATAATGTCCTTTAAGTTCATTGATCGGCCCTCGATACACGTAGCCGCCGGTGATACTCCGCCCTTGATTTGGCTGCACCCCATGTGCGTAAGCATAAAACGGATCAATTGCTCCCATGGGCGCGGGGCCACCAACTCCGCCTGTGGGCGTGGGAACAGGACCTTCTCGAAGTCGCCAGCCATAATTTTCGCCTCCTGCGCTCTGAGCAGATTGAAAATTAATTTCCTCAAAGCTGCTTTGCCCCACATCCGCTATCCACAAATCCCCCGTGAGACGGTAGAAGCTATTGCGCCAGGCGTTGCGAAGGCCCAAGGCCCAAATCTCCGGTGCCCACCCCACGTTCGACGAGACAGGATTACTGCTGGGAATCGCGTAATTGCGTGCGGGATCGGCAGGGAAATCATCTCCGTTCACATCGATCCGCAGAAGCTTGCCGAGCAGCGATGTGGTGTTCTGCGCGTAGTTGTCAGGATCGTTCGAACCGCCACCGTCGCCGCTGGAAACGTAAAGAAAATTATCGGGCCCAAACGCTATCCATCCGCCGTTGTGGTTCGCAAGCGGCTGCGGAATGGTAAGCACAGGCGTGAGCGTGGCAGGGTCGGCCGCGTTCGCCCCGGCCAGGCGTTGCAGGCGGGAAATGCGTGTCGCGCCTGAAGCATCGGAGTAAGCAATGTAAAAGTATCGATTACTCTGATAGTCGGGATGAAACGCCAGCCCAAGTAATCCGCGTTCGCTTGCGGTATCAAAACCCCCAGGCGCATTTATCAAAACGCTTGAAGAGAGAAATAAAGGGTTGGGAGTCTCGGGAAGAATTCGAATGTTGCCGCCTTTCTCCACCACGTAGAGAAATTCATCTTCCATGGGTGGCTGCGTAAGAAAAAGCGGATTGGTAAAACCTGTGACGGCCTCGAATTGCAAGTGCTGTGCCACTGCGGGCAGCGTCACGAGCAGCCAAAAAAAGAGTGTGCGCTGAAACATGCCCTCACAGTCCCATTCCAGACATGGGTAGTAAACATAATTTCATGTCAGGAGATGACTGGTCATGGAGCAGCCCCCGATCCGCTTTACAGTTCGTGTGGTCACACCCTACCGGCTCTCGTAGATGCTGATCGTGGTGATGAGGTCCACCGCGCGTTGCAATACTACATCGCGCAATCCTGGGGTGGACGGATCGCCGGCCTGTTCCGCTTGAAACGCGTCCAGCTCGGGGAAAGTCCCCGCGATCAGTGCCGCTTCGTTCATCCGCGGACGTTCCTTGTCGAAGACAAACTGGCTCACACCCTTCTCACGACTGTGCTGAAAAATCTCGTCACGCTCCTCGGGTGCTAGCTGCACGATCAACTCCGGCTTGATGCCATCGGGAAAGATCGGTTTGGAATCCGCTACGACCACTTCCGCCACCGCCATGCGCAATACACGTCCGCCTCGCAATTGCCGGTCTTCGTACTCCACGGCCCGGCCCGCTGTCTGCTCGCCAAGGACCATCGCTTTGGTCCCAGCGCGGATGCCTGCCGCGATGATTTCTGCGGCACCCGCTGTGTCGCCATCGACCAGCAACATGGTGAGCCCCTGGAAACGCGGATCCTGATCGCTGGTGAAAATACGTTCCTGTTTTTCGCTGGGTTTACGCACTGTAAAAAGAACACGCCCTTTGGGCACGAAGCGCTTTATGACTTCCACTGCCCGGTCCAGATTGTTGCTCGGCGGCGTTGCCCGCAAGTCCAGCACGACGGACTTGAGACCTTTGGAATTAAATTGGTCGAGCGAACTATCCAGTTGATTAACATTTTCCGCAGACAACTCTCCGAGCCGCACATAGCCGATACGCTCGTCCAACATTTCGGCTAAAAATGGATGTGCCGCAACGGCCTGGCTCGCTGCTGCGGGCGCAGGGAGCAAGTCCACACCCGGCCCAAGCCGTTCCACGATGCCCTGCATCAATGCACGCGCCAGAGACTCCTCGGACAGCTCATCGGGATGAATATAATTCGCTTTGAGCAGCGTGAGTGCTTCCTGCAAATCCGCGATGCTGAGCGAGTCCAGCAAATTGCTGACGGACACAGGAGGGGCGGGGGTGGTCTCTGGCGCAGGTGTCGGTTCCTGGGTGGGGCCGGATGGATCGGCGGTCGGAATTTGCTGATCCACTGCGGGCTCTGGAGACGGTGACACCGCCGGGGTGGGGGTGGGCGTGGCAGCATCCTGAGCGAGGACCAGGGAGCTGAAGACAAGGAAAAGTAAAATGACTTTCATGAATTCTGCATGAGCCTAGGGGCGGATGCCTTTGCTTGCAATGTCCTTGCGGAAAAAGGCGCCATCGAAATGAATTTCTGTCACTGCCTCATAAGCCCGTGCCCGTGCGGCTTCGAGACTGTCGGCCAGCACAGTCACTCCCAATACCCGCCCGCCGGATGTCACCACGCGATCTCCGTCACGCTGCGTCCCAGCATGGAAAACATGGATGGATGAATCGCTTGAAAAATTCCGCAGCCCGCTGATTTCCTTGCCCTTCTCGTAGTCGCCCGGATAGCCGCCCGAAGCCATGATCACACAGACAGCAGCGCGCGTGTCCCACTCAGGCGCCTGCGTCGCGAGCGAGCCATCGATTGCTGCCAACATCATGGGGACCAGGTCCGACTTGAGCCGCGTGAGCAGGACTTGTGTTTCAGGATCGCCGAACCGGCAGTTAAATTCCAGAACTCTCGGACCATCATCCGTGAGCATGAGGCCGGGAAAAAGCATACCGCAATACTCGATGCCATCGCGCTGGATGCCCGTGATAAAGCGGTCGATCACCGTGTGCTGAATCTCTCGCCACATCGCGCCTTCGGCTACGGGTGCCGGACTGTAAGTTCCCATGCCTCCAGTATTCGGCCCGAGGTCATCGTCGAATGCGCGTTTGTGGTCTTGCGCGGTCGGGAACGGGATGGCGTGTCCACCGCCGATCATGGCGTGGACGGATGCCTCCGGCCCGGTGAGATATTCCTCCACCAGGATGCGTTCGCCCGCGCTGCCAAACCGCTTACGCTCCAGCATGTCGCGCACAGCTTCCGCCGCTTCGCTCATGTCCGAGGCGATGATGACGCCCTTGCCCAATGCCAACCCGTCCGCCTTGATCACAATCGGGAATGTGCATTTTTCCAAAAAAGCCAACGCATCCGTCGCGCGTGTAAAAGTCCCTGCCTGTGCGGTGGGAATGCCATGCCGCAACATGAAATCCTTCGCGTAACTTTTGGACGACTCCAGCCGGGCCGC
>CBDUBV010000034.1:0-25137 GCA_965365475.1 uncultured Chthoniobacteraceae bacterium | reverse complement strand
GGAGCCACGGGTTTCCTCGGAGAAGACAACGCGTCCGTGTTCGCATGCTTTTTTCAAGAGCGGGGTATTGCGGACCATTTTATCCGACTGCCAGGCAAGACCCGGACGGGAATTAAAATCGTCGATGCCCATGCGACAACGGATTTGAACTTTGCCGGGCTCGCTCCGAGTGTCAAAGACCGGGATGATTTACTGCGTAAAGTGGCTGACTGCGAAAGCCGATGGTTGATTCTTGCAGGCAGTCTTCCACCCGGTCTCGACGCGGATTTTTACAAGGATTTGATTGGCCGAGAGCAGCCTCGCCAGCGGAAGGTATTGGTCGATGCCAGCGGTCATGCATTGAGAAAAGCGATCGATGCCCGACCGGACGTGATCAAGCCAAACATCGACGAGTTGCAGGAGCTGCTGGGAAAACGCCTCGACACACGGAACGCTGTGGCCGCAGCTGCCCGCCAGATCGTATCCGCCGGGGTGAAACTGGTGGTGGTGTCGATGGGCGCCCAGGGAGCCCTGGCGATCCATGAGCAGGGCGGCTGGCATTCCCAACCGCCGCCGGTGCAGATGGGAAGCAGTGTGGGTGCGGGCGATGCCATGGTGGCGGGACTGGTCACAGGATTCCTTCGCAGACAGCCTCTGGAAGATTGCCTTCGCATGGGAACAGAATTTTCTTTGCGAGCCATCTGTGCAATCCCGGAACAATTGCGGGATAATTCACAGCAAATTGTGCTGACCCGACTGGGAGAATCGGATCAATAACGAAAATCAGGCGAGCCGGTATCGATCACCGGTCCGTCGGTTGGTGCTGCTCCAGGGCCAAATAAACCTCCAGCCGGATTCGGCTCTGCCGGGAGCGGAGCCACGACTTCGTCCTCGAGAAAATAGCGCTCCACAATCACATCGTCACTGGCTGAGAGAGTCTGCGGATCCGAAGCCGAAGGCAGGTCCGAGAAAGCAGAGGCCTCCGGGGTGGGTTCGGGCGTGGGGTCCGGCAACGGCACACGGCTCAAGGCTTCCGTGCCGATATAGCCGACCGCGCCATCTTCGAGCTGTACCTGGCTATAGCCGTAGCCACGTTTTAAAAGCAGCACCTCCCGGCCACGCCCCAGAGTCGAGTCTGGCCCGGCGGGTTGCTCCGGGCCGAATCGGAAGAAGGGGGTGGCGTCTGCGATGATCTCATGGCGGACGCCTTCACCCACGGGCGTGGTGCTGCATGCGACACCACAGGCGGCTGCGATAAGGCAACCCATTGCAGCAAAATGCCAGACTCGAACTGCGGATATAAAGTTCATCATTGCTTGATAATTTTTACACACCATAGTCTATGCCCATGCAACGTTCCATCCTCGGTTTCGTAATACTTTTCATCGGATTAGTCTTGGGATTTGTCCTCGGCCGTATCACCGCGCCAAGTTCCGCCACTGCGCCAGATAAGCAAGCGTCCGTGCCGGTGACTTCCAATCCCGCGCACGCATCGCCAGGCACCGCATTCCATGGCATGGGTGAAATGGACGACACGGTGGCACCTGCTCCTGCCGGGTTCACGCTTGCACAGGCCATGGCTCTCGAAGCAGGCGATGCACGGGACGAAGCACTGGAACGCCTCGGCATGCGCGCAGGCTTGGAGAACCCCGAAGAAGCCCGCGCCATGCTCGACCAGATCACCAAGACTCAGGATAAAGAAATGTACCTTTACGGCCTGGTGGAAGGCTTCGCACCCCGCGATCCCGAGGCTTGCCTGGCGTTTCTTGCATCGCTGCCGCCCGGCATGCTGCGTGAGACAGGCTTCGAGCACGCCCTGGAGTTGATCGCAGAGGAAGATCCCGCGCTGGCTGCAACGAAGTCTTCGGAGCTGCTTCAAGGAGTGTCTGCATTTAATGCGCTCCTCAGTGTCAGCGACGTCTGGGCGCAGACCGACCCGCAAGCAGCATTGGCATGGGCTTCCGCGCAGCAGCAGAACCAATTCCGCGCAGCGACAGTAGAACAGATCGCTGTCTCCTGGGGCGAGAACGAGCCCGAGCAAGCCATCCGCAGCCTGACCACCGCAGCAGAGCTTACCGATCAGGAACGCGAGATGGCACTGCGGGCGGTGCTGGCCACTTGGGCTTCGCAAAGCCCACAACAAGCTATCGGATGGGCACGCGCGAATCCCACTCCGATTGGGTCTGCTGATCCCATGAATGTGGCACTCGTGAATTGGGCAGCTGAGGAGCCATCTGCAGCCGCAGCCGCGCTGCTGAAGGAAAATAATCCCGCGTTGGTCGAGTCCACAGCTGCCGAGATCGCGGGCGTTTGGGCCGCTCAGGCTCCGAGTGAAGCAGCCAAGTGGGTGAGCAGCTTGCCATCGGAATCTGCGCGCACTGCTGCCACGCTGCAACTGGTGCAGGAGTGGGCGAGGCTCGATGCCGCAGGCGCGAGGAAATGGGTGGACGCTTTGCCTGCTGGGTTGCGTGAAGCGGCAACCCAACGCTTGGAGACGCCTGCTGGGATGTTCGGACAACCCATCCCGATGGCCGAGCCTCAGATACAAACCATCCAGGCAGTGCCAGGTTCCGAGTAAGCAGCCCGCCAACGTGTCTCGCAACGGAGTAGCGTCGGCATTTTTCCCGATTGCGAGTGGTGCATCTCGGCACCATGGGGCGCGATAATTTTTTTTATATAAAGTGCAAGTTCGTATAAGCGGAGCGTATATTAATTAAAGGCTTCAGCTCTGTAACTCCGGTAAGTTTTATGAAAAACAATCTGCACCGTTCTGTTTCGACGATTCGCTATCTTCGTGTCAGCAAGGCGTTCGTAGGCCCGCTTCCGTGCATTTTGCTCATATGGCTCGCCGGATTGGTGACTTCACCACTCTTGCACGCGGCTGGCGGTGTGGACGACAGACGTTCGACGACTTCAATCTACGTCATCAAGGCCACGACTGATGTTACCAAGCGTCAAAATTGGGGGAACGCGTATGATTATTTCTGGGGATACACCCAAGGAACGCTCAATGCTCAGGGAGTTCTGCAATATCCAAACTCAGGAACGTCGTGGCAGTTTTTCGATCTAAACGATTCGGCGGGCAGAACAGGCGAGCAACGCTTATACGCCTTTGTCGCGGCGGCCAGGCAAGCATACATACACGAGTCATATTACGAAACAGTGCTATTTCCTCCGTGGATCAGTGCGCAAAAGATCGAACACTACGAGACAGGCTCTAGTGCCCGCACGGCTTGGAAAATCACTGTGGCACCGCCTGCGCCTGACTACAGCAAGCTGCTACTGGACTACTTCCTGAATACCTCCTCGATAACCGACTCTGCCATCGAACAATATTTTTCCGCGCTGAGACATTATGCCCTGTCTGAAGGTGCGCTGCCAAGTCAGGCGGCGGCCGAGCTTGCAAACGTGTCCAACGGAATCATCACCATGCGCAGCTGGCCACAACAAGGCACATTGCCCGGCAGCCAGGAGGGAGTAAGAACTCAACTCGATAGCATAAAAAACAGCCGCGACATCATAGCAGCGGCCTTGTCAGGCAATCTCGACACAGCTTTGAAGCTCGGACTTGGCAACTTTCTCACCGAACTCAACGAAAAGCTCAACACCTTGCGCCGCAGGGTGTCCGCGCCACCGGAGTCCACAGGTATCCCCGCAGGTTTTCGCATTGAAAGCTCCGTGATGAAATCCGCAATGCAGAGCGACTACATCGACGTGCCTCCCGACGCCACCGCGCTCAACCTCATCATCACGCAACCTGGACTCTCCAACCCGTCCGCACAGCAGATCGAGGCATATATTGAGCGCGACAAAACGCCAACGACATCCAGCACCCACAAGATCCCCTCACCCCATGTGGTGTCCATCTCGCTGAACGATCCCATCGCATACAAAAAGCTCTGGCCCGGCAGCAGAATCTATGTCGGCATTCGCGGTCTCCCCGCCAACACCCTCAGTGCTCCCTATGTGATGCATGTAAATGATTTTACCCTCATTGCCAGCACCGGGCTCGCTGCACCCACAGGTCTATCCGCCAGCCAGGGCACTTATTCCGACAGAGTCCAGCTCACGTGGCAGAAGCCTCCCACCTCGACTTTGACGAGGGTGTATCGCGCCCTAAGCGACCGAACGATGGCGAGTGCAGTGTTCCTTGGTTATTCCATGGGAACGCAATTTTCCGACACTACCGCCATTCTCGGTTCCACCTACAAATACTACGTCCAGTCCGTGGCGCACGGGAAACTTAGCTCGCGAGTGGGAGGGGTGGAAGGCTACTTGAAACCGCCGTCGCCCACGCGCGTGCTCAATCTGACGGGGAATCTAAATTTTGGATCTGTGTCGTGGAATACCATCTCGCAAAGGACACTAACCATCCGCAACACCGGCAACAGTGCCCTTACGGTGACATCCATCAGCTTTCCTCCAGGTTTTTCTGGAAACTGGAGCGGCACCATCAGTGCGGGTGGGGAACAGCCGGTAGCGATCACCTTCGCCCCGAAGGAATCCAAAGCCTACAGCGGTACAATCACCGTGAACTCCAATAAAACCTCAGGCACCGCCACGCTCGCTTGCTCCGGCACAGGCGTGACGCCTGACCCCAGCACTTTGGCGAATCTTGTGGACATAGCATTGCTTTTGTCTCCGGGAGAATATCGCGCGGGTGAGTCGATGGGAGTTACACACACGATATTTAATGAAGGTAACGCGGCCAGTGGAGCTTTCTCAGTGCGGTATGTGTTGCAAGGCGTCGGACTACGATTCGAGCTTGGAGAAACACGCGTAAACAACCTGGATAGCGTCGCAGATCTCGAGTTTACAAGACAGTTTACCCTCCCGGTGCGAACACCGCCCGGCGAATACACCCTCTCGTGGTATATCGACAGTCGAGATGAAGTCTATGAGTCCGACGAGGATGACAACGCCTGGTACCGGCTTGCAAGACTCGTCCTCCTGCCCACGACACAGTGTGTCTCGCCCAACGTGCTCTACGCCTCCCGCTCTGGTAAGCGCGGTGCCCGCCTGGCATGGTCGGGCGGACTGAACGCCAGCACTTACGTTGTGGAGCGCCTTCAATCGGGCTCTACTTACTGGCAGACACGGGCAGCACTGGGCGGCTACATGCAATCGCACACAGATCGAGGGTTAAAAAAGAAAACCCGCTATTACTATCGAGTCCGCGCAGCAGGAGCGGGGGGGTTCTCTAACCATTCGACACCCGTCGCGACTGTAAAAACCGGGCGCTAAGTCAGTTTACCCAGCTCATTGTCCTCGGTGTCATCTTGCATTTAGGGTTTGCCTTTGCAGGGAGTAATGCCCCAAGTTGCCCCCCTGCTTGGCAAGCACCATGATCCTTCGTGTCCATCATCTGGAGGTAAAAACCCGTGGTCGCGGCACCTACGAGATAACCGACCGCGTGGAATCTCTCGTGGCGCAGAGCGGCCTCACCACGGGGCTGGTGACCGTGTTCCTTTGCCACACCAGTGCGAGTCTTATTTTGTTTGAAAATGCCGATCGCTCCGCGCGAGTGGACCTCGAGCGTTATTTCGAGCGCCTGGTGCCCGAGCGCGAGCCTTATTTCACGCACACTACGGAGGGACCGGACGACATGCCGGCGCATCTCAAATCCGTGCTCACGAGAAGCTCGGAATCCATCCCGGTGGATGCCGGGCGCATGTGTCTGGGCACATGGCAAGGGCTGTTTGTATTCGAGCATCGCAGCGCGCCTCATCTACGCCAACTAGCCGTGATGATCATGGGCGATTAAGACTCTCGACCTGTGGCAGCCGCCGATGGTAGCGTCGGCGGACTCATGGAAAAAAAGTCTGCTTTTGCGCCGGGCCGTGTGGAGCTGCTGGGAAATCACACAGATTACAATGAGGGCTACGTTTTATCCGCCGCGATCCAGTATGGTGTGACTGCGCACGGGCGCACGGAGGCTGGCGAGACGGTGGGAATACATTCTCCATCGATGGGCGAGGGGGTGCATGTGAAGTTGGATGCACTCACCCCGCTGCACGGGCCGGAGTCCTGGGCGAACTACGTGTTGGGCGTGGTGCAGGAATTCCGCAAACGCGGCTACGCGGTCGGCGGGTTGGAGATGGAATTGGAATCCGATCTGCCGATCGGGGCGGGGCTGTCCAGTTCTGCAGCACTGGAACTCGCGACAGCAAAGTTGTTGACGAAACTTTTTGCGCACGACATCGCGCCGCTTGATCTCGCGAAAATATGTCGTGCAGCGGAAAATGATTTTGTCGGAGTAAACTGCGGCTTGCTGGATCAGGTGTCCTCCGCATTTGGCAAGGCCGGGCACGCGGTCTATCTCGACTGCCGAAGTGGCGAGATAGACCGGATCCCTGTGCCTAAGGGTTTGGGCTTTCTTGTAGTTCACAGCGGGGTGAAGCATGCGCTGGTGGGTGGAGAATATAATGAGCGGCGGGAACAATGCTTCGCGGCGGCGGAAAGCCTGGGTGTCCGGTTTTTGCGCGACACGGATCGGGCGGGACTGGAAGCGGGACGCGATACTATGAGCGAAGTCGTTTTCCGGCGGGCACTGCATATCGTGGGCGAAAATGAGAGAGTGCGTGAAGGCATCGGTCTATTGCGAGCGGGCGACGGGGAGGCTTTCGGCAAGCTGATGTCTGCTTCGCATGCGAGTTCACGAGTTAATTTTGAGAACAGCGTGGAGGAACTCGACTTGCTGGTAGGTATCGCGCTGGAATTGCCGGGCGTGCTGGGATCGCGTCTTACCGGGGGTGGGTTCGGCGGTGCCACGGTCTCGTTGGTGCGATTGACAGAAGCGGATCACATAGCCTGCGAGATAAAGGAAAAATATTTTCTTCAAACTGGTCACTCTGCGCAGACGTATCTATGCCATGCGGCCGAAGGTGCCCGCTAAAGGAAAGCTCCTATGGAGACCGAATTGCAAAAAATACTTCAAACCACGCTGCAATCTTACGCTGCGGTGGGCGGGATCAATAATATAGATGGGCTGAACCTGCCCTCGAAACGTGCGGTGGAAGATATCTGCGCGGACTTGTTGCAACTGTTGTTTCCTGGATTCCACGACCGCGAGCCCGTGCACTCCAGCGACGTGGAGCGGCTCACCTCCTACCGACTCAAGACGGTGCACGAGCAATTGAAACTCGAAGTATGCAAAGCGCTGCGGATCGGGTCACCGGATTGCCCGGAAGGTGAAGCATGCGCGGTGGTGTTGGATTTTTTGCATTCCATCCCGCGTGTTCGTGAAGTGCTTCAGACCGATGTGCAGGCCGCATACGATGGGGACCCCGCAGCGGCATCCTTCGATGAGATCATACTTTCCTACCCATGCATTGAGGCCATCGCGATTCAGCGGCTGGCACATATTTTATATAAAACACAGGTGCCACTCATCCCTCGGATCATGACCGAGTGGGCCCATGCTCGCACAGGCATTGATATCCATGCCGGAGCGGAAATTGGGACCCATTTTTTTATCGATCATGGCACAGGTGTGGTGATCGGTGAGAGCTGCCGCATTGGGTCAGGTGTAAAGTTGTACCACGGCGTGACGCTCGGCGCGAAGAGCTTCCAGAAAGACGATGAAGGGCGCATACTCAAAGGCGGAAAACGGCATCCCGATGTGGAGGATGGTGTGACGATCTATCCGGGCAGCACTGTGCTGGGCGGAGAGACGGTGGTGGGTGCGAACTCAACCATCGGCGGAAACGTATTTCTTATGCAAAGTGTGCCACCTGGCTCGCTGGTTTACTACGAGGAGACGCAACTCAAGATTGTGCCCAAACGCCAGCGAGGCGATGGCATGGGCGTGTGAGCATGTCGGGACGCGGGGTGCAACTGGATTTTGCGGCACAACTTTTTGTGGAGGCCGAGGTGTTGCAGGCCGCTGCTGCGCTCCCCTCGGGCCGTGCCTATGTAGAGGAGAACATGGCACGGCAACGCCTGAAAGATTTGGGCTACGACTATGCTGCTGACACTTTGGAGGTGCGGTGGAATCCGCGTCTGTCCTCGACGGCGGGAGTTTGTTTTGCCCGGCAATACCTGATCTGTCTGAACCCGCGCCTGGTGCGAGTCTCGCGCGAGGAAGTGGAGCGGACGCTGCTGCACGAGCTGGCGCATCTCCTGGCAGCGTTGCGCAAAGGGCGACGGCGCATACGTTCGCACGGGCCGGAATGGAAGCAGGCGTGTGCTGATCTGGGGATTGCGGGCGAAGAGCGTTGCCATGAGTTGCCGCTACCGCGTCGCACGGTGAAGCGGCACTATTTTTATCAATGCCCACAGTGCGGCGTAAAGGTGGAGCGGGTGCGCAGTTTCAAGCGACGCGAAGCGTGCATGCTATGTTGCCGTAAATACAACAAAGGCAGATATGCGGAGCGTTATCGGTTCATCGCGTGCGAGGCAGGGGGGTAGGCAACACGCTGTTGGGAGGTGACTTATTTTTCTATTGCCATTTGAAGTTTCGTCGGTATTTTTGCCACCCCTATGCCGAAACCCATCGCACGCAGCAAAACGAAAAAAGCCGTGGCGAAGCGTTTCAAAGTCACTGGAACAGGCAAGGTGTTGCGACGGAAATCCTCCAAGCGTCACCTTCTCGTTTCCAAGAGCGCCAAACGTCGGCGCAACCTTGGAAAATCCGCTCTCGTGGATTCCACTGATATGAAACGCATCATCACAGCCTTGCCCTTCAGCCACTGATACGCAGCCAACGCTGCATCTTTTGACGGACACGTTTTATTGCTCATATAAATAACCTAACCCAACTGATTTCCCGCCTGCCCGGTCCTTACCATGACCGGGATCACCGGACGGATGAGGCGCGGAAATCTCAATACAAAGAAACAATCTGTCCGAAGGAGACCCGCACCCCGGGTAAGTAAACACAATGCCAAGAGCCACCAATGCTCCCGCCAGTCGCGAACGCCGCAAACGAGTCCTGGACTCCGCCAAAGGCCACCGCGGCGCACGTTCCAAATTATTCCGCTACGCCAAAGACGCCACCACCAAAGGCAAATACTGGGCATACCGCGATCGCAAGACCCGCAAACGCAATTTTCGCATGCTCTGGATTCAGCGCATCAATGCAGCCTGTCGCGAACTCGGCATCAACTACAGCCGTTTCGCCGAAGGCCTGGCCGCAGCAAAGATCGAAGTGGACCGCAAAGTCCTCGCGGAACTCGCCGTCAGCGAGCCCGCTGCTTTCAAGAACTTCGTGGATGCCGCAGTCGCCGCGTTGAAGCAGAAATCGGCCTGACTTTTTTTCTCGCACCATCCGGTAAGCCCTCACCTGTCGGCGTAGCCTGCATCGCACCCCTGCGACAGGGCTGCGCCGCCCTCTTCCCATGGAAGCTCAGCTCGAACAACTTCGCTCCGCCGCTCTGGCAGATATCGCCGGCGCGGAGGCGTTGCCCGCACTCGAAGCAGTCCGCGTAAAATATCTCGGACGCAGCGGGGCAATCACCCACCTGAGCGAGGGCATGAAGAGCCTGTCCAAAGAAGACAAGCCGCGTGTGGGAAAATTGCTGAACGATCTGCGCTCCACGGTGAGCCGTGCTATTGAGGACGCCATCGCACGCTTGGAAGAAGCGGCCGAAGAGCGCGAGTTCTCCTCCATCGATGTCACACTTCCTGGTGCATCCACATTTCGGGGTTCCTTGCACCCGCTCACACTTCTGCAGGATCGCGCCATCCAGGAGCTTCGCCGCATGGGGTTTTCCCTCGCAGATGGTCCCGACATCGAGACCGAGTGGCATTGCTTCGATGCGTTGAATACTCCGCCGGACCATCCCGCCCGCAATGATCAGGATACATTCTACATGCCAGATGGTCGGCTACTGCGGTCGCAGACCAGCACCGTGCAGATCCGAGCCATGCAAGCTGCGCGACCGCCCTTGCGCATCATCGCGCCCGGATGTTGCTATCGGCGCGATGAAGTGGATGCGACGCATCTCGCGCAGTTTAACCAAATCGAAGGTCTCTACGTGGACGAGCGCGTAAGCCTCGCCGATTTGAAAGGCACAATCACCCGGTTCGTGCGCTCGCTTTTCGGAGAAAATACCGAGATTCGTTTGCGTCCGCATTTTTTCCCGTTTACTGAGCCTAGTTACGAAGTAGATGTCCGCGCCGCCGCGCTCGGCGGCAAATGGCTGGAGATGGCTGGCTGCGGCATGGTCGATCCGGCAGTGTTTGAAGAAATATGTCGCGCCCGAGGAGATCGGGCATACGACCCCGAGCATGTCACCGGATTTGCTTTCGGCTTTGGGCTGGACCGTCTCGCCATGCTCATGTCCGGGTTGCCCGACATCCGGTTGCTCATCGAAAACGATCTTCGGTTTCTCTCGCAATTTTCATCATGAAAATCTCGTTGAACTGGCTCTCGGAGTTTGTGGACCTCACATTGGACGCCGAATCTCTCTCTCACCTTCTCACCATGGCCGGAGTCGAGGTCGAGGACATCCACTATCTCGGGGGCACATTTCCCCAGGTTATTGTGGCACAAATTATTTCCTCTGAGCCGCACCCAAATGCAGACCGCCTGAGCGTGTGCTCGGTGGACGATGGCTCTGGCACTCCCAGGCAGATCGTTTGCGGGGCGAAAAATTATCGCGTTGGCGACAAGGTGCCCCTCGCCCTGCCTGGCGCGAAACTCCCCGGCGATTTTCACATTAAAAAAGGAAAACTTCGCGGAGTGGAATCCGATGGCATGCTCTGCAGCGCGAAGGAACTCAATCTTGCAGAGGATTCGGACGGCCTGCTCATACTCCCTGCGGAGGCTCCCATCGGATCGCCTGTGCACGAATTATACCCACCCGATATTGTCTTTGAAGTCGAGATCACACCGAACCGTGGCGATTTGCTCAGCCACTACGGCATCGCTCGGGAACTCTCCGCCCTCACTGGCAAGGCACTTGTGGTGCAGGAAAACGGCCACGTCCAAAACGCACCACCGGCCGTCCTGGTGGATGATCAATCGAAAGGCACGTGCATCGCGTACCACGCCCGACGCATCCGCGGCGTGCGAGTCGGCCCCAGCCCAGCGTGGCTGGTTCGCAGGTTGGAAGCCATCGGCGTGCGCGCAATTAATAATGTCGTGGATTGCACGAATCTCGTTTTGTTTGAAACCGGCCAGCCATTGCATGCTTTCGATGCCGCGCGTGTGCACGAGCGAATCGTGATTCGACATGCTCGGGATAAAGAAAATTTCCACGCGCTCGATGGCCAGGTGTACACGCTGGACACTTCGGACCTCGTGATTGCCGATGCCCACGCGACCATCGCTCTCGCTGGAGTCATGGGTGGCGAACACAGCGGCGTGAATGCCCAGACCACCGACATCATTCTGGAGAGCGCCATCTTCGATCCAGCATCCGTGCGGCGCACCGCACGGCGGCACACACTGTTCTCGGACTCCAGCGCACGTTTCGAGCGCGGCGTGGATCCGCACGGAGTCCTGCCCGCATTGCAGCGGGTCACTGATTTTATATTGGAGCTTGCAGGAGGCGAACTCGAAGGCGGTGTGACATCCTTGGGCGAGCCCTTCGGCCCGCTCGTTCGGGTCGAGCTGCGCCCCGCTCGCGTGCAGCAACTGCTGGGAGTCGATATTTCCAACGAGGAAATATCCAGCATCCTGATGAATTTCGGCCTGCTGCGCATTCGCGAGACCGAGTCCGCTTCGGAATGGCAGATTCCATCGCATCGCCCGGATCTGACGCGGGAAGTGGACTTGATCGAGGAGATCGCCCGCGCATATGGACTGGACCGCATACCTGCCGGGCGCACGTTTGTGGCGTCGCCCGAGAGCCCGGTGGATCTCGCGTATAACTACCGCATGCGCTTGCGACGACTGCTGCAAGGAGCCGGATATCAGGAAGCCCGCACTCTGACGCTCATTCCGGAAAGTGCTCTGACGGATTGTATTTCAGAAAGTATCCAGCCGCTGCGCGTTCGAAATCCGCTGGGCGAAGAAAGTGCTCTCCTGAGGCCAGGTCTCAGCCCCGGCCTGGCGCGGGCAGCTTCCTTCAACGCACGTCAGGGAGCGGACAGCATCCGGTTGTTTGAAATCGGACGCGTGTTTCAGGAAAATCCGCCGCAGGAACGCATGCAACTGGGCATTCTGCTCACCGGCCCTGTGGCTCCAATTTCCTGGCACGATTCCAACCCGGAAGCAGCGGATTTTTTCGATTTGAAAGGCCTGATCGAGAATATCGTGCCGCACCGGATGCAGTTCATCCCATGCGCTCTGCCCGGACTCGGCATGGGCGCAGAAATTTTTGTTGGAGAAGACCGCGTGGGCATCGCGGGCCAATTGCGACCGCGCAGGACTCGGGAATTGGACATGCGGCGGGCAGTCATGGTTGCCGAGCTGGATCTGGATAAAATGCAGTCGCTCGGGGATGTAAACGTAAGTTTCAAGCCCTGGCCGCGATACCCTTCGGTGCGGCGCGACATTGCCATGCTGGTGCCGGAATCGATCACGCATCAGCAGATTCAGCAACTTCTGCTCACCAGCAAGGAACCACTGCTTGCTCGGGTGGAGATTTTCGATGTGTTCATGGATGCGACTGGCGAAAAAGTGCCCAAGGATTTTAAATCTGTGGCATACGCCTTGACTTATGCCTCCAGTGAGCGGACACTGACCTCCGTAGAAGTTGCCGAGGCTCACGACCGAATGAAGGAACGTCTGCAGACCCGGCTGGGGGCCCAACTTCGCGAGTAGTTCTTTCTCAGAACGTATGCAAAATTTTGGGTGCAGGCTGTTACGAAATGGCCCACCCACACAGATTTACCCTGCGGTGTTCGAGATCACAGGCGAAAGCCCCGATCCGATGCTTAAAACATCCCAGGAAGCCAGGTCCTGCAGAACCATGACAGGCCTTAATTGGAAGTCAGACGTTTGCGGGCAGGTTATCCGCCCTTACAATGAGGGAACGGGAGCTTCACCTCCAACGGCACAGGCGGGGTAATATTTTATAAAAGACGACGCTCTGCTCTTCCATGCGGAGCGTCGTTTTTTTGCGTTTTTTCGTCGTCAACGAAGCTGGCTGCGGATCGAAAGGCCGTTCGGCCTAGAGCAATCGAAGTGATCAAATTCGACCGGGTTATTCGCTCAGGAGCCTTTCAGCTTGGCTCGCAGGAAAGTGTCCAGCTTCTGCACTCGCCCATCGGGCATTCGAATCAGGTACGGTCGTCCGCTGGTCGAAGATTTGCTGGCGCACCCTGCAATGAATTCCTCCGCTGTGTGCACGCGCTCGCCCGCAACCATCAATTTATGCTGCAAATGACTCGCAGCATCTTTTGCAGGGTAAGTCGATCCATTCCGGATAAACTCCGCATCGCTCATTTGCTCAACCGCATGCAGCAGGAATTCGATTTTTTTCTGCTCTTCCAGGCTGCGAGCTTGCACACACAGGCTTGTGAGCAGAAATATGGCTATGAGTAATCGGCGCATGGATGTTGCCAAACGATACGTGCGATGCGCCATTGCACAACGAGTATTTTTTTATGCAGCTTTTTCTTCTCAGACACGCCGAGGCGCAGCCCAGTGCAGCGGATGATTTCGACCGCGCCCTCACGCCCAAAGGCATGCAGCAAGCTCAGCGCGTGAGTGAGTTCCTGCTGCGCCACGATCTGCGCCCGCAACTTCTGCTCACCAGCCCTGTGCGACGTGCGCGAGAAACCGCGCAGATTTTGCGCACTCATCTCGACATCGAGATGCTCGAGCAACCCTGGCTCGCGTGCGGGATGGTGCCCGAAGTCGCGCTTGCGGAATTGCAAGCGTTTGATCATTTTGCGAGCTTGCTCATCGCAGGGCACGAGCCCGATCTGAGCCGACTGGCAGGTTATCTCACCGGCATGCGGGAACCGCAGATTCGCATCCGTAAAGCGTCGCTCACGTTGATCGAATTTTCTGGCGCACCCTGTACCAGAGGCGAATTGCAATTTAGCATTCCAGCGAAGTACCTGCCGTGAAGTACTACACCAGAGTGCCCTTGGTGCTAGGCACGCCTTTCACCCTCGGATCGACCTGACAGGCCTGGTCCAGAGCTTTGGCCAAGCCTTTGAAGATAGCTTCCGCCATATGGTGCGCGTCGCGTCCATAGAGGATTTCCACATGCAAATTCGCTCCGGCATGCACTGCGAACCCGCGCATAAATTCCTCCACTAACTGAAATGCAAACGCACCCACCGCCGCCACCGATTCCGGCGCTCGATAGGCTAAAAATGGGCGTCCGCTAAAATCGATGACCACACGGGCCAGAGTCTCATCCATCGGCAGATACGCCATGCCATAGCGGCGGATGCCGCGTCGATCACCGAGTGCTTTAGAAACTGCTTGCCCAAGAGTGATCCCGGTATCCTCGACGGTGTGGTGCAGATCGACTTCTATATCGCCCTGTGCTCTCAGACGTAGATCCACCAAGCTATGTCGGGCGAAAAGCGTGAGCATGTGATCAAAAAACGGGATGCCCGTTTCGACTTTAGACACGCCACTCCCCTCGAGGGTTAGCTCGACCTGGATGTCGGTCTCGCCAGTTTTGCGAGATAAAGAGGCAGTGCGCATGGACATTTTTTTATTCCTCCGTCGCTGGCGGTTTCCTGCGCGGTTTGCCAAGCAAGGAAACAACTGTGACTACCACGAGGATGACACCTAGTATGGTCAGAGCACCGGGTAAAGTGAGGAAGAAATTTTTCTGTGGCGGTTCCACAGCAGTCTCCTCTGGCTCCGCCATCGAAGCTTCTACAGGTGCCGAAGCGGCTTGCGCAGGCGTGGCAATGGGCGTGGCAATGGGTGTTGCTCCGGCCGTAGCCGCACCGTCCACTGGCGCACCGTCCACTGCGGCACCGTCGGGAGATGGTGCGGCGGGATCGACTACTTCGGGAACTGGTGCTTTTTCTGCTTCGGTCTTGGCTGTCTGCGCTTGTTCCAGCACTCTGGCAGCCGCATCGCACTGCGGCCACGCAGTTTTCGATTCATTAGCGAGCCGAATAGCCTCGTCGAATTCCCCTGCTTCCAATGCCTGCTCTGCCTCTTGCGCCAGCGCAGTGCCGGTGCGCATTTTATCCAGCTCGATGCCTGCGAGACGGGTTGCTTCGGTCTCCACAAGTTTCTGATTTTGTAAAATGGTTTCCTCATGCCGCTCCATGATGGGCAACCAGCGGATACCTTCCCGCACAGCCTGACTCATCATGGTTTCCAACTGCATTTTTTCCTTCTCTCTGGCTGCGGCCAGAATCTGCTGCCGATCTACTGGCGAGACATCGTAACCCTGCTGCCACTCGGCTTGAATCCGCCTGGCATGTGCAAGGCGAGTCTGTAATTCGGCGGAGAGATTGGACACAACCTGGCGAGCCAGGACCACCGCATCTGGATAAACTGTTGCCCCGGAGAAATTTTTCTCCAGCGAATCGAACAGGTTCATCGCTGTGATCCAATCCCGCCGTGCCACGGCTTCCTGCATGGCGGAGTAGCGTAGTCGTCCACCGATCTCGACCTTGCGAGTCTCCACCTGCTCGCTCGTGAGCCATTTGCCGTCGAGCTTGAGTTCGCCTGCATCCACGCGTGCTTTTTCAGCTTCCAGCTCAGCCATGGTGGCCCGCACCGAAGCGGCGTGCTCAGAGTCGCCATGTTCTTTAAGATAAGCCTGGAGTTGCGCCAGAGCCTCTTGATACCCGGCGGCGCCAAGACTGTTCTTTCCGATCTGGATGGATTGAATCTCTGCGTAGGCGAGATCGCCGGAATCAGTTCTTTCCACCCTGTCAATCTCATCTTTGCTTATGGTCTTTACGTCGCCAATGGTCGCCGAGACTTGAACTTCCATAACGATCTCGTCGTCGGTTTCCGTAAGAATTTTGCCTTCGATTTTTTGTCCATCGGTGAGGGTAACGACGTCGCCTAAAAGTGTATGCGCGAAACCGATAATGAATGCGAAGACAGCGAAGCAGGAAGGGGACATGGGGATAAGTTTGTAGCGAGGCGCCTGAATTTTTAGAAGCATTTTTACAGCAATGTTAGTTTTCGCGGTCTGGTGCCGTATCAGGACGTCTGCGCTCATGGTGGTCTTGTTTCTCATCGGGCGTTTCAAACTCGAAACCGTGAACTTTCTTCTGCGCATCACCGCGAAGCACACGGCTCATGCACCACAAGAAGAACGCAGTGGTGCCCATCACGGAAGCGATCATCACGCACCATCCCATGAAAGTCATGGCCTGTCCTCCCTGATTAGTTGCCGTTCCCAACGCCGCACCGCCTGGGCAATGAGAAGCAGGAAAAGCACAAATAAAATCACTAAAAAACCCATCGAGAGCCGCACCACGTGGTCGGTCATCAAAGCATGCCAGTAGTCGGCCATGTTCTGGCGAGCCCAGAGAACAAAGATAATGACCAGATAAACTGGCGAGATGTATTTGATCACGAAACTGAACGCTGCGGGGATATGCAGATGCGCTCCACGATCCAGTTCAGCGCGTCCTTTTTTTACCCCAAATACCCAGCCAAACATCACCGTCTGGACTGTGGCTAGTAAGAAAATGCAAAATGTGCCGACCCAAAAGTCGAAGGTGTCCAATGCGACGAGTCCTTTGCTGAACCAAACGATGAACCCCGTGCCCATGAGGGTTATGAACCCAAGAACGGACACCGAGCCGCGCCTATTCAGCCCTAGCCCTTCCTCAAGAAAAGCAATGGCAGGCTGCAACATGGACAAGGAACTTGTCACCGCCGCAAGGAACAAAAGGAAAAACCATAAAAACCCAAAAAACTGCCCCATGGGCATATGCGCAAACACCATGGGCAGGCTGTGAAAACCCAGTCCGAAGGTGGACCCCACAGCACCCGTGGCACCCAGAAATACAAATGCCGCAGGCACCGTGATCATTCCGCCAAGCGCGACCTCGCAGAATTCATTGCCCGAGATGGCCGCCGTGGAGCTAAGCGCGATATCATCCTCCGCGCGCAGATAGCTGGAGTAGGTGATGATGACGCCAAAGCCTGTGCTCAAAGAGAAAAAAATCTGCCCGGCTGCTTCCATCCACATGATCGGGTTGCGCAGCGCGTTCAGAAGCGAGCGTCCGCCGAAATCGGGGCTCCACATAAAGCCCAGAGCATTGAGGACATTGAGTTCGGGCCGTGCGGGGTCTGGAGTGCCCAGGGTCAACACCCGCACGAGCACGATGAGCGCGCACAGTATGAGCAAGGGCATCGCCCATTTGCAGAAGAACTCGATGCCTTTGTTCAAGCCACGATATATGAGAAAAAAATTCAGTGCCACGCACACACCCAGACAGACTAGCGGCACGCTAAGCGGTTGCTCGAACGCGCTGCCATTGTTCTCGATGGCGGTATAGGAAGAAAAAAGGCGCGCGTAAGCTTCCGGCTCGCGCCCGAGCTGCATGGCGCCGGTGAGGTATTTCCACGCATACCCCAGGCACCACGACTCGATAAACACATAGTACATGTAGATCACGACCGGCACGATCAAGCCGAGCACGCCGAGATACGCGCCCCATTTACTGCCCGTAAGTGCGCGGAAGATGCCTGGCACGGAATTGAATCCGCGTGAGCCCCCGTAGCGCCCCATGGCCCATTCCGCCCACGCCAGCGGGATGCCCAAGAGTAGCAATGCGACGAAGTAGGCAATCATGAATGCGCCTCCCTCGTATTTTGCGGCGAGTCCCGGGAAGCGCAGGAAATTGCCGAGCCCCACCGCGCTGCCGGTGACTGCAAGGATCACGCCCGCACGCGAATTCCAGCTTTCTCTTATTCGAGCCATGAAATTTGCACGGTAAAGACCGTTCTTTTCGGAATCAATGCAAGAAAAGGCCGATAAAAACAACCCTGCCGCCCAGTACTGGGTGCGGGAAATTGATTTGGGCATGGTTTTCCACGACTTACATATTTTCCGATAAAAAACTGCGTGCACCTTGCGGTTGAGGATTGGCTAAACGCACATCGCGTGCAAAGATGCCGCACCATGCTTTTCCGAGCCTTTATCCTCGCCATCCTGATCGGATGTTTACTGCAAGCTCCGAAACTGGCTGCGCAGGGCGAATCGGCGCAGGAGAAACCTGCTGGGGAAGCTTCCGGCCAACCTAAGGTCGAACTCGACATGGATAGCTTCCCTACGTTTCCAGGTCTTGAACCGGAGGTGCACAATCAGCTCAAGGTTTTTTTCCTGCTTGTTCAGCGTGGCAAGGTGGATGCGGCCTACGAAGCTCTGGTTAAAGGCACTATCATCGAGTCGCGCCCGGCTGACATCACTGTGCTTCGCGACAAGACCAAACAGGCAATCCAGGTGTTTGGTGAAATCCGTGGGTATGAGGTGATCGAGTTGCGCCGAGTGGGCGAGCATCTTCTCAATGTGGTGGTGATCTCGCTGGGAGATAAATTCCCGCTGCGATGGAAGCTCTATTTTTATCACTCGCGGGATGCCTGGCGGCTGATCGACATCCGCGTGGACGACCGTCTTATCAGTCTCTTTGGCGAAGAGGAAGCAGCGCAACCCTCGACGCGGTGAGGCGGTGAGGCGGTTTCTGCAGTTTATTCGTTTCTCGCACACGATCTTCGCGTTGCCTTTCGCGATCGGGTCGGCATTTGTGGCTGCGCGTGGCATACCGCCCGCTGGCGTTTTGCTTTGGATCGTGTGGTGCATGGTGATGGCGCGGACAGCGGCGATGCTTTTCAATCGCATCGCGGATTACGAAATAGACAAGCGCAATCCGCGCACGGTGGGTCGGCACAAGTTGGTAAGCAGACGGGTTGCGGTAGTGGCCTGCTTGGTTGCGTCGCTGCTTTTCGTCGTGGGTGCGTGGCAGTTGAACCCGTTGTGTCTCGCGCTGTCTCCGCTGGCACTGGGAATTATTTTTTTCTACTCGCTGACCAAACGTTTCACGCATGCCACGCAATTTTTCCTCGGCGTGGCACTAGGAATCGCGCCGGTCGGTGCATGGATCGCGGTGACAGGCTCTTTGGATTGGGCACCGGTGGTTCTCGCACTTGCCGTGTCGCTGTGGGTGGCGGGGTTCGACATTATCTATGCGACGCAGGATGTGGAGTTCGACCGCGAGGCGGATCTGCATTCCATGGTAGTGCGATTGGGGCTACGGCGAAGCTTGGCTCTCGCGATGTTACTGCACGGGGGTATGTTCATTGGGCTGTTGTTTTTTGGTCTGAGTGCGTCGCTTGGCTGGATCTATTTTCTATCTCTGGTCGCCATTGGCGGCTGCCTTTTGTTCGAACATCGACATGCGAGAACTGGAGATGTGGCAGCGATACATCGTGCATTTTTTCAAGCCAATGCGGTGGTGGGCTTGGTGTTCGTAGCCGCGACGTTTGCCGACGTTACAATGCGTTGGTAAGCACGATGCCTCGGCGTTCAAGGGTGAGTCCGAGAGCGCGTTCATACTCCACCACGGCTTTGTTGTAGTCCACCATGGCTCGGAGTTCTGCTGCTTCGGCCTCGGCTAGTGCGCGCTGACTCTCCAACACGAGAAAGGTCGTGGATGCGCCAGCCTGCAAGCGGGTGGTCTCCGCGCGCAGGCGTTCTTGCGACAGGATGCGGGACTCGCGAGTGGCTGCGATGCGTTGGCGGGCGGTTTCGATGCGACCTGCGGCATTATCTATTTCCACGATGATATCCTGCTCGAGTCTTTTCAAATCAATTAGAGCCCGAGCGATCTGCACTTTGGTCAACCGCACTCGGGCGATCCCTGCACGGTTTGGAATGGGCATGCTAAAAACGGCACCGACTGACCATTCGGTTTCTTCTTCATCGGTCAATCGCGAAAGGCTTTGCCGGAAGCCATCATCGACTCCGTTGGCGCCGTAACTTGCTTTCAAGTCCAAGCGCGGAAGACCCTCACTACGGTCGAGCACGAGCGTGATCTCGCTCTGTTGCAGCTCGAGCATGGCGCGTCGATAATCGGGGCGATTTGCGAGCGCGTAGGAGATGCCTTCCCGCACGGGCATCGCAGGCGGCGCAAGCATCGGCACCGGCGCGATGACAACGGGACGATCCAGAAGAGCTTGCAGGTCGTCGGTGACGAGGCGTTTCAAAAAGTTCTCGTTGTCGCGCACTTCCCGTTCCGCGAGAATTACGGCTTCCGTCCTGCTGGCGAGGTCGGCGCGCGCTTCGGTGACATCGAGCGGTGACATGACGCCGATCTCGGATCGTCGTTCATTATCGCCGAGCAATCGTGCGGCTAGATCGCGCGAGCGCATGGCGACATCGCGGTTGAGGCGGGAGAAGTGGAGATCGTTATAGACGAGGATGGTTTCGCTCACTGTATCCATGATCCGCTGACGCAACTCCCACTCCGACACCGCTTGGCCGATGCGCGCCACGCGGATGCGGGCCAGCGTGGGTGCGGGTCCGAAGCCGCGCAGCAAAGGCTGCGTGAGCGTGAGCCCTGCGAAACTGCTATAGCGATCTTCCTGTTCGCGGTCGGTCAGGCGCCGAGTTTGCAGACCCAGGTCGTAGCGCATGCCCCAAGGGAGCAGCCCCGTAAGTGCGCCCCGATAGAAATCATTATTCCCTGCTTCCGTTGTCGCATCCTCCAGCGTGCTCTGCTGCTCGGAGCGGATGGCCTCAAATTCCAATGTCGGATCGAAGATGCCGCGTTGCTCGACGAGCCGCCAGTCTGCTTCTTCAAGTAAAAATCGATCCACTGCGATGCGATAGTTTTTCTGCAAAGTCATGGCCACTGCTCCAGGCAGATCCAGCACCAGGGGCTGCTCGCTGCCATACGCTGTAGCCAGAAAAAACACACACGCCGCAATCGTCCGGCACCAAGAAAGAATTCGCACCGCTGTGCTATAGCGCAGCGTTACAGGCACTGCAAATCCTACCGCACTTTGGTCTTGAAAGGTGCTCGTGCGGTGCCCGCGTAGGAGATGGCATACGCGCGAACGCTTTTTCCTTTCAGCTTCTTCGGCACAGACAAGCGCACATAGTTCGACGTGCGCAGTGGCACGGATACATATCTGCTATGCAAGCGAAACGAGCTGTCGCTGAATGCGGACCCGCTCAGCCACATGGTGCTTCCCGCTTTAACCCGCTTGCTGCCTCCATAGATGGCCACGGGTGCTGGGGGAGCGGGCAGAGAAAGCTCCACGCGAAGTATGATGGTGCCCGAAGCCCCGTTGTAACCATCCACCGCGATGCTGTAAGTCTGCCCGGCCACAGCGGTAAACGTCGTGCGACTTGTGAGGCTCCCGCCGCTGTCATCATCGGAGGCGACGAGGGCGAGCGAAGTTACCGCCGTTCCTTGATAAATACCGAGCACCGTGTCGAACGAACTGCCGATGGTGCCCATGGTCACCGAGCCGGAGGCTGGCGCAGTCCAACTCCACCACAGGGATTTGCCGCCACCATTCCCGGCATGATTGGGCTCGCTGCTCTCCTTGGTTGCGGAAGCGTTGCTGGCTGTCGCGGTATCGATCCTTCCGAAAAGATGGAACCGGTTTGCGAAATGATCATTTCCTCCAGCAACTGTGGCGCGGGACCCGGCGTCCGGACCGCCTGCCGCAGCGGATCCGGTGCCGTTTTTCGCCACCACCCAGTAGTAATAGGTCTGGCCAGCCATGGCGGAGAGATCGTCCAACGTCACGCTGGAAGTAGTCCCAACCACGCCCGCTGACTCCAGCGTGGTTGTGGTTCCGCGCAACACATCATACGATGCTGCATTGGCCGCAGCGGTCCATGTGATACGCACGCGGTCAGTAAATGCCCCATCGGTCGCGGACACGCTGGCCACGGGGCTTGGCGGCTGCCCGCCATTTTGAAAGGCAAGGCTCAACTGGATCGTGCCAGATGCACCATTGAAGCCATCCACTGCGATGTGGTAGGTCGTCCCGGCGACCGCACTGAATGTGATGCGGCTGGTGAGGTTGCCGCCGCTGTCGTCGTCGGATGCGCGCGTGGTGAGAGCATTCACCGCAGTGCCAGAGTAGAGCCCCAGCAGCGTATCGAAATTGCTGCCGGTGGTGGAGATGGTCAACGTGCCATCCGCCGGTGCAGTCCAGGACCACCACATGGATTTACCTCCTCCATTTCCCGCATGATTCGGTTCGCCGGATTCCTTGGTGGCGCCGCTGCTGGAGACCGTCACAGTGCCAGGGTTCAACAGTGCTCGATTGGCAAAGAGATCATTGCTGCCAGACACTGCGCCGCGCCAGCCGGAATCGCTTACGGAGAAAGGACTCGGCCCGCTGGCATTCACCGCTTTGAGCCAGTAGTAATACGTGACACCTGCAACTGACGTGATGTCATCGAATGCCAACGCCGATAGACTGGCTATCTGCGCTGCGCCTGCAGGATCGTTGATTGTGCTGCGCCAGACTTGATACGAGGTCGCTCCGCTGACCGCATTCCATGCGACGCGCACCCGGTCGGTGAGCGTGCCATCGGTGGCTGCGACGCCTGCAGGCGCGACCGGCAGATTGCTTGTGGAGAAAATGAGCGCCCATCCATTGGCCATCGTGCCGCCATCGTCGGAGGGAAAATCATCGTTTACAAAAAGCCGCCAGGTGCCATCGACCCCGCCAGAAAGAGCTGCGGCGAGATTTATGGAGTATGGTCCAGCCGGAGCAGGAGATGGAAAAGTATCGCTTGGAGTAAAATCCGTGGGGCGATACGTGCCGGTCTCGAGCGTGCTGAACTCGGGCAGCGGCGTCCCATCGACCGTGAACCTCAAGGTGGCATTGGTCACCGATGTGGATTCGCCCGCATCCGACATGAGCATGATTTTTTGTCCATTGGGAGCGACCAGCAGGATGTCCATGTCTGATGCATAGGTGTGTGAGAGGCCTCGAAGTTCCACCCGGACACCGGTGACGCTCGAGCCCATGCCTGAAACAACCAGATTGGACGGATACGGCGTCGCCTGCCCCGTGGAGCCGGACGAGGGAATTGTGATTGCGGCAGCGTTGGCAAATGTAGCACCGGTGCCTACTGCTGCGACGGTCAAGTTCACATCGATAGTCTGAGGCGAGCCCGCCACGCCCGTCGCTGTGACCGTGATGGTTCCCGAATAATTTCCTGGCGACAGAGTGCTGGTTGTGAAGTTGATCGTGTGCGTGACCAGGTTGCCCGTGCTCGAGCCGCTGTTGGGCGATACGGAAAGCCACGAGAGACTTTCTGTTATGGAATAATTTAACGTGCCGCCGCCCGCATTATTGACGGTGAATGTCTGACTCCCTGCGTTCTGACCTTGTTGCACGGACGCGGCCACCGTGGTCTGGCTGATGTTCAACACCGGCGGAGCAGCCACTGCGGGGATGTTGCCGGTGATCACATATTCGCCCATGCTGCCATAGCCGTTTGTATCGACTGCGTTACTCCCACCTGGCATCCCAGCCTTCTCCACGCGCACGTAGTGCACTCCCGCAGAGATGTTGCGGCTCAGGGAGATCGTGGAATTCTGGCGGGTGGCAGTCTGGTCGAGCAATGCCGCGCCGGAGCTATCCAGCAGTCTGGCACGGAGAAATAGATTGGGACTCAGCGCTGCGGGGCGGATTTGCAAATTCACTGTCCCCGATGTTGCAGTGAAATGGACCACATCCACATCGGTATTTTTTTCCACGATGCCCGTCTGGTTTACTTGAGTCGCGGAACCTGACTGCATCTGAATGAGCGGTGCTGTTGCAGTGGTGTCCGCCAGATCATCCATGCGGTATCCGAAGCCATTTGCAGTGTTGGTGATTATTGCGAGATCATCTTCTTTGTTGCTGGCAGAGGCGTAGTCGCCTTTGCTCCACTGAGACCATTCCGCTGCGTAACTCGCGCCCATGATCGGCCCCCAACTCACAGTGCTGTTGTTCACCCCGGAGTAGTACTCTCGAGCAGGTGAGAGAGTGCCGTCGTGTTTAAGGTCCAAAGTATGCCCGACCTCATGGGATGTGGCGTCCGCAATGTATTTCGCGTTCATCGACAATAAATTGTCGAACACCCAGCAGGGAGTATCGCCCGACCAACGAAACGATCCCAAATAGGCCACGCCACCATATTCGCCCAGCCACTGGTAAGTCGGCGTGATCAATACCCGGATTCGCCGGCTGCCTGGTGCCGCATTGTACCTGCTCAGACTGGTCGTGACGGTGATGTCGAAGGGTGCAAAATCTTCAGCCACAATCGCACATACATTTGCCATCGATTGTGTCGAGAGCGTGCTCGCGGCGGCATTGATCGAGCTGATGCCAAACTCAGAATTCCAAGGCGTGGCCGTGACGACGTGTCCGTCGAAGTCCAGATAGATCACCGCCGTGGCGGAGGGTCGGCTGTCGAAGACTGGCGGTGCAGCGGACTGTATTTGTTGCGTCGCTGCGGGCTCTGAGGTCAGAGGTATGGGCAATCCAGCTTCCTCGATACCCATGCCGGGCCTCACGCAGATGACATGGTCCAACGGCACTTGACGCACCACCAAGGCTCCGTCTTCGCGCGTCTCGATGGTGTGTGCTGTCCGGCTTCGCTCATGAGTGATGAATCCGCGGTAGTAGCCGCGTCGTTCGCGTTGCAGGTTCAGTCGTGAGTGACCATCCGTGGCACCTAGAACAGTGGGACCACCGTCGGGCTGTGTGGCAAGCATAGTGACTGTTCCTGAAAAAGAAAAATCCGACCCTAATTGCAAATGTATTTCTTCTCCCTCGGACGCTTCAAAAAGTTCTTCCAGCATCGTAGGGCTTGCGAGGATGAGTTCCGGATAATCCGCAGCACCTTTTTTTGTGGATGCCCGGCGAATTTCCATGCCGGGAGGGACCGCGCGCGTCACCGGGCGCTTGGCTACCAAGCCTTGTGGCTTCGACGCACGCGGCGCAGGTTTGGAGGGAGGTCGAGCAACCGGAGGGATCTGAGCATCCTCGACGGCCTGCGTTGTGCGCTCGGGTGCCGCACTCGGCGCGGTAGTTGTTCTGGGTGTAGCCCGCGAACTTTTCTGACCGTCCTCAGCACCAGCCCGGTGCCACATCACAAATACGCCCCAAGCCGCTATCAATAGCAGGGCCAGCGCGCCGAGCAGCCGGGATTTCATAGGCCATACATTTCCTCCCAGTTTTTAGCCGCGTCAACTTGTAACCCAATCTCGTAGCCGTATTTTTCACCCACGCGAAAAGCAGGCAACTTACCAGGAATAATGCACAGTGTAGGTGATGGTGCGCTCCTCGCCAGGCTT
>CBDUBV010000033.1:0-25329 GCA_965365475.1 uncultured Chthoniobacteraceae bacterium | reverse complement strand
CGGGTAACCTCTCTTTGCTTATGAAAAAATACGTTCCCATGTTGATCGGAGCATGCGCTGTCGCGGGCGCATTGCTCCTGCCTGCAAAAGCCCAGGAAACTTCTCCCGATACTCAGGCTCTCGTGATCTCGCTGCGGCAGCAGACCGCTGCATTCAAAGCGGGCCAGGAAGCTCTCGAAGCCAAGCTTGCAGTGCTCGAAGAAGAAATGCGGCTCACTCGCATCTACAGCGCCCGGTCCGGTCGCGGAGGGAATGCGCAATGAAATCCTTCATCCCTTGCGCAATCGCTCTTCTGCTGATCGCCGCGCGCGCGGACTCGGAAGTGCCAGTCGAGAATCCTGTGCTCATTCTGCAAAGTATTTCTGCGGAAAATAAAATCCTGCTCGAGCGACAGAAAGCTTCTCTGGAAAAGTTGGATGCGATCATCGAGTCTGCGCGTCAGGCACGGATTCTTTCCAAACGCAGCTAAAGTTCGCGCATGCCGTCCGTTCCTGTTCTCATGGCGCCGGACTGGCGTGCGGGAAATCCTTACCAGGCTTTGCTTGCATTGAATCTGGCGGAGCAGGGAGTCGATGTGGCATTTCTCTCGGGCTATCGGCGCGGTCTCCCGCTAACTCGTGGAGCAGAGAGTGGGCGCATCCTGCATTTACATTGGCCGGATGCATATTTCGCGCAGCACGGGCAATGGTTGG
This sequence comes from uncultured Chthoniobacteraceae bacterium, assembly GCA_965365475.1. Taxonomy (GTDB): domain Bacteria; phylum Verrucomicrobiota; class Verrucomicrobiia; order Chthoniobacterales; family CAKUMP01; genus CBDUBV01. Next base: position 24,637 of record CBDUBV010000033.1, on the reverse strand, counting down.
ATCGCGTCCGCGTGCATCGGTTTCCATTGGACCTTGCTCTGGCCACTCGGCGCAGTCCGCTCGTGGCCACCGCGCATAATCTCTATCCTCACAACCGCACGGGCGACGCGGCGGTGCGGCGCAATACTCGCCTCTACTACCGCAGCGCGCGGCGTGTGATCACTCACTCGCAGGCTGCGGCGGCACTATTGCAGGAACATTTTCAAATTCCCCGCGAGGTATGTCGCCACGTTCCGCACGGAGACCTGTCCGTGACGCTACCGCCGCTGACTGAGCGCGACGATGCCCGCGCCCGACTTGAGCTTGGTCAAGAAAAGCTATGCCTCATGTTCGGTGCGCTGGAGCCCTACAAAGGCATCGAGCCCGTGCTCACGTGGTGGCGGGCTGCCCGACCCGACATGCAGCTTGCGATCGTCGGTCGCCCGCACACCGCAGAGTATGGTCAGCATTTGGCCAGGCTGTGCGCGGGCGACAGCAGCATCCTATTCCGACCAGGTTGGTTGGACGACGCTCAGCTCGCGCTCTGGCTCGCAGCGGCGGATGCCGTGCTTTTTAATTACACCGCGATACTGGTGTCCGGCGCGGCCACTCTCGTCCGCTCGCTCGGCATCCCGCTGTTGCTTCCGCAGAGGTTGCGCACGGTGGAAATGGACGAGCCGCATCCGCTCGTGCATCGCTTCGAGCAGCTCGAGACAGATTTCCAGGAGCGATTGCGCGCCGCCATGGAGCAGCCTCGCGACATGGAGGCCGCACGGCCCTGGCGCGATGCCCATGCATGGCACCGCGTGGCAGCCGCAACCAAAGCTGTGTACGAGGAGGTGCTCTAAGGTATGTGTGGCATCGCCGGATTCGTAAACAAACAGGCTGCGCAGGACCAGGGGGAGTATCACCTCATGAATATGCTCAGCCGAATCCGACATCGCGGGCCGGATGGAGATGGCGTGCTTTCGGATGCGCAGTGGGGGTTTTACGCGGGCATGCGGCGTCTGAGCATCATCGATCTAGCGGGCGGGGATCAGCCTATTCACAATGAGGACGGCACCGTGGGCGTGTTGTTTAATGGCGAGATCTACAACTACATCGAACTGCGCGAGGGGCTCATGGCGCGTGGACACCTGTTCCGCACGGGCAGTGACACGGAAGTGCTGGTTCACTTGTATGAAGAACACGGAGCGGCACTGGTGCATCAGCTCCGTGGCATGTTTGCGTTTGTCATTTACGATGTCCGCCAGCATCGACTGCTGATTGCGCGGGATCATTTCGGGCAGAAACCGCTTTATTATACAGCGGACAAGCAGAGTTTTGCGTTTGGCTCGGAATTAAAATCGCTGTTTGCGTTGCCATGGGTGGACCGCGCACTGCGACCCGGAGCACTGCAGGATTACATGGCGTGGTTTTCGTTGCCTGCGCCGGATACTCATTTTCAACATATCAGAAAACTGGCAGCGGGTTCGCTCATGGAGATCGACTTGAAAAATCCCGACGTTTTCGAGCCGCGCTCTTTTTGGAAATATACCGCCGGACAGGATGTGTTGATCGACGATCTCGAACACGGTGCGGACCTGCTCGATGAAGCATTTGATCAATCCATCCGCGTGCATCTCCGCAGCGACGTGCCTGTAGGCGTGCTGCTTAGCAGCGGGCTCGATAGTAAAATCACGGGCATGTATGCTGCGGCGCGACATCCCGGCGGCATGAATACATTCACCGCAGGCTACGCCGATGCGGGCTCGGAGTTTTCCGGGGCTCGCGCGACGGCTGGTGTCATGGGCTCCACGCACTATGAAGTCGTTGTGACTGCGGAGGACCTGGCCGACGACATCTCGCGCGTGGCATGGCATCTCGACGAGCCCACAGCGGATGCTGCTGCATTTGCCGTGCTGCGCGTGTGCGAGATGGCGCGTCAGCATGTGAAAGTGCTGCTCTCGGGCGAAGGTTCCGATGAGCTGTTTGCGGGTTACGCACCACGGTATCTGGGCATGCTCGACACGCTCACGCGCTCGGACCGTTTCCGTCGGTGGGCGCGATTTCTTCCGCAGGCAAAGCATCCCTTTCCACAAGACCGTTTCGGACGCCTCTGCCAGCGGGCTTCGACCAGTCTGGCTGCGGAGATCGTGCAGCTTCGAGTGGAAGGTCTGCCCGGCGATATCCGCCAGCCGCGTGGGCTCACGCTGGAACAGCTCTGGCAGCACCGTCAACGCGCTCAGGAGATCGCCTCGCGACTCGTGCGCCCGCAGCGCGATCTCCTGCACACTCTGCTCGCGCTGGATATCGACTGGCAGCTTGCAGATTCACTTCTGCTCAAAGCCGATAAAATGAGCATGGCCGCTTCGATAGAACTCCGCACCCCGTTTCTCGATGTGCCATTGGCAAGCTTGTCCGCACGCATGGATTCCTCAATCAAACTTCAAGCCGACATCGGCAAATACGTGCTTCGCCGTTGCCTTGCCAGACGCGATCCCAATGAAGACATGACCCGCCCCAAACAAGGTTTTCCCATTCCACTCGCGGAATGGTTTCGCGGGCCACTCAAAGACCGCATCGCGGACGATCTGTTCCGCACGCAAGCTCTGTGGCCCGGCGAACTGGACAACCACCTCATCCGCACATTGTGGGATGATTTTCAGGCAGGAAAAATTGAATGCGCCAGAGTCTTCTACGCGCTGTGGATGTATGAGACATGGTACCACCGCATCCTAAGACCTGCATGAGCGAGCGGCCTCTCATCACGGTCGGTATTCCTTGTCACAATGCGGCTTCGTGGCTGGGCATCGCTATCGACAGTGCGCTGCACGACCAGGAGCTTCCGGTGGAAGTCATCGTCGTGGATGATCATTCCACGGACGACTCCGCACACATCGCCACATCGCGAGCCGTGCGCTTTTTCTCATCCGATTCGCACGGGGCTCCTGCGGCTAGAAATCGCATCCTTGCGGAAGCCCGCGGGCGCTTGATTCAATATCTCGACGCGGATGATTATTTACTACCCGGCAAGATGGCCCGGCAGTTGGAAGAAGCATCTTCTTTTGCGCCCGGCACTGTGCCTTACGCACCGGTGATCGCGGAGGTCTGGCGTGGGGGTGAGTCTCTCTCGCGCCACACACCGCACATCGACACTTCTCTTCCAGTCGAAGTGCAATGGATTCTGTGGCAGCTTCCGCAGACCTCTGGCCCGTTGTGGCCCGTGGACATCCTGCGAGGTCTGGGCGGATGGAAAGCTGATCAGCCATGCTGTCAGGAACACGAACTCTATCTGCGTGCTATGCAAGCTGGCGTGAAGTTCGGCTTCACCCCGTCGGCACTTGCGGTCTATCGGCTGTGGTCTGAAGAGACTCTCTGTCGCCGGGATCCCAGCCTGGTAGTTCGCGAGCGGTCGCGACTGATCGACGGCATGCTCGACTGGCTGCAGGCAGAGGGGCGACTTCAGCCTGAGCATACCGCGGCAGCAGGGCGTGCATTTTTTGAAATGAGCCGCACACTCGCACAACACAACCTGGACGAAGCCGTGCGATACCACGCTGCGCACCGTGGGCGCGGACTCATCTCGGCGGTGGGACCGGCAGCACCGCAGACGTACCGATTGTTTTATCGCTTGTGTGGCTTTGCCGCTGCGGAAAGAATTGCCCGGTGCATGAGAAGATGAAACCGCCTGCCTTCAGTATTGTCATCGCCACGTTTGAGCGGCCACAGGAGATGCAAGCTGCATTGCAGAGCATCGCTGCATCGACGCTGCAGCCTGAGAACATCTGGGTCGTGGATGCTTCGCACAGCGATCAGGTGCGGGACGTCGTGCAGCCATTCGAAGGTCGGCTGCCTGTGCATCGCATCGAAGCTCACACCACAAGCGCGGCACAGCAGCGCAATCAAGGCGCGGAACATGTGGATACCCCGCTGATACTTTTTATGGACGACGACGCGATCCTTCGCGCGGACACCTTGGAAAAAATGATTCACCCATTCGCTTCGGACACCGAGGGGTCCATCGGAGGCGTGGCCGCGCGCATCGACGACATGCAGCATCCGCCGCCCAAGGGTCTGTTGTGGCTCTACTACCGCCTGCAAGCGGGCTATTCACATCCGGATTACGGTGCGCGGCTGTTCGGCCCGGGCATCAATTGTCTGCCCACTTACTCCGAGTCCGACCCGGAACTCATCCCTTCCGAATGGCTCAATTCCACATGTGTGGTTTACCGGACGGAGGTTTTTAAGAAGGAAAAATTTCCCGCGTTCGACGGCTACAGTTTCATGGAAGACGTGCACCTTTCCCACCGCATCGCAGCCACGCATGCGTTGTTTTTCCACCGCGACGCACTCTACGCGCACCGCAGCGCGGGAAGCATCTTTAAACGCGATCACCGGGCACTAGCCCGCAGTCGCATGGCCCACCAGAGAGCACTTGCTCGGGATGTACTGAAGCTCGACGGCCCGGTATTTGAAGCCAAATTTCTACTGCATCGCCTCTTCGTTTCTATCGGCATCCTGCGTTCCGGCGGCTCGGGCAAGCTCGATCAACTCATCGGCACATGGACTTGATACTTCGCATCGCGCACTCGGTGTCTTCTCGCTGGCGGCAATTTGTTCTGCGCCTGCGCGGAGCACAGTTGCACGGTGCATGCTGGTTGCGTGACATCGAGGTGCCGCGCAATGCGTGGGACATCGAACTGGGCGCGGATGTGGCGCTGGATCGCAGTGTCACTATCATTTCTACAGGTGTCCGCGAGCGTGAGCGGCGCATTGTCATCGGAGCACGGTGTTACATCAATCGCTTTACCATCGTGGACGCCAGCGAGCGCATCGAGATCGGTGCGGATGTATTGATCGGTCCGCACTGCTACATCACGGATCACGATCATGCGCCCGGTGGCGGGGTTGTATCTGCGCCGGTGAAAATCGCAGACCATGCCTGGCTCGGAGCCCATGTCACCGTGCTCAAAGGCGTCACAATCGGAGAGCGTGCAGTGGTGGGAGCGGGCAGCGTGGTTACGCGCGATGTGCCAGCGGGCGCGACCGTAGTCGGCAATCCCGCTCGCCCCAAGCCATCCGGCGCGTAGGCGATTCTTTATAACAAGCGGGCCAGTTTTTTTCTTAATACTTGTCGCGCCCGATACAGACGTGTTTCCACCGTCTTCACGCTGCACGCGAGTATGCCCGCGATCTCGGCCTGCGGCATTTCTTCGTACTCCGACAGCACCACGACTTCGCGCAGGTCGGTGGGAAGCGAGAGGATTGCCGCACGCACAATCGCAGCGCGTTCCACCGATTCCATATCAAGCGACGGAGTCTGCGGAGAGACCAATTCACGAGCACCCGTCGTCTCCAGGTCCAATGTCACTTCCGGATGTCTGCTGCGCCATCGAAGCCGTTGCCGCGCGAGATTGCTGGCGATCCCAAACAGCCACGTGGAGAAGCGCGCTCGAGGTCGATAACGCGCCCGCGCGCGGTACACTGCAACAAACGTCTCCTGAGCCAGCTCCATCGCATCGGTGTCATGCCCCAGAAATCGCGCGAGATACGCAGCCACGCGGGTGCTCCAGCGGTCCATGATCTCGTTGAGTGCCAGGTCGTCGCCCGCAGCGAGCCGTTGCATCAGCTCCTGGTCCGCATCGGGTTCATCATTCATGGTGGCGGTGTTCGCGCGACATCGCCGCCGGGTCCACGATGAGAGGCAGCACCAGTTCCAGATAGGTTCTGCGCTGCGCGGGCTCGAGAAGTGTCGATACCTCGTAGAAATGCTGAAGCATATTTTGACGGCATTCCTGTTTGAGCCTGTCGGAGCGGGCCATGGCAGCCGCAATTTCCGGGGTGAACTTCTCGCCGCCCACAACAAGCTGCGCAAGCCGGGCATCGCTCTCTGCGATTCGCTCGCACATCTCTGCGCATGTCGAGCTGTAGCGCTGGTGAGCTTCTGTAAACTGCTCCAGCGATGGGCCGGTCAAGCCCAGACGTTTACCCATCCACTCGTCCGCCGGGGTTTGCATGGCGAAATAATAAACCATCCCACAGGCGATGGCACAGGCTGCCAACACGCCGACAAGAAGAAGCAGCACGCGTCTCATGGCACGTTGTGATACGCGGAGAGCGTAGCGAGATAGGATTGCGTCTGCGCCTGGCCTGCCGCTGCCGAGCCCAGATAGCCTCCCGCGACCATCGCCACGGCAATCAGAGAGAATGCCACTGCGGGTCGTTCAAACCATTCCATTGCGGAGAGTAAATAGCGCGAGCAGCCGGAAGGTTCTTCTCTCGCGATTTGTTTCCACACAGCGGCACGCAACTCGTCGGAGTTCACGGCGCGAGGCTGCCATTCGTGCAGTAAGTTTTTAAGTTTTTCGTTCATGGTATAGGGTAGAGCTTACCAGGTAGATTGCCGCAGAGCGGACTCTCCCCCCAAAAAATTTAAAAATTTTCCAAGGGTTTGTTGGCACTGCGGCCATTTACGAAGTGAAACCACAAACCGGCATATTCATCGATCTCTGATTTATACATGAAACCTCTCACTTATCTGATCCTGGTGGTTATGTTTGCCTCGGTGTCGGTGCGGGCCGAGTTGGTCTCGCGGTGGATCAGCACAGCGCGTTCCGAGAACAGCGACATTCTCAAAGCCCGCGCGCAATTGCGAGCTGCTTTGGCTCGTGTGCCTCAGGCCCGATCGCTTCAAAATCCGAGCTTGGAGCTGGAAACCATGGGTAGCAATGCACTCGGTTCTTCGCAGATGCTACGGCTCACACAAGCATTTCCATGGCCAGGCACTTTGGGTCAGCGCGAGTCTGCAGCTTCCCTGCAAGCGCGCGCGTATTGGCACGAGGTGCAAGCGGTGGAACTGAGAGTAGCTGCGCGCATCCGCTCCATCGCCTCGGAGATTGCATATCTGCAAAAAGCAGCGGCTTTACTTCGTCAGAACCTTACTCTTTTTGAGAAACAAGAGGACTTTCTCGAGCAGGCTTCTCGCGGGGGCGGCGAGGTTTCGGACCTCGTGCGGGTGGAGATGGAGTCTGGTCTTCTCCGCGATGATCTTGCGCAGAATCAGGAAATGATTCGCCGACAACGATTCGAGCTGGAGGCTTTGATCGGGGTGCCACTCGCTTCCGATGAAGTCGAACGCGTGCCCCCGCCTGCTGCCCGGTCCACGAGCAGAGACCGCAAGGCGCTTGTCGCGCGCCTGGATGCTTCCAGCCCCATGCTGCAGGCGCTTCGAAGCCGCATAGATGCTGCTCGCGCGGGCGTGACTCTTGCTCGTCTGGAGACGCTGCCCGAGTTCATGGTAAGCGCGGGGTACCGACGCGCTGAGGAATCGGAAATGAACGGGAATCGCGAGGTGATGAACGAGGCGGCACTCATGTTCTCGATGAGCCTGCCAGTATGGCGGAAGAAAAATCGCGGGGTCCGTGATGAAGCAGCCGCGATGCTTGAACTCGCTGTGCAAGAGCATGCTTCCGCTTCGCGCATGCTGCATTCGCAATTGGACACTTTGCTCTCGCGGGAACGCGATGCCGCTCGACGCGCTGTGCTATTTCAAGACCGACTGTTGCCGAAAGCCCGCCAGGCGCATGAGGCTGTGGAAGCTTCCTATCGCGCAGGCTCGGCAAGTCTGCTCGATGTGTTCGATTCCCGCCGACGTCTGCTGGACACGGAGACCGGCTATTGGAGAGCCATCGCCGACCGGTCCATTCAATACGCTGAGATTGACGCGCTCTTCGGCACAGAAATCCAAACGCCTTTTCAATGAAAATTTTTAAACGTAAAAGCACTGGAGTTCTATTGATCTCTGCGGGTGTGTTGATTGCGGGCATCCTGCTCGGTCGCCTGAGTGCTCCGACTGGCTCCCGACCGCTGACAACAGCACCGACCGAGGCGACTGAGTACACGTGTTCCATGCATCCACAGATTCGCCAGCCGAATCCTGGCAAGTGCCCGATCTGTGCGATGGACCTGATTCCCGCTGGTCAATCGGATAAGGCAAGCACTGGGCCGCGCGAGGTCTCTTTCACCAAGCATGCGAAGGCACTCGCGCGCATTGAGACGAGCGTGATCGAACGCCGCATCCCCGATGTTGAGCTGCGACTCTTCGGCATGGTGCAGCCCGATGAATCCCGGCTGCGCTCAATCACCGCGCGATTCCCGGCGCGCATCGAGCGACTATACGTGAACTACACGGGTGTGCGTGTGAAAGAAGGCGATCACCTGGCGCGCATTTACAGCCCGGAATTACTGACCGCGCAGGCCGAGTTGCTCAGTGCCCGGCGGTTCGATGACGCTCGGGCGATCCGTTCAGCCCGCGAGAAACTCGCGCTCTGGGGTCTGAGCGAGGGAGCCATAGCAGCCATCCAGGGCGAGCCTGCTGACACGATGGACATTGATTCTCCGCTGGGCGGCTTTGTTACTGCAAAGATGGTGAACGAAGGCGACTATGTGGACACGGGTTCATTGCTTTTTACCATCGCAGATTTTTCAACCGTATGGGTGGTGCTCGATGCATACGAAATGGACATGCCCTGGCTGAGGTTTGGGCAGTCTGTCTCTTTCACGGTCGATGCGCTGCCGGGCCGCTTGTTTACAGGACTTGTCTCGTTTATCCCGCCAGTGCTCGATCCCGAGACGCGCACGTTCAAGGTGCGTGTAAATGTTCCCAATCCCGACCTAGCGTTGCGGCCAGGCATGTTTGTCACGGGCACGGTGCATGCGCGCATCGCGGGCGATGGCGTGGTGCTCGATCCCTCGCTCGAAGGCAAATGGATAAGCCCCATGCATCCTGAAATCGTGAAGGATGCGCCTGGCCAATGCGATGTGTGCGGGATGGACCTCGTGCCCGCAGCCGAGCTGGGCTATGCGCAGAGCAGCGAAGAGAGCGCACCGTTGCTCGTGCCGGCATCTGCTGTGTTGCAGACCGGTCGTCGAGCCATCGTCTATGTGGAAGTGCCCGAGCACGAGCGGCCCACTTACGAAGGTCGCGAGATTATTCTGGGGCCGCGTGCGGGCGAATTTTATTTGGTCGAATCAGGCTTGGAAGCCGGTGAGCGAGTGGTAACGCAGGGCGCGTTCAAGATCGATAGCGCACTGCAACTCCTCGCACGCCCAAGCATGATGAGCGCATCCGAGTCCGTGCTTGCATCTTCGCCGGAATTGCAAAGCGCGTTGGCAGAAATGCTGGAGGCATATTATCCAGTCTGGCGTGCTCTTGCTGCGGACGATCCAAGAGCTGCACGGGAAGCGGCCCAGCGACTGCAATCCGCAGTCAATGAACTCCAGGCGAATACAGAAGATGCAAAACTATTTTTCAACCGGGTAGTCGCAGCAACCGAAGCGATCGCCGAGTCCAGCGACATCCATTCTGCTCGGGTGAATTTTGAAAATCTCTCCAACGAGATAATCCGCGCTGTGCAATCGGTCGGTCTGCCTGAGGGCGTCTCCACGCATCTCGCATTTTGTCCGATGGCTTTCGAAGGACGCCGCGCTGACTGGCTTCAGGACGATGAGAAACTGCTCAATCCTTACTTTGGCGCGGAGATGCTGCAGTGTGGCGAGTTTGAAGAACTCACGCCGAGTGTGGCACCAACCGCACCACCGCCAGCGACTCATTCGCACTAAAGACCATGATTGATCGACTTGTTCAGCTCTGTCTGCGCAACCAGCTTGTGGTTTTTATCCTGCTGCTCTTGATCGTGGGCTGGGGTGTGCTCGTGGCGCCGTTTAACTGGACTCTCCCAGGCATCGAACGCTCGCCGGTGCATGTGGATGCCATTCCGGACATTGGCGAGAATCAGCAGATTGTTTTTACAGAATGGGCGGGAAGGTCGCCGCAGGACATCGAAGACCAGGTCACGTATCCGCTCACGGTCGCGTTGCTTGGGCTGCCGGAAGTCAAGACCGTGCGCAGTTTCTCGATGTTTGGTTTTTCCATGATCTATGTGATCTTCCAGGACGCGGCGGAGTTTTATTGGACGCGTTCGCGCATTCTGGAGAAGCTCAACAGTCTGCCGCAGGGAACATTACCGGATGGCATCCAGCCAGCGCTTGGGCCGGATGCCACGGGTCTCGGGCAGGTGTTTCAATACACGTTGGAGGGTCGCGATCCGCAGGGCAATCCCACCGGCGGCTGGGACCCGCACGAACTTCGCTCCGTGCAGGATTATTACGTCCGCTATGCCTTGCAGGCCGTGGATGGAGTATCGGAAGTGGCTTCGGTGGGCGGTTTCGTGCGGGAGTACCAGATCGACGTGAACCCCGACGCGATGCGCGCTTTTCAAGTCACGCTTGAAGAAGTGTTCAACGCCGTGCGACGTTCGAACATCGATGTCGGTGCCCGCACGATGGAGATTAACCGCGTCGAATATGTCATTCGCGGGCTGGGTTTTATCCGGTCGCTGGAAGACCTGGAACAGACTGCAGTTGCTGTAAACAACAACATTCCAGTAACCCTGCGGCAGATCGCCACGGTCGGCCTGGGCCCGGCGATGCGGCGTGGCGTGCTGGATAAGGAAGGCACGGAAGTAGTCGGCGGAATCGTGGTGGCACGCTATGGCGCGAATCCGATGGCGGTGATCGAGGAGGTAAAAAAACAAATATCAGAAATATCGCCCGGACTGCCTTCCAAAACGTTGGAGGATGGCACCGTGAGCAAGCTGGAGATCGTGGCGTTCTACGACCGGGCAGGGCTCATTCTCGAGACGCTCGGCACGCTCAACTCGGCGATCACGCAGCAAATTTTCATCACGGTGATCGTGGTCATTCTCATGGTCCTGCATCTGCGCAGCGCATTGGTTATCTCTACGATGCTGCCGCTCACTGTGCTCATGACATTTATCCTGATGAAGCTCTTCGGCGTGGACGCCAACATCGTAGCGCTCTCGGGCATCGCGATTGCCATCGGCACCATCGTGGACATGGGCATCGTGATTTCTGAAAATACCTTGCGACATTTGGAAAAGAATCCCGCTGTCGGCAAAGCTGCGGTGCGGCAGACTGTGGAGCGATCCACCTCCGAAGTAGGCGGCGCGGTCTTCACCGCAGTGGCGACGACGGTCGTGAGTTTCCTCCCGGTCTTTGCCATGGACGGCCCGGAGGGGAAACTGTTCCAGCCTCTGGCCTTCACCAAGACATTTGCGTTGATCGCGGCCATTGTCGTCGCGCTGTGCGTGTTGCCGTCGCTGCTCACCTGGTTCCTCGGTGCCTCTGCACCTCGACGCAAGAGCAAGCTCTTGGTCACGATCCTGCTGGTGGTCGGCGGATTGCTATTGCCGGTGTGGCTCGCGTGGTTCCCATGGATGGTGGGCGCGCTCATGGTGATCGTCGGAGTGTTCGGACAGTTCCGCGAGCTGATTGCCGCGCATCGTCAGCGACAACTGATCTGGCTCTTCAACTTCCTCGTGGCCTTGCTGGTCGCCATTATTCTCGCTGCCATCTGGATGCCGCTTGGTCCGGAACATGGCGTTATGAATACGGTCTTTGTCATCGTAGTCGCGGGTGGGCTGCTGTTGCTTGCGCATGTGTTTATACATTTCTACCCCACGATTGTGCGGTGGTGTCTTGATTACAAAGGCGTATTTCTGAGTGGTGTTGTCGTCCTTGTGTTCGCTGGCCTGCTCGCGTGGCTGGGGCTCGGCAAGCTGTTTGCCTGGGTGCCCGATGGTCTTCGCAAGAACGCGCTTTGGAATACTGCCTACCATGCATTTCCCGGCCTGGGCAAAGAGTTCATGCCCAGTCTGGATGAAGGTTCCTTTCTTTACATGCCCACGATCATGCCGCACGGGTCCATAGGCGAAGCTGCCGATGTTCTCTCCATTCAGAACCAGGCCATCGCTTCCATTCCCGAGATCGATACGGTGGTCGGCAAGGTGGGCCGTGCAGAAAGCCCGCTCGATCCCGCGCCCATCAGCATGGTGGAGACGGTGATCAATTATAAACCGGAATACATTTTGGATGAAAATGGTCGCCGCATCCGTTTCCGCTACGATTCAGGTGAGTTCGTGCGCGATACATCGGGCAATCTCATTCCGGCAGCTGCCGGACGGCCCTACCGGCAGTGGCGTCCCAAGATTCGCACTCCGGACGATATCTGGCAGGAGATCGTGCATGTGGCTGAGGTGCCCGGGTCCACTTCCGCGCCAAAACTTCAGCCCATCGAAACCCGCATCGTCATGCTGCAGAGCGGCATGCGGGCAGCCTTTGGTGTCAAAGTCTATGGGCCCGATCTGGAAACCATCGAGCAGGTTGGTCTGGCCATAGAACAGCAGTTGCGCGAAGTGCCCGGCATCGAGCCCGCCACGGTCTTCGCCGACCGCATCGTGGGCGTGCCTTATTTGGAGATCGACATCGATCGCGTCGCCATCTCGCGCTATGGGCTCACCATCGCCGATGTGCAGGATGTGATCGAGGTGGCCATCGGTGGGGTTCCCATCACGACCACGGTCGAAGGGCGGGAGCGCTACCCGGTGCGTATTCGCTACCCGCGCGAGCTGCGCGACAACATCGAAGCGCTGGATGGCATTCTGATTCCCACACCGACTGGCGTTCAGATTCCGCTGGGGCAATTGGCATCGGTTAGTTACAGCCGTGGGCCGGAAGCCATCAAGTCGGAAGACGCTTTCAAAGTAGGCTACGTGATCTTTGATAAAAAGCCCGGCGTTGCGGAAGTGGATGTCGTCGAAACTGCTGCCGCATATCTCAAAGACAAGATTGCCGCTGGTCAGCTCTCGATACCAGCAGGAGTGACTTACCGGTTCACCGGCGCATACGAGAATCAAGTTCGTGCCGAAGCCCGGCTCATGGTGCTCGTGCCACTTTCCATCGTGCTGATTTTTCTACTCATCTACGCACAGTTTAAAAATGTGCCACGCGCACTGTTGGTTTTCTGCGGCATCTTCATCGCGTGGTCCGGCGGCTTTCTGCTGCTGTGGTTTTACAATCAGACGTGGTTTCTCGATCTCAGCATTGCCGACGTGGACCTGCGGCAGCTCTTTCAGATCGGGCCCGTGAATTTGAGTGTCGCGGTCTGGGTGGGTTTTCTCGCGCTCTTCGGCATCGCTACGGATGATGGTGTGCTAATGACCACGTATCTCAGCGATGAATTTGCTCGAAACACTCCTTCTACAGTCGATGGCATACGAGAAACTGTCGTGGCCGGTGCAACCTTGCGCGTGCGGCCGGCGATGATGACCACCGTCACCACCATCCTCGCGCTGCTTCCCGTGCTTACCAGCACTGGACGCGGGTCCGACGTCATGGTTCCCATGGCACTTCCAACCGTGGGCGGCATGACGCTGGCCATCCTCACCATGCTCACCACTCCCACCTTGTTTTGTCTGGTTGAAGAACTTCGCCGTGGCACACGCACAGATACGGCATCCGCTACGAACCCACCGGAAAGGAGCATTTAAATGAAAAAGAAATCCACAATCTACCGGATGGTTACGCCAAAACATTTCTGCCCATGGGGAATTAAAGCGTGCGATCTGCTACGACGCCATGGATACACCGTGGAGGACCACCATCTCACTTCCGCCGATGACAACGAGGCGTATAAAGAAAAACACGGCTACGAGGAAACGCCGCAGATATTTATCGAAGGCGAACATCTCGGCGGCTACGACGCCTTGAGGGAACATCTCGGCCTGGGCCCCGATCCCAAAGAGGGCAAAACGTATCAGCCAGTCATCGCGGTCTTCGCCGTCACTTTCCTCATGGCACTGACCGCCTGTTGGGCGATGCTTGGAGAGTTGGATGCCATCCGGGTCGGCGAGTTATTCATCGCCATGAGCATGTGCGTGCTTGGCATTTTAAAATTGCAAAACCTTCAGTCGTTCGCCACCGGGTTTGTGCAATACGACCTCATCGCCCAGCGCTACGTGCCCTATTCCTATGTCTATCCATTTGTGGAAGCGGGTGCAGGAATCCTCATGATCGGCCACGTTCTCACCTGGGTTGCTGCGCCTGCTGCGCTACTCGTGAGCACGCTCGGCGCCATCTCCGTGTTCAAAGCCGTGTATGTGGAGAAACGCGACCTCAATTGCGCATGCGTAGGTGGCGGAAGCGAAGTGCCGCTGGGCTTCATCTCGCTCACTGAGAATCTCATGATGATGGCCATGTCCATCTGGATGCTGGTAAAAACATTGTGAGATTGCCAGCATTGGACTCACAAGCTCAGGCGGAGACCAGAATCATGTTTGCGTATTGTGTCGTGTCGCCAGTGCGGATGATGCCTATCGCTCCTGGCACTCGTTTTTTTAAACCTGCTTCATGCGGCTCATACGAGACGGGAATGTCGGCGAGAGCTTCGCACAGACTTCGTTGCGTCTGTGCGGAATTGTGCGCCTTATACTCTTCAGCCATGTAAATCTGGCCGACGTGGTAGTTCTCGCGGATCGCGCGAAACACTTGCAGCACCGTGGGAATATCATCCACAAGTGAGATATCGACCGTCTCTATCATGGGCCAAAATGGGAAACCGCGATCTGCGATCACGAGCAGGTTGGTATGTCGGACACGCGCGAGCAATCCAAGCACATGCGGATTGAGGATGCCTGATAGAATCATGGTCCGCAAATTTTAGCCAGAGGCACGACACGGACAAGATGAAGTTTTCATGTAAAATTTGCCACGACATTTACCTGCAATCTGGTGCAGCCTTTGCCTGAATGGAACCGGACCAAAATGGGCTCAAGCCTCGGGAGATACGAATGTCGCTGCGGCGCAACATTCTCGCGGGCTCATTGGGCATGTTCTGGGCCGCAGCAGTCTTCGGCATGCCTTTGCCAATGCTCATGGAAAGTCTGGGTGCTTCCGGCATTCTCATCGGCCTGCTCACCACGGTGCGTCAACTAGCCATGCTGGCCCAGATTCCTGGCGCATTCATCGCCGAGCACCTCACCTCGCGCCGCGCGTATTGGGCCACGCTCACCATCGCGCATAGACTGGTCTGGTTCCTGCCTGCATTTCTGCCGCTTATCTATCCATCGAGCCCCGCATTCCTGCCCTTGCTGATCGTGGCGACGGTTGCGCTCAGCGATGTGTTGGCGAATAGCAGTTCCGCCGCATGGTTTAGCTGGATGAGCGATCTTGTGCCCTCGAAGACCAGCGGTCAGTTCTGGGGTCTGCGCCACAGTTGGGTCACGGGAACCAACCTGGTCGCCATGGCACTCTATGGCACCGTGCTCGATTTCTTTCCCTCCCCTGCCGATCCCGGCGGATCTTTCACCGGATTCGCATGGGTGTTCTCGCTGGCAGCGATCTTTGGCACACTGGACATTTACATTCATCTTAAAGTCAAAGAACCTCATACCGTCCCGCTGGATCATCGCAACATCTCGTTCCAGAGAATCACTGCTGCATTTGAGAGTGCCGACTTCCGCCAGCTCACCTGGTCTGCGGGGATGTGGAATTTCGCCGTGGGACTCATCGGAGCTTTCAGTGCTGTCTATCTCAAACGTTCGTTCCAAGCTTCTTACACTCAACTCGCAATCATCGGCATCTGTGCCGCACTTGGTGCGCTGACCAGCGGAGCACTCATCGGCAGACTGATCGATCGTGTGGGTGCGCGACCGCTCATGGTGTTTTCTCTGGCTGCGGCGTCTGCGACATCATTGCCATGGTTTCTATTATCCACGGAGAGCATCACTTTATTTGACCGTTTTGTGCTGCCTCAGCCTGTCGTGGTTGCAGCTCTGGCCAGCATCGGAGGCGGGATCGCCTACTCAGGTGTGGTGCTGTGCCAGATGCGGCTGCTTACCGCGCTGTGCCCCACCAAAGGCCGGACGATGGCCATGGCGGTGCATCTTTCGCTCGTCGGATTGCTGGCTTCCATGGGACCCGCGCTGGGCGGCCTGATCATGGATTGGTTCGACGCTCATCCCATGGCGATAACGCTGCCACTGGGTGCGCCGCTTGAGTTTTTCCAGGTGCTGGTCGTTCTTCACATAGTGATCGTGACGTGTTGCGCGATTCCGCTGGCATTGAAAATCCGTTTTCAAAAAGGCGACCTTGAAGTGGGCAGTGTTGCGCGCATCCTGCTGCTCAACCCTCTCCAGGCAGTGCGCAATATGTATAATCTAAATATCATCGCCTCGCCTCGCACGCCGAAGGATAAAGCCCGCGCGGTGCGATCCATGGGCGAGAGTCGCTCACCGCTCGCTGTGCGAGATCTCATCGCAAATCTCGACGATCCATCCAGCGAAGTTCAGGAGCAGGCACTGATCGCTCTTGGTGCCGTGGGCACAGACCATGCCGTCGAGGCGCTGCTGCAATACTTCGAAGACCCTGCCAGCGAGCACCGCGCCCTCGCTGCGCGCGCACTGGGTGAGACGGGCGACTCCCGCGCCGCAAAGGCTTTGTTAAAAACTTTGCGCAGCACAGATCGCGAACTGAATATGGAATCCGCACGCGCCCTCGGCATGCTCGGCCACGATGAAGCCACCCCTGTGCTCATGGAGCTTTTCCGCTCCAGCACGGATGACAAGATGACCGCATCCATCGTCTCAGCACTTGGCCACTTGCAAAAGGATGAAGCGTTACCAGGATTTTTCGAGCTGCTTCTGGTGACTAAAAATCCGGTGCTCAAACGCACGTTGGGAATTGCCATCGGAGACATCCTCGGGGAACCCAACGGCTTTTACCGCGTGCTCGTAGGCGAATCTCGTGCGCCAGGCTCGGAGATGGAACGCCTCTGCGTGCAAATGCGTCGAACGGTGCGCCGACTGCTTGCCGAACAAGCAGGCGAAAAATTGGCTTTGCAAGGCCTTGAGCAGCTCATCGAGCTATTTGAAAACGGAGAGCTATATCGTTCCGCACAGACTTTGGAGCGTCTATACTCCACCATCTGGGAAGGGTTGGAAGCGCGCGGTCTGAGCACGGGAAGGATGCACCTGCCCGGCAGTTACATTCGCAGCCTGGCAACTCTCGGCCCGGCGGACATGCGTGATCCGAACGACGTGTTGCTTGCCACATATCTGCTTGTGCAGACATGTCCGGTGCACCCGCTTGCTCGTTAGACAAACTCGATGGACTGGACTCATTGGTTTTCAAATGGCGGCCGACAAGGGCTGGCCGTGCTCACAGCGTGTCTGGCCGTGGTGGCCACAGGGCACGCGATAATTTATAAACGCGATTCGCGCTCGGCACTGCTATGGGTCATCGTCGTCTGGTTGGTGCCATTTGTTGGGCCTATATTATATCTCCTGCTTGGGGTGAACCGCATCGCGCGCCGCGCTACAGCGTTGCGGCGTGAAGACCGACGAGCGCACGCGTTGCATCCCGCCGAGCAGACCACTTTGGAAGAGCAATGCCAGGTGCCGCACGCTCTGCAACCTCTTGCAAATCTCGTGGGCCAACTCGTGCCACGTCCCCTGCTGCCCGGCAATCTCATCGAGCCGCTGGTGGATGGTGCCGAGACCTATCCTGCCATGCTGGATGCCATCCATGGCGCAAGCCGGTCCATCGCTCTGGCCACCTATATTTTTGACGGCGACGGGATTGGCCAGCAGTTTGTGGAGGCATTGGAAAGAGCAGTGCGGCGCGGCGTGGAAGTCCGGGTGCTGCTGGACGACACCGATGCGCGGTTCTCCTGGGCTTCGGCCGCCCGTGCTCTGCGCCAGGCGGGTGTGAACGTGGGCGTTTTCAATCCCACATTGGTGCCCGCACGTTTTCATGTCATGAATCTGCGCAATCACACCAAGATTCTCGTCGCAGACGGGCGCCTGGGATTTACCGGTGGTATGAACATCGCTTCCGATTTCCATGGCGATCAAGGCGAATGCAGTCGCGATCTGCATTTCCGCCTGCAAGGACCCGTGGTTGCGCACCTTTCCAAAGTCTTCACCGCAGACTGGCGCTTTGCTACCGGCGAAGTTCTCACCGGCGAGCACTGGTTTCCAACTCTGGCCGCGTGCGGCACCATGGCAGCACGCGGTATCGAATGCGGGCCAGACGAGAATTTCGAACGTCTGCGCTGGACCATCCACGGTGCGCTATCCATCGCCCGCAGATCAGTGCACATCCTCACGCCGTATTTCCTGCCCGATGCGGGACTCATCTCCGCGTTGAACGTGGCGGCTATGCGCGGCGTGGAAGTCGATATCGTGATGTCTGAGCGCAGTGACATCCCTATGGTACAGTGGGCCATGTGCGCCCAGCTCTGGCAGATGCTCGAACGCGGTTGCCGTGTGTGGTTCATGCCCGGTCCATTCGATCACTCCAAGCTCATGCTTGTAGATGGCGAGTGGTCGCTGTTTGGCTCGGCAAATTGGGACGCGCGCAGCCTGCGCTTGAACTTTGAGTTCAACGTCGAATGCTACAGCTCCGAGCTGGGTCGGCAACTCGAAGCACTCCTCGCGGCCAAACGCGCCACAGCTCGTCGCGTCACGCTGCAAGACATGAATGCACGCTCGCTACCAATCAAACTTCGCGACGGTCTCTCGCGCCTTTTCGCACCCTATTTGTAAGCTCTGAAACTCACTCCATTGTCCCGCCGCACGGTTGCGCAACGCCCACGTAACCGTCCGTCTATGTCCATTGTGCCATGCTTTATACGATCCTATCTGTGCGCAGATAGGGTCGTAGAACTTCTGGAATGTGGATGGAACCGTCGGGTTGCTGATACGTCTCCACCAACGCTACAAACAATCGCGGAAGTGCCACGCCGCTGCCATTTAATGTATGGCAGAACCTGTTCTTGCCGTCCGCATCTTTGAAACGAAGTGCCATGCGCCGAGCTTGAAAATCTTCGAAGTTTGAACAGCTTGAAACCTCCAGATAAGCGTTTTGCCCCGGTGCCCAGATTTCAATATCGTAGGTCTTGGCGGAACCAAAACCCAGGTCGCCGGTGCACAATTCGATCACGCGATAATGCAAGCCGAGAGCTTGCAACACTGTCTCCGCATCGGCCGTGAGCAACTCCAATTCGTCGTAACTGCGCTCCGGGTGCACCAGTTTCACCAGCTCGATTTTGTCGAACTGATGCACGCGGATCAGCCCGCGTGTTTCCCGCCCTGCGGAACCTGCTTCCCTGCGAAAACACGGTGTGTAAGCAACAAATTTCCTGGGCAGATCGGATGCGCTTAGTATTTCGTCGCGATGCAGGTTGGTGACGGGCACCTCCGCAGTGGGCGCAAGAAAAAGCGCTCCCTCCTCCAGCCCATACATGTCTTCTTCGAACTTGGGCAACTGCCCCGTGCCCACCATGCAATCGCGGCGGATGAGAAATGGCGGGCTTACCTCCAGATAGCCGTGCTCTCGGCCATGAAGATCGAGCATGAACTGGATCAAGGCCCGCTCCAGACGCGCACCCCAGCCGGTGAAGCAAAGAAATCCGCTGCCGCTTATCTTCGCCGCGCGCTCCATGTCAAATAGTCCCAGACGTGCACCCAACGCCATGTGATCGGCCACCTCTCCAGCAAACACCGGTTTCTCACCCCAGACCCGCACCTCCGGGTTGGCGGCAGCGTCCGCTCCTGCCGGCACGGATGGATGGGGAAGGTTCGGGATGCGAAGAAGCACTTCGCGCTGTGCCACATCGACTGCTGCTGTGTCCTCCGAGCAGCGTGCGATCTCCTCATTTATCTTCCGGACCGCGTCCTCCAGGTCGGCACTGGGAGTTCCGGCAGTGCGACGCATGCCGATCTCTTTGCTCAGGCGTTTACGCTCGCCATTGAGTTCTTGCAAACGGGTTTCCCGATTGCGCCTGCGGGTGTCCAGCTCCAGCACCGCGTCGATCCTCTCTTCCAACGCGGCACTGCGCGTGGCGAGACGCTTTTTTACAAGATCAGCATTTTCACGCACCAGCCGGATATCAATCATGGCGCGGACCATACAGATTCAGCCGTAAATGAGAAATTGAAAAATATGAGCGGCACTGCCAAGGTCCGCCATGCATAGCGAGCCCAAACGTGTTTTGATATTATCTGCCAGCGCGGGCACAGGACATCTGCGCGCGGCGGATGCGTTGGAGAAAGTCTTCCGGCAGGACCCTCGCGTCGGCGAAGTGCTCAATCTCGATGCTCTCGAATATACCAACAAACTGTTCCGCGATTTCTACAGCAAGCTCTACACCACGCTGGTCAAGTCGGCGCCGGAATTTCTGGGCTGGTGGTATGACAAAAGCGACGAGCCCTGGCGCACGGATGCCGCTCGAGGCATGCTGGATCGCTTGAACACGGGTCCGTTGCTGAAGCAAATTCGCAAGTTCGACCCGCACATCACGGTGTGCACTCACTTCATGCCAGCGGGCATTATTTCTCATCTCATCGCCAAGGGAGATATGGAGGCGCAACTTTCCATCGTCGTTACTGATTTTGATTTTCATGCCATGTGGCTTTCGCGCGCGTTCCACCGCTACTTTGTAGCGATCGATGAGACGCGGGTGCACTTGGAATTATTGGGTTTGCCAGCCGAACGCATCACTGTCTCGGGTATCCCGATCGATCCGCGATTTAGCGATGAAACTGACCGGCGTGAACTACGTTCATCGCTTCAGCTCGATGCGGACAAGCCACTGCTTCTTGTAAGCGGTGGAGCTTTGGGCGTGGGCCCCGCAGCAGCTGTCGTGCGGCGTCTGCAACATCTGAAGACCGCGGTGCATTGCGTGGTGGTCTGTGGGAAAAGCGACGAGCTGCGAACGGAAGTGGAAAAAATTGCCAACCCGGAACAATTCACCGTGCTTGGCTACACTGATCGCATGCACGACTACATGAAAGCCGCCGATTTGTACATAGGCAAACCAGGTGGGCTCACCACCTCGGAAGCACTTGCGTGCGGGCTGCCCATGGTCATCATCTCTCCCATCCCCGGACAGGAAGAACGCAATAGTGATCACCTGCTGGAGGAAGGCATCGCGATCAAAGCCAACGATCTGATCACGTTGCCTTATAAGATCGATCGTCTCATCGAGTGCCCCGACCGGCTTGCGGCCATGAGTCAGCGAGCAAGGGCCTTTGGTCGTCCGCGCGCGGCGTGGGTGGTGGCCGAGACATTGCTTTCCGATAATCTATTGCCGCTCACGATCAGTGAAGATCAACAGGATGCCATCGCTGAAGCCGCAGCGGAGGGATAGCGCGCAGGTTTAGTCGCGAACTGAGCGGATGCTCGGGCCTTCCACCCAACGGCTCTCGATCTGCAGACATTTCGCCATAGGCGGAATGCCGGTTTCGCCACGATGCAGTTGCGCCACTACCATATCCAGCGCGGCACTTCCCACGGCACGATTGCTCTGGTCCATGCCGGCCCAGCGTTTCATGGGCGGATACCAATCCAGATGAGCCAGCGCCACGTCGTCCGGCACCCGATACCCGACGGCTTCCATCCACTCCAGCACTTCGTCGTGGAGCGTGAGGATCACATCGGGAGTGTGGTGGCTCATCCATTTGTTGAAGTCGTGCGGCTCACGGTCTTTCAAATAAAGAACCGGTATCCGGTTTTTCACGGGCAAACTGGATTGACCGATCAGAAAACCTGCGCTGAACCGGTGTTCGACCAGTCGATCCACGGCGTGGTCTATCACCAGTGCGGGTCGCCGATACCCGCGTGCGATGACCTCGTTCGCAGCAAGCATCGAAGTGGAATAATGATCGTTGCAACAGAAATGCAACGCGGGTTGATGAGTTCGGATGCCAAGAATGACAGATGCAAAACTCTCCCATAGTTCGGCAAGTTCCTGGCCCAGGTCGCCCACTTGATCGATGGCCGTGAAAAGCAGCCCGCGAATGCCACGCGAGCTGAGCACCTTCACCAACCGATGAGCGGACACGTCTTTATCCTGAACCCAGAATTCATCGATGCGGTAGCCCAGTTGCGCGGCGCGTTCGTGACAACCTGCCAGCCACTCACGGAAGGTTGGCACGCTGTGCAGGTAATCTCGGTGATGCGAGAAATTCAGCAACCCGAGCGTGGCCTGGTAGCTGGGAGTGCGGCTGGCTCTGAGCTGGGCCATGAGATTGGCCACTGTCGCGTTGGGAGTGTAGCCCATCTCCTGCGCGATCTTTTGTATGTGAAGCCGGGTCTCAGGCCGCAGGCGAGGGTCATCCCGCAGTGCGAGGGAGACAGTGGATTTGCCGACACCAGCTTGCGCAGCGACATCCATCATGGTCGGGAGCTTTTTCTTCTCCATGTTGAACAGTCCAACACGCTTGCGGTTCCGATGGGAAGGATAAAAAAAAAGCGCATCGTTGTGGCGAAGATCGTCCGCCGCCCCTCGGGGGTGGCGGCAAGCTCCGGGCATGGTGGGGCAGGGGCGCGACTACTCCTCGCCAGCTATCAGGTCCGCGAGCGTCTGGCGCCGACGCACGACCCTCGCCTCGTCGCCTTCCACCAGGACTTCGGCTGGCAGCGGACGCGAATTATAATTCGACGCCATGGTAAATCCATAGGCACCCGCGCTAAGCACAGCAAATAAATCGTCGGCTTGCATCACGGGCAATTCCCGATCCTGCGCCAGGAAATCGCCGCTTTCGCACACGGGCCCGACCACATCCACGGTCTCTTTCTCTTTTGTGGTCCGATGCACAGGAACAATCTCGTGGAACCCTTGATACAACGCGGGGCGGATGAGATCATTCATGCCTGCATCGCCGATAAGAAATGTTTTAGTCCCACCGCGCTTCACGTATTGGACACGGCTTATCAACACGCCCGCATTGCCGACGATAAAACGTCCGGGCTCGAAAATGATTTTCATCCCGAGCTGTTTCAGGTCGGGAATCACCGTGTCGGCGTAGGCGTTGATAGTAAGCGGATGCTGCTCTCGACCTTCATTTTCCCACCAATCATCCCCCCCGCTTTCCAGGCTCGATTGGTACACAATGCCCATGCCGCCGCCAATGCTGAAGAGCTTGATTGCGTGTTGCTCCTGCAATTGGCGGACAAGCGGAAGCATGCGGGTTACAGCTTCCGCAAACGGTTTGGCTCGCGTGATCTGCGAGCCGATATGCATCTGCACGCCGCGCAGCTCCAGATGCGGCATGGAGGATGCGCGCGCATACACGTCAGCGATGCGTTCGAACGCAATGCCGAATTTATTCTCGCTTTTGCCTGTGGAAATGTATTTGTGCGTGTCCGCTTCCACATTGGGATTCACCCGCACGGAGACAGGTGCTCGCTTGCCTAGAGCACCAGCCACGCGGTTGATGCGTTCCAGCTCCGGCTCGCTTTCCACATTGAAAAGTAAAATGCCTTTTTCCAATGCATAGCGAATCTCCTCCTCCGTCTTGCCCACGCCTGCAAACGTGCATTTTCCCGGGTCGCCTCCTGCGTGGAGAACACGATACAACTCGCCGGCGGACACGATATCGAACCCGGACCCTTCCTTCGCCAACAGACGCAAAATTGATAGGTTGGAGTTTGCCTTCACTGCATAGCAGATGTGGTGGTCCAACTCGGATAGCGCAGCATCGAGTCGGCGGTAATGATCCGCGATAGTCCCGCCACTATACACATAAAGCGGTGTGCCATGAGCGGCAGCCAGCTCATCAAGCGCTACATTTTCACAATGCAAAATCTGATTTTTATAATGGAATCCGTGCATAGGCTTTCATCCAGAGTGAAACCCAAGTGATTGCAAGAGCAAACTGCTCGCGGTGCTGGTTGCTCATGCTCGACAGCACTGCTAAGCTGCCTCCCATGAGAGTGCCCATCTTGCTGTGTCTGAGTCTGGTGTTGATCGGATGTTCCACCATCGAATCGCGGATACAGGAGATTCCTGCCGCTTACTACACGCTGCCGCCGCCAGACCAGCATTTGATTCGCATGGGAGGCATCCGCGAGGGCTTCACGCAGGATCAGGTCTATATCGCATGGGGTCGGCCGGATACCATCCGCCGCAGCTATCGAGGACGGCGCGATGTGGAGACCTGGATTTATACTGGCACCCGGCATGAGGAGATTCCCAACTGGGAGTTGCATCCCTTTGGCTTCCGCTGCGGAGTGATTTATGAGCCGGTCTATCGGCCGGTTATTTTAAGCATCCCCTATTTCGTGAAGGCCGTAACCTTCGAGGGCTCACGCGTGGTGGAGTGGGAGCAGGCGCGGCCCTGACGAACACATGGCGTACAAATCTTTCTCAGCATTTCTCCAGCGACTCGAAAGCGAAGGCGAGTTGCGACGAATCGCCGTGCCTGTCGCCACGGAACTCGAGATCACCGCCATCGCCGACCGCGAGATGAAGAAACCTGGCGGTGGAAAAGCGTTACTCTTTGAGCAGCCAACCGTGGATGGAAAAGTGTCGGCCTTCCCGCTGGCGATTAACACCATGGGCTCGGAACGTCGCATGGCCATAGCACTCGGCCTTGAGCGAATCGATGATCTGGCGGATCAGATGCAGTTGATATTAAAAGCTAAGCCACCCACGAACTTGCGGCAGGCCTGGAATCTTCTCCGCCAGGGCGTGGACCTCCTGCATGCGCGACCGAAGAAAGTCTCCGATGGTCCCTGCAAAGAGGTCATCCATCGGTTCGATGCGCAGAGTGCTTTATCTTTGAGCGATCTTCCCGTGCTGTTCTGCTGGCCGAAGGATGGTGGGCGGTTCATTACTTTACCCACTGTCTATACGCGCGATCCCGACACGGGTGAGCGCAATGTCGGCATGTACCGCATGCAGGTTTACGACGGCCAGACCACGGGCATGCATTGGCAGATTCACAAAGGCGGTGGGTTTCACTACCATGCC
>CBDUBV010000032.1:0-26184 GCA_965365475.1 uncultured Chthoniobacteraceae bacterium | reverse complement strand
GAGCGGCATTACGGCTACAACGCAGTGGGCAACCGGGCATGGACGGTGCAGGGCGAGCTTGCCCCGCAGAACGGCGATCCGGTGGGCGAGGTTTACGAGTATGATGCCATTGATCAGGTGACGGGCGTCAAATACGGCGCGGAAAACCCGAACCGCGGTTACAGCCAGACGCTTCTTCCGGGTTTATAGTCGGGGGAGCATCGACGTCGGAATACATCCCGAAATTATTGATGACAATTTCTCAAGACTAAGCAGTCGCACAGCGTTATCTCTCCATGTACAATATGACCACCGCGACTGCGTTGTTTAGCATATGCATAAGTATCGGAGGCCACAGGCTTCGATAGCGTTTCCGGAGAAATAACAAAGCGGCACCAAGCAGAAAGATGATCGGGGAGAAGGTCAACCCGTGAAGAATGGTAAAGATGCTCGTACCGATCAATGCCGCCCAGATCAGCGGAAGCTTTCGGCTTAGCCATCCGTGCAGAATGCCGCGAAAAAAAATCTCTTCGACGATCGGGATGAATACTGCAATCAATAGGAGTGCAGGCAGGAGTGTTTGGAAGGGGTCGCCTTGCAAAAACGGGGTTATCGATTGCGTCGGCGGTGGATTGCCAGCGAGCTTTTCATATAGAACGACGTAGATTTGCGCGAACACCTGGATGCAGAGCGGCAGGCCGATGATCATAAGCGGCAGCTCTGCTTTCAGCGGAAGTATTCCCTTCTTCGCTCGCGTGGGTGGCAGGAGATAATTTTTCTCCGATATGTCGCGCACCGCCAGGAGCATCAATACGCTTCCGATCACCGCGCTTGCAGCCGCTATCCAGCCGCCGGTGACAACAAGAAATGAGGAAAAGAAAATTACCAGACCAAGGAATAGCGCGGTTACCACATAGCCTGGGTGCCGCGTCCCTCTGCGTCGGGTAATCCAATATACCAACACCAGATAGCCTACGGTGATGATGAAAATTGCGGGTTTAGCTCCCGCTTTGATCATCGCAGCTCCTTGTCTTGACGACGCTTTGTTTACCCCCAAAGCTTTATTAATTTCCTGACCGAGATTTTTCTGCGAATTTTTCTGAACCTGAATGCGAAATGCGTCGGCCATGGTGCCCCACTGTTTCGTCAGGAATGCACTTGCTGTCTTCAGCGCGAAGGCAGTTTCCTTATGCTTCTCGGAGAGTTTGGTCGAAGCGATGGCACGGTCGGCCATGGGGATGATGAGCGGGTCCCGTTCGTTGACCTTAAACTTTGCCTCAAGTAGGTGAAATGCCAGTTCATCACTGTCGGGATATGCCTTCGCTTGCTCACTGAGAATGCCATGCACTCGCAAGATCAAGGCTTCGTCGCCGACTTTTTTCGCAGCCCAGGCGAGTATGCTGGCTGCGAACCTGCGATGAGGAAATGGGAGGTCTGGCACGGAGAGCATACTATCCGCTGCATCAATTATCGATGGGTAATCGCGTTGATTAACAACGAGAATCAATTGAGTCTTGTGCGCCCCGCCATCTTGTGGCGCGATCTCCAGCCAGCGCGAAGCAAACCGAGTGAAAGCTTCATACTTTTCTGGCTCTTTGCGGTTTAGGAAATACTCCGCCACTGTCCCCGCCAGGAGCGATTCGTTTAAGTCCATTCCTTCTCCAGGCTCCAAGGTGTCAAGGTAATGGCTCAGAACTTCCACCGATTTTCGTGACAGCATCTCGGCCTGAAGCATGGCTTTTTTCCCGTCTTCTTTTGAAAGGATTTTGGCTGCCTCAATGGCGGACCAGGTGGACCAGATATCGCCTGCCGCAAGTAATGGCTCAATCAAGATCACACTACGAAGAGCACCTGCGGGTTGATTTTTTGATAAGACCCGCATTTCCGCGCAGTGCCGGGGAGCAGTGAGCCGCCCATGCGCAATCCCGGGAAAGACCAGCTTCTCTGCGCGGTCGAGGTCCTGGCTTACACCGAGGCCATGTGTGTAAAGGGCACCGAGAGCTTCACCGGACAGTTCGTCTCCTTGTTCGAGCTGGGCGGAGAATGCTTCTGCCAGCCACGCAAATCGGGCTTCCTCTGAGGCGAGCGCGTCGTAAGCAGGCTGTTGTGTGGGAGGAACGTGCACCCTAAAATCCGGGGCGGCGGAGGATCCCAGAAGGCGGATCAAGGTGACGAGGTGTTCTCTTCCCTTCGGCGCCCTTTGGTCTGGGACGCACCGCAGCGAAGCAGTGGAGTTGCTCGCGGCTTGCTGCTGCGAATCGGCTGCCTGCGATCCGACCGCAAAAGACGCTGTGAGAACACTGGCGAGCAACAGCAAAAAAACGAAGCGCATAGACACCTGGGTTCAGTCTCGGAAAGGACGCATGGAGAAATGGCAGCTACCCCTGACTATTCCTGTGCATCATCGCCGCCGCCTTTACTTGTCTTCCACTCCCGTTTCCTCGCGTAGAACTCTTCGATTGCCGCTGGGTCAAGATTGCCAAAGGGCACTGGCAAACTCTGAAACCATGCGTCGTAGGCAGCCTGCAAACGCTTGGCAACTTCCGGGTTTTCCGCAGACACATCCTCGGATTCATCGATGTCTTGCGAGAGATGATACAGCCCCCGCGTGATTTCGCGACCATCCCCGGCAGAATTCGTCAGTTTCCAATCACCATCGCAAACTGCCCATTCCCAACGCTCAGGAGCATTGTGGGCATTAGTAAAAAGAAACTGCAGCGTGCGGCTTGGAATCTCTTCTTTCTTCTGGAGTGCCGGCAGGAGATTGATGCCTTGCAAATCGTCAGGGATTTGTTCACCGGCGGCAGCGAGTGCGGTGGGCAGCAAGTCGATGCTGACAACGGCGCGGTCCACAATCTGTCCAGATGGGATTGCAGCAGGCCAACTCAATGCAAATGGCACCCGGATGCCGCCTTCATAAGCGTCGCCTTTGGCACCGCGCAACGGCTGGTTGTCCGCTCCATGTTTGGTTGCGCCACCATTATCGCTCATGAAGACCACGAGGGTATTCTCCGCCACACCTGCCGTGCGCAGTGCTTCCATGACTTTCCCGATATTCTGATCCATAATGGACACCATCGCAGCGAAGGTGGGGCGCCATTTGCCTTTGCTCTTGAGATGAGCAAATTTTGCGATTTCCTCTTCCGGTGCCTGCATCGGCATGTGGGGAGCATTAAATGCCAGATAAAGGAAGAATGGGGCTCCGGCAGATTGTTTTATAAACTCCACCGCACGATCGCCCAGCTCGTCGGTCAGATACTGCGTGATGGATGCCCGCTCCATCCCGAGTTCCATCTTGGGAATGCTCGTCTGCTCCTTTGGGGGAAAATAAAAATTGCCTCCTCTGCGGAAACCAAAGAAATAATCAAAGCCGCGACGAGTAGGATGCTTTTCATCGCTCTCGCCAAGATGCCATTTGCCGACCATCCCGGTGCGATATCCTGCTTGTTTCAGTCGATCCGCAAATGTCGGACCCTCAGGCAATCCGATAAGGTCCATAGTCAGATTGGTGTTGGCCTGTATTTCGTTGTGGTCTTTGCCTGTGAGTAGTGATGCTCGGGAGGGGGCGCATTGCGGAGCCGTCACATAACCTGCCGTGAAACGAACGCCCGCCGCTGCAATAGAATCCATCGCTGGAGTTGGAATGTCGCTTCCGCCGTTGAATCCTGCATCGTTATAGCCCATGTCATCGGCAAGGATGATGACGACATTCGGTTTTTGCGTGCCTCCATGCGACTGCGGGACACAAAAAACCGCAGCAATTACTAAAGATAAACAAGCGATGGAACGATAGATTGCCGAGCAGCTTAGAGGGAAACGATAAGATAAGGCGATCATAAGAATTGTTTCCTTATACATCGCGGGATTGGAAAAGAGCAAACCATAAGGGCAACAATCTACGGGTTTTGCACATCGCGCGGTGTCTGCGGCAAAGTCATCCACTGAGCAGATTCTGGCTTGGCGAAAAGCTCGTATTTAAATTTGCTAAATACAGCTTGTCCCTCGCCACGAGCGACAAGGCCAGGGCGTAAAAAAAGAAACCGCCCAAAAACGTTAGTATTAAAACCAGAAAGTTCGGAAGAGAAAAAACACTTGGTCCATTGGGTTTCGTCTGGCGATCTCCAATAAAAATCTACTTCGTCCGAAACGTTCACAACCCGCAATCGCAACGGTAAAGACACTTGTTCTAAAAGCCGTCTGTGCGGTGCGTGGTTTGCGGCTATTTCTTTGTATAGTTTCCCTTCCCGAACGATCAGACCATGGTACACCTCGGGGGAGTAAAATAGGCAAAGCCCTGCCATGACACCAAGCGGGCATTCAGCAATTTCAATTTCACAAAAATACTTTTCAACACCGGCCGTGATTCCCAGAAATGTGCCAGGCTCACTCGCATCCAGATGCAACGATCCACTGCGGCATCGTGCAATGCGTGTAGGCGATTGTGCGAAGGACTGCCATTGGGGCGCGAGAACGGGCGACTGAAAATCATCATTTGCTGCTTGGCTTCCGCATCTTGTGTTGTCCCTCCATGGCGGCAGCATGCTCCGACGCGGCCAACCATCGTTGGTCCAACCGATGCGCTCCACCAGTGGCTGCCGCCCCAGCGTGCGAGCACCTGCCCGGTATGCGTGGTAGATCACAAACCATTCGTCCTCGGGGCCACGAAATAAAGTGCCATGTCCGCGGCTCCACCACTGCTCCGAGCGTCGCGTCGTGCGCAGAAGTGGCCCGGCGGGGTCCACGCACCAGCCATCCACCCCATTGCGCGATCTGGCTACGAGAATCATGTGCGAGGTGGAAGGACCAGCCGTCCCGCCCATTGCGAAAAGCATGTAGCACCAACCCTCGCGCCACACCAGCTTGGGTCCTTCCAGTGCCACGGCTTCTATGCGCCATTGCGAAGGAATTTTCCACGGCTGTAGCACCTGACGGGGTGGCCCGATGAGCGAGAGCCCATCTGCAGCAAGTGGCGCGACAAATCCTTTGGCCAAATGAAGATGACGCGAACCGTCGGCGGCCACAACATGGCCCGGATCGATCAGATCGGTTGGAGCTAGCAGCGTGTGGGGTGCAGACCAGGGTCCTTCCGGTGTTTTGGCATGGATCACCACGAGCTTGTCGGGCAATTCAAAGTAGTAGAGGAAAAAACATACATCGTGCTCGGCCAACTCAGCCGCCCAGATATCGCCTCCTGCCTTGGCGAGCGCGTTTCCCACTGGGCTCCAGCTGCGAAGGTCTTTGGAGTGCCACAGGATAAAACCGGGCCGATACGCGATTGGTGTCCCGGTGAGAAAGTAATTTCCCTCATGCCGCAAGATCGTTGGGTCGGCGCAATCTCCTGCAAGCACGAGTCGCGCTGGCTCGTCTTCGAGTTCTGTTGCCTCGTGGAGGTTCATCCTGGAAGGTGTTCTCATGATCGGGAGGATGCTGGCATTGGTGCTTTGGCATTCCAAGCTTGCAATGGTGCGGCTTCAACTTACAGATCCACTTATGAAGCTATTCGCCTTTCTTCTTCTCGCCACGCTCACCGCAGCCGCCAACAGCCCGCTGGTCGTGGCTTTAAAGCCGGATAAGAATCCTGATCGCATGGTTTCCGAGAAAGCTCAGTTGGAGTCCTTTCTTTCTAAAAAAATGGGCTCGCCCGCGAAGGTGATTATTCCGTTATCGGCTTCAGTGATCCTCGAAGGTCTCGCCAACGGCAGTGTCGATGCTGCTTACCTGAGCGGCGCAGACATGGTGAACGCCCGCGCAAACAAAACCGCCGAGATTCTCCTTGCCGGTGAGATAAATGGCAACCCATGGTACCAAAGCTACTGGGTGGCATTAAAGACCAGCCCATACACTTCCATTGCGGATCTGCGCGGAAAGCCGGTCGCCTTTGCCAGCCGCACAAGCACTTCAGGCTATGTGGTGCCGCTCTGGGATCTGCATCAGCAGGGATTTATCAAGTCTCCTCGCGCGGAGGAGTTTTTTAGCAGTGTCATCTTCGGCACCGGCTATGTGTCGGCTATCGAGCGGGTACTTCAAGGCGATGCGGAAGCTGCTGCGGTAAGTTACTATGTGCTCGATGAGGACAAACATCTCACACCTGAGCAGCGTGCACTTCTCAAGAAAATCGACGAGCAAGGCCCTGTGCCTACGCACGTGATCGCAGTCCGGTCCTCGCTCGACGCCGACGTGCGCACCCAACTTAAGGCCGCACTGACAGCACTCAACCAGCCCGAACACGAAACTCTGCGCGATAGCCTCTTTACTTCGCGGTTGGTGGAGGTCGATGAGGATGCGCACCTCGCCGGCCTTGAGCAGGCACTGAAGTTCGCAAAATCCGCTCAATAAAACATTGCCTCATCCGACCGTGCGAAGCTGGATGGAATCGATCAATCCACCAGCCGCGAGCACATCGCTGACGACCACCAGGTTGTCGCCGTGCTTTACGTGGCCGAGCACGCGGAGTTTCTCGATGGCATTATTGACCGTGATGCCAGGGTTATCTTCGAATTCGAGTTGGATCGGCACCAGGCCCCAGTTGAGCGACAGCTTTCTGCACACAGCCTGCGACGGCGAGAAGACAAAAGTCGGCGCCCGCTCTGCACGGAGGTTCGACGTGCAATGGCCCATATACCCGCGACGCGTGAATACCAATATGCGCGCGTTGGTCAGAGAATTGGCCAGCACGACGGCCGCCCGCACAGTCTTTAACTGATTGGTGCCCTCAAGCACATTGGTCGTGGCGTAGCCCGCACCGCCGCTGCGCTCGATGCGGCGGCTTACACGGTCCATTATTTCCACGCACTCCACCGGGTAGCGTCCCGCAGCGGTCTCGCCCGAGAGCATGATTGCATCCGCCTGCTCATACACCGCGTTGGCCACGTCGGTGATTTCCGCTCGCGTGGGCGTGGGATTCTGAATCATGGATTCCAGGAGATGTGTGGCCACGATCACGGGTTTGCCGATGCGAATGCATTGTTTGATCAAGCGCCTCTGGATGATGGGAAGTTCTTCCATCGGGCATTCCACGCCGAGATCGCCGCGCGCGATCATGATGGAGTCCGACGCTTCGATGATGCCTTCCAGGTTGCGCACAGCTTGCTGATCCTCGATCTTGGCGATGATATTAGCCGTGCTGCCGTGCTGTTTTAAGAAACTGCGCAGCGTATGCACATCCGAGGGTTCGCGGCAAAAACTTAGCGCGATAAAATCAAAACCCAACTCGGCTGCAAGTTGGATGTCTTGTTTATCCTTCACGGTCAATGGCGGCAGGCTCACGCGGACGCCTGGCAGATTGATGTGTCGTCGGGATTTCAGTATGCCGTGAGTAAGCACCCGACAGCGGATGCGGTTGCTGTTTTTTTCCAATACTTCGAGCCGGATCACTCCATTATCCACCAGCACGATATCGCCGATTCCGATGTCGTTCACCATGCCTTCGTAGTTCACATCCACGGAGGAGACTTCTTCGCTCTTCTCGCCGCGCACGGTGAAATCAAACACATCGCCGGGTGAGAGTTCCAAGGCACTATCCAGATCGCCGGTGCGAATCTCTGGACCTTGCGTATCCATCATCACGCCGATGTGACAATTTAACCCCGCAGCCACCTCCCGAATTCGGATGAAAACCGTACGCACCCATTCGGGCGATGCGTGGCTCATGTTCAACCGGAACACGTCCGCGCCGGCGAGAATCAAAGCCCGTATGCTCTCGGAGGATTCTGTGTTGGGGCCGAGAGTCGCGATGATCTTTGTCTTGCGAAAGATCCCGATGCCTGGTCCTGGAAATAAAACGCTCAAGCGGAGAGTACTTTAAGAGCTTTCTGGATGTTATTGGGCCGCAGCACCATGATTCCTTTGCGCGCGTCCGGCGGTGTGGCCAGGTACGCGTATTCGATATTGATCTTCGCGCTGGAGAGCTTTTTAGCGATCTCGGACAAGCTACCAGCTTTGTTGTCGCCTTTGATGATGAGGACTTCGCTTTCCACTACCAGCACGTTGTGTTCTTCAAGAAGCAGCAACGCCTTGCGCGTCTCACTCACGATCATCCGAATCACAGAATGGTCGATGGTGTCGGAGATGGTAAGTGCTGTGATGTTGATTTTCGCTTTGGCGAGTTCATCGCACATCCGCGCGAGGGTTCCGGGTTTGTTTTCAAGAAAAACAGCGAGTTGTGTTGCGATTTGCATAATTTATTTTTTTGTAAAGATTGCGTGTGCCCAGGTGCCGCCAAAAATTCTTATTCCCTGACATGCCCTGCTAAGGGATAAGCCGATTTCGATAAAGACGCACATCAAATTTTTCGTAACTGGCCACAACGCGCTCCAGCCTAAAATCCGATTCAAATTCCGGGAAGAAAGTGTCTCCCTCCCACTGGCCGTGCACATGCGACATGTAAAGCCATCCACATACGGGCAACAGTTCTGCATACACCTTCGAGCCGCCGATCACAAAGACTTCACCTTCGATCTGGGCCGCCAACAGTTCCCCCACGCTGTGTGCCACCTGCACCTCTGCCGCCACCTCGCCACGGGAGAGCACGATGTTGCGCCGTCCGGGCAGAGGTCTGCCGAGTGATTCATAAGTTTTCCGCCCCATGACGACAGTTTTCCCGAGAGTGGCAGACTTGAACCAGCGAAAATCCTCCGGCAAATGCCAGGGCAACGACCCATCGCGTCCAATAACACGATTGCCATCCGCCATGGCTGCTATGGCACTCCAGTGTGGTCGTGGCGCGATCATACCGCGATGGGCGCTTTTATAGCAGGATGGGGATCATACCCAACCAGGGTGAAATCTTCGTAGCGGAATGCGTCGATCTGCTTGACCTCCGGATTGAGCTGCATACGGGGCTGGCTGCGAGGTTCACGGGAAAGCTGTTCCTGCACTTGTTCAAGATGATTTTTATAAATATGTAGATCGCCAAAAGTGTGAACAAATGAACCAGCCTGGAGACCGCAGACCTGTGCGATCATCATGGTTAGCAGCGCGTAGGAGGCGATGTTGAAAGGCACTCCGAGAAACAAATCGGCACTGCGCTGGTAAAGCTGGCAATCCAAACATCCGGCGTGCACGTGGAATTGAAACATGGCATGGCAGGGCGGCAACGCCATGGCATCCACCTCGGCAGGATTCCATGCCGTCACGATGTGCCGACGGCTATCGGGGTTGCGCTGAATCTGGTCGATCACCTGCGCGATCTGATCGATGCTGCGTCCATCGGCAGTGCGCCAATCGCGCCATTGAGCACCATACACGCGCCCGAGATTGCCTTCAGAGTCCGCCCACTCATCCCAGATCGTCACCCCGGCTTGCTGGAGACTGCGCACATTTGTCTCTCCGCGCAGAAACCACAGCAGCTCGTGGATGACGGACTTTATGTGCACCCGTTTCGTGGTGACCAGCGGAAAAGAATGACCAAGATCAAAGCGGGCTTGAGCACCAAAGACCGACAGCGTGCCCGTGCCTGTCCGGTCGCTTTTTTCCCGCCCTTCATCGAGCACGAGCTGCAATAATCTATGGTACTCCCGCATGGCGGGCACAACTACCACGCGTGCGCATGGGAGCGCGAGAAATTCTCAACCTGAATTGCGCCCGTTCACGCCCAGCAACTGCAGGCTTCCACGTGAGTCGGATGTCTGGGCACCATTCTCTCCGATGCCTTCCAGCAGCAGTTCTGTAAAATTGCGCTGGGCAGGCGAAACGCCTCGGTTGCGCTTCACCACAGTGCCAAGCGGTCTCCACACGTCCACCCCATCGATCTCGACGGCATGCAACGAGCCGGACTCAATCTCCTGCTCCACGGTGGTGGCCGGGACGATACTGATGCCGTTCTCGATCTCCACCGCGCGTTTCACCGTTTCAATATTATCGAATTCCATGACCACATCGATCTCCACGCGCTGGCCTTTGAGCAACTTATCAATCGCTTTGCGAGTCGGAAGGTCGGGCTCGAATAAAATAAATTTCTCGCCATCCAGTTGCTTCATTTTTACCCGTGATTGCGAGGCAAGCCGGTGATCAGGCGGGCAAATTAAAACCAGGCGATCCCGCCAAAACAAGTCCACCTTTAGCCCTTTGCGTTTGTGCGGAAATGCAACCAGCCCGATATCCACATTGCCTTCATACACATCCATATACACTTGTGTGGAGCGCCGATACTCCACCTTCACATCGACTTCGGGAAAGCGGCGCCGGAATTCTTTTAAATACGGGGGCAACTCATGCAGCCCAATGCTGAAGACCGTCGCGATGCGCAACTGTCCCGACACCACGTTGCGCAGCGAATCGATGCGCTCGGATAGCGAGTCGTAAGTCTCCAAAATCTCGCGGCTGGCTTGCAGAAACACTTTGCCTTCTTGAGTCAGCGAAAAGTTTTTCTTACCGCGCTCGATAAGCATGACTTTGTATTTCTCTTCAAGAGATCGGATCTGCTGACTCACTGCACTTTGCGTGATATGATTGAGTGCCGCAGCTTTGGAAAAGCTCTCGGTATCGGCAATATCACAATAGATTTTAAAAGTCTGAATCTGCATTATTTTCACGCAAAATAAGTCGGCCTAATAAAACTGTCAATATAGGATTTATGGAGGCCCACTTATAAGCAGCATCATGCAAAATACCCGTTTTGAAATAGTGACGGGCGCGCTCCAGCAGAGTCACCCCCCCCGGCGTTTTTTATCTGTGTCAACTCGCAGCGGCATGTCCGCCGTATTCGCATTCGACACGCGATTTTTCATGAGCTAATATTGCAGCCAATATGGCTTCTCCATGGCGACAGACATCCGGACCATTCCGGAGAGGACGCACCTTGGCCGCGACGATGGTCATCATCAATGTCCCGGCGTTTCTGGTGCAATTGACCGCAGACTACCTACGTCCAGGCTGGGTCGATCAGTTTTTCGCGTTGAGCCGCGAAGGAGTTGCTGCGGGCTATTTCTGGCAACCAGTTACATATATGCTGCTACATGGCAGTTTGTTTCATCTGCTGGCAAATTCCCTCGTAATCTATTTTGCTGGGCGACAGGTGGAACAGATATTGGGTAGCCGAGTCTTCCTCCAACTCTACCTCGCAGGAGCGATCTTTGGCGGTCTCTTGCAGCTCATCGGCTCAGGTGGATATATCATCGGCGCGTCTGCAGCCGGGTTTGCATTGCTGATCGCCTTTACAACCATCCTGCCGGAATTGGAGATCACTCTTCTGCTGTTCTTCATCATCCCCGTGCGGATGAAGGCCAAATACCTCGCTTACGGCGCGGTGGCATCCACATTGATCTTCGCCTTGTTCGATATGTTTCCCGGCTATGGACATCTCGCGCATCTTGGTGGCGCGCTGGTCGGATATGTGTTTACCCGGTGGCTTGGCTACGGCATTCCCTTGCCGATCGAGCGTATGCTCGCCAATAAACAGGAGGAACAAGCACGGCGCGAACGCATGTCTGCCAAGGAATACATCAGCGAAGAGATCGATCCGATACTGGATAAAATCGCGCGGCACGGCATGCACAGCCTCACCCGGCAGGAACGTCGTGTTCTGGAGCATGGCCGCGAGAAGATTGAACGCCGCACTTCTGTCCACTAAATCGTGAGCGTGCGTTTGTTCTGTCTCACATCGCTGGTCTGCTGCGCTACCGCTTTGCCCGCCACGCTGGAACAGGCCGAGCGCGCTTTGAAACAAGGCGTAGCCTCCGTCGCCCTGCAGATTGTCGAACAACAAAACAAAAATACGAGAGCTGATACTGCACGCATCTCGCTCATCCACGCGGAAGCGCTTCTTATCGATTCCCGCGAGGACCAGGCACTGGCTCTTTTGCAAAAACCCATGCACGACGCTGCGCATGAAGCGCGTCGGCAGTTTCTTCTGGGCGAGATTTTTACCGAAAAGGGCGAATGGTCCGCTGCGCTGCGCCATTACTCCGCAGTGCCATCTGAGGCCATGGAACACAGCCGCAGCCAGCTTGGGCAGGCTTTAGTGCTACGCGAACTGGGCGAGTTGCAAGCCGCTAGCGATGCGCTCGGAGAGATGCCTTGTTTTCGAAGCCGCGTTCTGGCTGCGGAACTCGCGCTGGATCGCGCGGATGCAGACCAGGCCGCAAGCATCGTGGCCGCGCTTCGTCCGGAGTCTGCTTACGAGCATCGGCTTCGGGATTACATGCAAGCACGGGTGTTGCTGGCCACTGGCGATCACAAGCAGGCTCTGAGCCTGTTTCAAGACGTGCAGTCCGAGCTGATCGGACTGCCTTACCCCGCTCTCCTGGGCGCAGCAATAGGGCATTCGCGCGCACTTCAGGCCATGAATCGACTGGACGATGCCGCGCAGCCTTTAGAAAAAGCGATCAGCCTTTTCCGAAACAAATCTGGAATCGAAATCCTGTTTTCTGAGTTGAATGTTATTTACGCCCGTCAACGCGATGCTTCCGACCGCATGCTACAAGAATGGGCCGGGGAAGAACCAGGCGGGCTGCGCCAGCAACTCGCTGCCATGTATCTTGGGAAGATGATGGTGCGTGAAAAACGCGAGGAAGAAGCACTGGAGGTGTGGAAACAGCTCGCTGAAGCTGGACGAGGACTTTCGGCTGAAGCGGAGTTGCAGACCGCACTGCTTCTGCTGCATAGGCAGCGTCCAGGCCAGGCACTGGCAGCCACGACTCGCGGGCTCAAGCTCAATCCCGATCCCGCACTCGCGGCCCAGCTCGACTACGTGGCAGCGCAAGCGGCTTATCATCGGGGCAACTACCAGGACAGTTCCCGCCGCTTCCAGCGCGTGGCACTTTCCGATGATCGCCTGGATGAGAAGGCGCGTTACAATGCCGCGCTGGCCATCCTTGCCACGGGCGATTACGATCAATTCCTTCAGGCTTATGAAAGCTTCAGCGCAGATTTTCCAGAGAGCCCATTACGACAGGATTTGATTTTGGAAGAGGCGCTTGTGCAGTTAAAAAACCAAGACCCTTCGGGAGCCCAGACGCTTGCAGTTTTCATACGCGATTTCCCTGAGCATCCACGCATGGCAGACGCACTGGTGGCCGGTGCGGAGCATGCATACAGTCAGGGCAATTTCGCGGTTGCAGAAGATTATCTTACTCAAGCTGATGCTGCGAACCCGACCGATCTCAGTGCCGAACGCGCAGACTACCTTCGCCTGGTCATCGCTGATGCGCGGCCCCAGCGAGACGTCGATGCGTTGGTGGCTCAAGCGCAGGCATGGCTGCGCATGCATCCGGAGTCCCCGTTGCAAGGCGAGGTGAGGATGAAACTTGGCGAGCTGTTATATCACGCGGAGAATTACCTCGGTGCTCGCACGGAATTTGAAACGGTAGCCGAAAGTTCAGAGGACGCCGCGATGCAGGAGAAAGCATATTTTCTAGCTGCAATGTCCGCTGTGCGCTCACGGACCCGCGATTCTATCGATACCGGAATTGCGCTTTTCGAAAAAGCATTTCGGCTGGGCGGCTCCATGCAGCATCAAGCTCGTCTGGAGCAAGCAACGCTCAAAGCTCGTAGCGGTCAATATAACGACGCGCTGGTGCTCTACGATAGCATACTCGAAGGCGATCTCGTGCAGGATGTGCGCATGGAAGCTCTGCTCGGCAAGGCCGAGACGCTGTTCAATCTCGGATCGCCTGAGGAGCTGACACAATCCGTAGCCTTGTTCTCGCAGGTTGCCGACGAGCCAGAAGTCGCATCGTATTGGCGCAGCCAGGCACTTTGGAAAAAGGGGCGATCGCTGGAAAAACTGGGCGATCCCGGCAATGCACTGCTCGCGTATTACGAAGTGCTGGAAACCCCCGCCGACACACGTGCTGCGCCGGAATTTTTCTGGTCGTTTAAATGCGGTTTTGATGCGGGTCGGTTACTGGAAGAACAACGGAAATGGGAATCAGCGGTTGCTCTCTACGCGAAGCTCTCCGCCATGCCTGGTCCACGGGCGGAGGAAGCTGCACACCGCGAAGAGCGCTTGCGGCTTCGACATTTCCTCTGGACGGAATGAGCCTACTCTACATGGACTCGCACCACTCGCTGCTGGATGCCGGTAAAAACTTCCCAAGCGATCGTGCCTGCTTTCTGAGCCAGCTCGCTGGCGGAGATTTCCTCCGCGCCTTGTCTGCCCATGAGCACCACTTCGCTGCCCGGAGTAGCGTCTGGCACATCGGTCACGTCCACCATGATCTGGTCCATCGTCACACGGCCCAAAACCGGGCAACGTCTGCCGCAGATCAACACGTCCGCTCCCTTGCCAGAAAGTGCGCGCGGCCATCCATCCGCATAGCCCACGCATAAAGTCGCCACGCGCGACGCACGTCCCAGACGGCACGTGCGACCGTAACTCACGGTCTGCCCCGGCTGCATGTTCATCACCAGCACCACGCGCGCTTTCCACGTTGCAACCGGCTTGAGCAGCTTCTGCCATTCCAACAGCGGAGATACGCCGTAAAGCATAAGCCCCACCCGCACCATGGTGTGCTCCTCGTGGTTAAATCCAAGCACGCCTGCGCTGTTGAGCACATGGACCAATCTAATTTTTGGCAAAATGCCGCGCACCTTGCTTACCAACTGTTTCCAGTCTGCGAGCTGGTTGCGCGTGAATTGTTCATCTTCATCCGCTACGGGCAGATGCGTCCAGAGGCCGGTGACTTGCAATGATCGGAGTTCTTTTAATTCCTGCGCCAAGGCCAGGCAATCTTCCTTACGCACGCCGACTCGTCCCATGCCGGTGTCCACAGCCAGATGCACTTCTGCCTGCAGCTCGGCATACGCTTGCGCTTCTTCCAAATTTGAAACCGTGGCCACGAGGCCTATGGCAGCCGCTGTCACGCGTTCCGCTGCACTGAGCGCTCCCGGAAGAAATATCGGCTTCTCGATTCCCGCATTGCGCAATTGCATCGCCTCAAGGACACTGGCCACGGCAAAGAACTCAACATGCGGCTCCAGACACCATGCCACCGGCACCGCCCCGTGGCCATAGGCATCCGCCTTGACCACAGCCATCACGGCAGACTCTGGCAGCTTGCACCGCACGACGCCGAGATTATGCACGAGCGCATGGCGACTCACTTCCAGCCAGGATCGAGCAAGAGGATCAACCACGATTTCGCTCCCTGGCTATCAGCACCAGTGCCATGGTGAACAGGACGCAATTCCTCAGAAACGCCGGAACTACTTCACCCATGGAATCTCCAAAGCAACCACACGTGATGTCCAATTGGCGCACCGCTGCGGAAGCGAGTGCTGCGAGAAACATAAGCAACATCGCAGCCATAAGCAGCAATGCACCTTTCCTCAATCCCGGCAGCAAAAGTCCGAGAGCGGAAAAAATCTCCACCCATGGCAGAAACACGGCCATCACTACAGCCACTGGCCATGGCACGATCCGGTAGTTCATAATGTCCAGAGCGAAATTCGGAGGCATGCTCACCTTGGATATTCCGGCGTAAAAAAACACGCCACCGAGCACCAGACTTAGCACCCACGAGACTATTCGCTTTGCAGCCATGCGGCGTATCCTCCTTTCAAAATATGTAGATGACCAAGGCCAGCTTCCGCCGCCAGACGCTCCGCCACACCCCGGCTGGCATTGCACTCTCCCCCTCCGCAATACACCACGATGCGCGCCTCCGGATACCACGCATCGAGGAACCCATCGATCTGCTGCTCCCAGTCACGCTCGTTCAATGGCACCGCACCTTCGATGTGACCGGCCTCAAAATCCGCTTGCGGCCGAGCATCCACCCACAGCACCGGGTCGCGCCACGACCTCACTTCTTGCGCGGTCACTTCGAGCGCGGCACTTTGCAAAGTCGGACCATAAGGATGCACCAGCACGACCACCACGGCCGGGATCGTGGCAAGCGCGAGGATTACGAGTGCTTGGAGCAAGCTTTGCCTAAGAAACGGATTCATCGTATGCGCACTCTCGCAACCAGTGGTTCCAACCCTTCCGCCAGGATAGTTATCCGCGCACTCACCGCCTCACTCATGCTCATCGGCGTCACGTATAATTGATAGTCCCGGCCTTCATTCACAGTCTCCACCTTCGCTTTTACGGCCGGGTGATCCGATGCGGCGCCATGAATTTTGATGGGATGCGGTGTGTTTACTTGCAACTTGATCGATTGCGTAGTCGGCTGCTCCTGCCGTTTCCACATAAGGATTTTGCGGTC
The DNA here is from genome assembly GCA_965365475.1 of uncultured Chthoniobacteraceae bacterium. GTDB lineage: Bacteria > Verrucomicrobiota > Verrucomicrobiia > Chthoniobacterales > CAKUMP01 > CBDUBV01. The sequence goes on along the minus strand of CBDUBV010000032.1, from coordinate 10,057 downwards.
CATGGTGATGGGGCTTGTTACATTTACATAAAAACCAAGCCGCTGGGTCACGCCGTCGTCCGTGGTAACTTCGATTGTTTTCTTCTGCATTCCGCGACGACTGCCAATATCGAAAGTTGCTTTCAACTCTCCACTTTGACCCGGCGCGATATTTCCTTTGCCATACTCCGAAGTCGTACAGCCGCACGAATTTTTGACTCGGATAATGCGCAGCGGCTCCCGGCCCGCGTTGGTATAATTAAAAACGGCCACTGCCTCTTTGGTGCCAGGTTCCGCCAGCATTTCCACCACATTATTGCCCCAGTCCAGTGCCGCCCAGCCCACGGTGGACCAGGAAGAAAGAAGAAAACCAATGAATACACATTTCACACTGCCCATGCTAACCATGGTCCGGCCACGAATCAACCGCCCTAAAAACTTTCCTTGGCCGTGTGGGTCGGGGCTTTTATACACAGAGCCCACTGTATGCCCGAAGAACGCAAAACGCTTGATCAACGCGCTGGAATGACCGAACTCGAGCGCATCCGACACTCCTGTGCGCATGTGCTCGCCACCGCCATCGCCCGGCTCTGGCCCGATGCGCAATTCGCAGCAGGCCCGCCAGTAGAGAACGGGTTCTACTACGATGTCGAACTGGAGCATCGCATCACACCTGAAGATTTCGAGCAGATCGAAGAAGAGATGCGCAAGGAGATCAAAGCCAATCACGTATTCGAAAAAACCACGCTCTCCCGCGCGGAAGCACTTGCGATGGCCGAAGCAGGCGAACTGGCAGCACTCACTCCGCGTGCATGCCCAAGCAAATATAAGCTCGATATCATCCAGCACATTCCGGCGGACGAACCCATCAGCATATTTCGCAATGGCGCTTTCACGGACCTCTGCGCGGGACCGCATGTGATGCGCACGGGCAACATCGGCGCATTCAAGCTCACGCACGTGGCCAGTGCTTATTATAAAGGCGATGAGCGCAACCCGCAGTTGCAGCGCATCTACGGCACGGCATTTAAGAACAAAACGGCGATGGCGGAGTATTTCGCCATGCTGGAGGAAGCGAAAAAACGTGATCACCGCAGGATCGGGCGTGAGATGGAGTTGTTCTGCTTCGACGACGATGTCGGGCCGGGGCTTCCGCTCTGGCTACCAGACGGCACCGTGCTGATCGAAGAGCTGGAACAACTGGCCAAGGAGACGGAGTTTGCCGCAGGCTATCAACGCGTCCGCACGCCGCATCTCGCACGCGAGACCATGTATAAAACCAGCGGCCACCTGCCTTACTACGCGGAATCGATGTTTCCGCCGATGACCTTGTCGGACGCCGGAGAAGACAGCAGCGGCGGGCGGTATTATCTCAAAGCGATGAATTGTCCTCACCATCACAAACTCTTTGGTGCCGTGCAGCGCAGCTATCGCGACCTGCCTTTGCGCCTTGCGGAATACGGCACCTGCTACCGCTATGAGCAAAGCGGGGAACTGTTCGGGCTCATGCGCGTGCGAAGCATGCAAATGAACGATGCTCATATCTACTGCACCGAGGATCAGTTCGAGCAGGAATTTCACGCAGTGAACGAAATGTATCTCAAGTATTTTAGAATCTTCGGTATCGAAAAATACCAGATGCGTTTCTCCACGCACGACCCGGAGCGGCTCGGGCAGAAGTTTGTAAATGAACCCGAGCTATGGCTGAAGACGGAATCCATGGTGCGTGAAGTGTTGCAGCGCAGCGGGATCAATCACGTGGAAGTGCCCAACGAAGCCGCATTCTACGGCCCCAAGATCGATGTGCAGGTCTGGAGCGCGATTGGCCGCGAATTCACCATCGCCACGAACCAGGTGGATTTCGCGGTGCCTTCCCGATTTGGCCTCGTCTATAAAGACCGTGACAACACCTCGAAGACCCCACTGTGCATCCATCGGGCTCCGTTGGGAACGCACGAGCGTTTCATCGGGTTTCTCATTGAACACTACGCTGGCAATTTTCCGCTGTGGCTCGCGCCAAAACAAGTCCGCATACTGCCCATCGGCGATGAGGCACAGCTCGTGGATTATGCTCTCAACATTCAGAGCGAACTCCGCGCAGCAGGCGTGCGTTGCGACGTGGATGCCTCGACCGATCCGATCAAGGGTAAAGTGTTGCATGCCGAAGAGAGCAAGGTGCACACCATGTTGGTGGTTGGCAACCGCGACCTGGAAGCCGGAGCTGTCAGCGTCCGACTTCATGGCAAAGGCAATATCGGTGCACGACCTCGCGCGGAAGCCATCGGCGACATTCTGTCCGCCATCCGCGAGCGCAGACCGTAGGCACGGCATTTGCACTTGGGCTCTTCCAGCTCATATTTGTAAAAAATATGATCGAAGTGCTATTTGAACGTGGTCTTTGCCTGCCTCGGCATGGGCTTTGGCTTGACCCATGGGATGCACGTCCTGTGGCTTTCGTATCGCATGCACACGCCGACCACATCGCGCCGCACCGCGAGGTCATTCTCTCACGGGGCACATCCGCGTTGTTTCATGCGCGCATTCCCGGTGCGCGGGAGGAGACCGTGTTGGACTTCCACCAGGGGCATGCATTTCAAGACGCCACGCTCACACTTATCCCCGCCGGGCACATCCTTGGTTCAGCTCAACTGCATGTGGAGAACCCGGATGGTTCCTTATTATATACTGGTGATTTTAAGTTACGGGCTGGCCTCTCCGCTGAGCCTGCTACATTTCTCCATGCCGAGACGTTGATCATGGAGACCACATACGGTCTTCCGCATTATCAGTTTCCGCCCACGGAACAGGTGTTACGCGACATGGTGCAATTCTGTCAGGAAACGCTGGAAGAAGAAGCCACTCCAGTCCTCTTTGGATATTCGCTAGGCAAAGCGCAGGAGATTCTATGGGCACTGGGCCGAGCGGGGCTTGTGCCCATGCTGCACGACTCCGTGTTCCGCATGACTCAGATCTATGGCCGACTCCGCGCGGACCTGCCGCCGTGTCTGCGCTACGATCCTGCGAAACTTTCCGGGCATGTATTTATCTGTCCACCCTCCGTGGCCCGTAGTCGCGTGGTTCAAGGCATCGCCAATCGACGCACGCTGGCCCTTACGGGATGGGCCATGGACTCCGGTTCGCGCCACCGCAACCAAGTGGATGCTGCATTGCCGCTCTCCGACCACGCAGACTACAACGATCTCTTGCGGCACGTGGAAAATGTGAACCCGAAACGCGTGCTCACCGTGCATGGGTTCGCGTTGGAATTCGCAGCCGATCTTCGCCAGCGCGGAATCGAAGCATGGGCGATCGGGCGGGATAATCAGTTGGAACTAGGCATCGTGGCGCCGCCCACCGTGGCAGCGCGGATCCACGCTCCCGTCGCGGCAGCACACTATTCTCCATTCCTCGAGTTCGCTCGCACCGGGGAGGAAATTGCATCCGTATCCGGACGGTTGCGCAAAATCGAGATTCTCGCGGATTACCTCAGCTCGCTCGATGCCGATGCGCTTGAAGACGCAGCACGATACTTCTCTGGGCGGGCTTTTGCTCAGGGCGATCCGAGAGTGTTGAACATCGGCTCGGCCGTGGTGCGGCAGGCTCTGCTCGCTCTCACGGGAGTGTCTCCGGGCGAGTACAAAGCAGTGTCGCGGCGGCTCGCGGACATATCGTTGACAACGCAGCAGCTCTACTCCGGTAGCTCAAACCCGGTGGCACTTTCATTCGGCGATGTGCGGAGCTTTTTCTCCGCTTTGGCTCAGACACGCGGCCCGCTTGCCAAGGCCCGGATGCTAGAAGAGCGGTTCGCATCCATCACTGGTCAGGAAGCCGCATGGTTGGTGAAAATCATGATCGGCGATGCACGTATCGGTCTTAAAGAGGGTCTGCTTGAAGAAGCCATCGCGCAGGCTTCGGGAGAAGACGCCGACGCAGTGCGCCACGCACACATGCTCACAGGCGATGCCGGGCAGACAGCAAAGCTCGCAATCACCCATCAGCTCGACACAGCGCGCCTCGAATGGTTTCGTCCAGTCAGGTGCATGCTTGCTGGCCCCGAGCCCGATGCCGTGGCTGTCTGGGAGCGCATGCAACACAGCATCTGCCAGGTTGAAGACAAATTCGATGGCATCCGTGCACAGATGCATCTTCACGAAGGCAGAGTGGAAATATATTCGCGCGACCTCAAATGTGTGACCCGACAGTTCCAGGAAATTGCTTCCAATGCTGGTGCAATCACAGCAAGCCTGATTCTCGACGGCGAGATCGTGGCGTTTCGCGCGGGGCGACCGCTCTCGTTTTTTGAATTGCAGAAACGTCTTGGTCGCACGGATGAAGATCTTTTTATGAAAGATGAAATTCCCGTGCGCTATGTGGCCTTCGATCTACTTCGACACAATGACGCGCCCCTGTTGTCGCGCCCGCTTTCCGAGCGGCGCGCCATTTTGGACACAGTCCATCTTCCTGCGCAAATACTTCGCTCGGAAATACGCGAAGCAGCATCACCTCAGGAGATCGACACCTTGTTCCGCGATGCGCGCAAGCGCGGGAACGAAGGACTCATGATCAAGGATCCCGCATCTGCGTACACGCCAGGACGTCGCGGGCTTGTCTGGGTAAAACTGAAAAAAGAATACGCCACGCTGGATGTCGTGGTCGTCGCTGTGGAATGGGGCCACGGCAAACGAAAGGATGTCCTCAGCGACTACACTTTTGCAGTGCGCCGCAGCGAACAAGAGCCGGAGTTGCTTACCATCGGCAAGGCATATTCCGGCCTGACAGACAAAGAAATCGCCACGCTCACGGAATATTTTCTCACGCACACAATCTCCGAGAAAGGCCGCGCGCGTGAAGTGGAACCCCAGATCGTCCTGGAAATCGCATTCGATTCCATCCAGCCCAGCAAAAGGCACGGAAGCGGATTGGCCATGCGATTTCCGCGTATTAAACGCATACGAACCGACAAATCCCCCAGCGAGATCGACACACTTGCGACCGCCCGCAAGCTCAGTATTTAGCTTTCCGCGTGCGCAAAACAAACGACGCAGCCGCACCCGCAATACACCAGATTGCCAGCACGAGAATCCCTATCCATACCGCCCGCCAGGGACGGAACGCTGCCGTATCCGCAGTGCCTCCACCCACCGACCGGATCGCCTCCGGGTATCTCGTGCGCATGGCAGCACTCGCCCGCTGGTCCCACAGAATACTCGCGTCCATGATACTTTGCGCTGCGTGGCCAGGTGTGACTGATGCCAGCGTGGATGAAAGCGTGTGCATATCGCGCGTCGGCACGGGGTAGCCGGAAAGGAGCATCCACGCGGCGAGCACCAGCGGGACCAGGCACGCCACGACCAGACGCGAACTCGTTGCGCAGGAGAATACAAGACCAACCGCACTTGCCGCAGCAGCCGAGAGCAGCAGGCAGACAGCTTGCAAGAACAACGATCCAGGAAGCCCCATGTTCCAAAGCATCAATGCGAGAAAAAGCAGCACGCTCTGCACAAGCGTAATCGCCAGAGCAAACAGAAATACTATCCACACATCATGTGAGCACGCCACACGCGGATTTTGTCTAAACGACCTGCCATTCAAGACCAAACCTCCGTTCATGAGCCCAAACCACAATGTGACTGTGTATGCTGTGAAAAGCAGCAGCCGCCCCTCGACAGCAACCAGCGACGCAAACGCCGCCAGGATGAGAGGTGCGACCAGCGTCCAAAACATCATGAAGGAAGTGGGCGAAATGGCGTTCTCCCTGCCGCCTCCAGTCGGTGCATCCGCCGCTCCGCTGACCTCGGCGATCAATTCCTGCTCTGGCTGCGCACGCGGCACCTGGGGGCTTGGTGTGTTGGCATGGAAAGTCAGAACGCTCGCCCCGGCTTTGATCTTGTCTTGATCTTTCAGCATCGCCCGTTGCGTAAGCCGGACTCCATTGATCCATGTCACAGCTGTGGCCGACAGGGGTTCCACTGCACAATACGTCTCGCCGCGCCGAATCCGGAAATGCTCATGTCGCACCTCGGGATCGATCAGCATGACCCCGCATTCCAAATTCTGCCCGACGATCGTCTCGCCGAGATCGATGTCGTAGATTACACGGGAAAGTCCAGACCGTTTCAGCACCAACTGCGGAGGCGTCTCCAAAGCGAGATGTATGTCCGGAACAGAAATTTCCCGCATAGATGCCCGGCACTATACGGGAAGGCTTCCGAGCAGTAAATCCTAATCAGAGCAACAACTGCACCTGCCCACTGCCTTCCACCACGGTGCCAATCAACTTTCCGCGCGTAGCTTTAATCACATCCGGCGCATCGCTTTGCGCAACAAACAACACCATGCCGATGCCCATGTTAAAGACCTGATACATCTCCACCGGATCCACTTTACCCATCTCTTCGATGATTCGGAAAATAGCCGACCGGGTCCAGGTGCGGGTGTCGATCACAGCATCGCACCCCGCAGGCAAGACACGCGGCGGATTGTCCACCAGACCGCCGCCGGTGATATGCGCCGCGGCTTTCAGTACCCCATCGGGAAGCCGAGCCATAAGCGGCTGATAATTCTTGTGCACCCGCATCAATTCTTCCCCAAGCGGAATCGCACTCCCCGGCAACGGCTCTGTCAGCTTATACTTCCCTCGCTCCAGCAACGCTTTCCTCGCCAACGAGTACCCATTGGTATGCAGACCATTGGATGCGAGGCCTATGATTGCATCGCCCGCGCAAATCCGCGAGCCATCCAACATTTTTTTGCGATCCACTACACCGACGATGCACCCCGCCAGATCATATTCTCCGCGTTGATACATGCCTGGCATCTGTGCCGTCTCACCCCCGATGAGAGCACAACCCGCAGATTTGCAGGCTTTGGAAAACCCGGTGATGATCTCGTGAAATACATCGGGCTCCAGGCGCTCCGCCCCGAGGTAATCCAGAAAAAACAACGGCCTGGCGCCCGTAACCGCGATGTCGTTCACGCAATGGTTTACAAGGTCCTGGCCCACGGTTTCGTGCCGATCCATCGCGAACGCAATTTTCAACTTGGTCCCCACCCCATCGATGCTGGAGACAAGCACCGGCTCCTTCATGCTGCGGAAATCCGCGCGAAACAATCCGCCAAATCCACCGATGCCGGCCAGCACTTCCGGGCCATGCGTGGCACGAACTTTGGCCTGGATACCGCGTTTGATTTTATTGCCGAGGTCCACATCCACTCCGGATGCAGCATAGGCTTTGATTTTTTTGGAAGGCTTGGATGGCATAGTGAATAGCGTGCACCATCTCTCGATGCACCAGCCGAAGGCAAATGAAAAACCGCTGCCTCCGAATATCTGGTTGAAGCATGCTCCAGTGCGGGATATGGGTATCCCCTTGCAATGATTATCGGTTTCTCAGGCATCCCACGGATTGTGCCGGCAGCCCTCGCAGCGTGTTTACTGGCTGCGTGGCCTGCCGCGCTCCAGGCACAAGCTGCGCAAAAACCTGCTCAATTGCTTCGCACCCAGGACAAACCAGTCATTTCCGCACGGTTGATGGAGCGCGTGAATCCGGACAACTCGCGCATTCTGGTTTCCTTAAGCAAACAGCGCGCTTATCTCATGGTCGGCGAGGAAGTGGTGATCGATACACCGGTCTCCACGGGGAAACGTTCAGGCATGACACCCACGGGCAATTTCACCGTATTGGAAAAAAACCGTGACCACCGCTCCAACATCTACGGCAGTTTTGTGGACAGCAAAGGTCGCACAGTGCGCGAAGGTGTCAGCACCAAGATCGATTCCGCACCGAGTGGCACACGTTTTGTCGGCGCACCCATGTGGTATTTCATGCGTGCGACATGGCAAGGGGTGGGCCTGCATGTGGGGCATCTGCCCGGGTACCCCGCCTCACACGGTTGCATTCGCATGCCGGAAGAGATCGCGCCACTGTTTTACCGCAACGTCAAGATCGGCACACCAATTAAAATTGTGCATTGAGCGGGCGCACTAACTGCCTCGATGTTTTTTAATCATGCCCACCAAGCGCGTCTTCCAGGCGCTTTACGCGCTCAGTTAATTTCTCAAGGCGCCGCACACGCGCCATGCTCTCATGCGATTCTTTTAGTGTAGTCGCAGGGGTGCCATTCCACATTTCCCCAGCAGGCACATTCTTGCTGATCCCACTTTGCGCACCCACCATGGCACGCGCACCGATTTCCAGATGGCCGGCCACGCCGACTTGTCCGCCAAGCGTTGCGTAGTCGCCAAGTCTCGTGCTGCCCGAGATGCCCACTTGCGAAACAATGATGCAATGCCGTCCGATCACCACATTATGCGCAATCTGCACGAGATTATCGATCTTCGTGCCTTCCTGAATCCATGTGCGTCCGAACCGGGCGCGATCGATCGTGGTGTTCGCACCAATCTCCACGTCATCATCGATCTGGACTGTCCCGATCTGTGGGATTTTCTGATGCCGCCCCTGCACCAGTTCATAGCCGAAGCCGTCGCTGCCAATGACCGCCCCGCAATGGATGATCACTCTGTTCCCGATGGTCACACGCTCCCGCACAGACGCGTTCGAGTAAACCAGACAATCTTCCCCCACCCTCGCTTCGCGCCCCACAAATACATTGGCGCACAGCACCGTGTTGGCGCCGATCACCGCCCCAGACTCCACGACCACGCCCGCAGCCAGGCTTGCCCCCGGGCCGATCTGTGCCCCCTCATGCACCACGGCGCATGGATGAATTCCCGGTTTATACCGCGTGGGTGCCGGAGCAAATAATGCAGCGACTGTAGCAAACGCAATGGAAGGGTTCTCCACGCGCAACACGACTGGCGGCACATCGAATGCAAAATCCGGTGCCACGAGCACCGCCCCAGCCTGCGAGGTTTTGAGCGAAGAGATGTATTTCTTGTTCGCGAAGAAAGTGATCTCGTCCGGACGACCGTCCGCGATGGAACACACTCCCTGGATGATTTTATCGGCAGCAGAAGGCTCAATTACTTCGCCACCTACAAGCGAGGCGATTTCTCCGAGAGTTTTATGGGGCATAAAAAAAGGGCTCCTGCGGAGATGTATTCATCCACAGGAGCCCAATATTTTAAAGTTATTGTGCGGGCTTGGTTTTGTTCAGCGCAGTGATAATGGATTCGCTGAAGTCCAAGTCTTTGTTGGAATAAACAAGGATCGGCACACCATTGAGGCTGGAACCTGAGCTATCAAAGACCAAGGTGTACCCATCGGATTTAACCTTGTCCTGAACGATCTTGGTGATTTCTTCCACGATTCCGTTGCGCATGCGCACAGCCTGCTCTTGAAGTTGTTTCTCGCGGGTTTGACGGAATTCGTTGATCTCGCGTTCCAGGCCTTTGGTCTCGGCGATCTTCTCGTCGCGAGCCTTGGCTTTTTGATCTTTCATTTCCTTGCTGAACTCAGGCTTCTGCATCTCTTCGTTGAGTTTATTGATGGCATCGAGATTCTTCTTGTAGGTCTCCATGCGCTCGTCCAACTCGGTCTTCGCAGTAGTCCGCGCCTCGTTGATCTTTGCCTCAGCATCCTTTGTTTTGTAATAGGATGAGAACACTTTGTTCATGTCCACGGTGCCGACTTTGAGTTGGGCCTGAGCTGTCCCGGCAATCGCGATGGAGGCTGCTACGACCAAGGCGGGGATAAGAGTTAACTTTTTCATTCTGAATTTATTTTTTTTTAACGTAAGTGTTGGGTTTGGGTGAGTACTGTGAGACCGACTGTATCCAGTTTCGTTCAAAATTGATAGCCGATATTGAAGTTAAATCTGCCACTGGAATCGTTGCTGGAATCCGCTTGCAGCGGGATGCCAAAATCCACGCGCACTGGGCCAATCGGGAGATCGAATCGCAATCCCACACCGGCATCGGAATTTACGTCTCCAGCACTGAAATCATACGACCCGCGATTTACAAAGCCAACGTCGTAAAAAACTGCACCGCGGATGCGATCGATGATCGGGAAAGACACTTCCGCTGTAAAACGTGAGAGAGTCTGACCGCCGATTGGTTCGTCATTCTCGTCCTTAGGCCCGACTTCGCGGTATTTAAACCCGCGCAAGGTGTTGG